>JAJDDX010000480.1 GCA_029260055.1 Phycisphaerae bacterium
AAACGAGATGCCACCATGCCCTATTTCGTCATGTGGATCGAAAACGCTGAGCTGCTCAATGCATGGGTCCCGATCAACAAACCGCAAAGCGCTATACCTGCAGACAACCATGAACCACCCGGATGAAATGTCCCAATTCAAGAAACGTATGCACTACCCTGCAATATATGATGTTATTGACCCATGAACACCATCCTTGATTCGATTAACCTATTAAATTTACATGCATGGACATTCATTCCAAAGACGCCTGAGTGTGGTCGGATCAATTCGCCTAACTGATACTGCGAACGCAATCCTTCTGTTCAGCATTGATGCGATTATTTATTACGCATTGCGCATTGTCTTTTTCGAAGCCATGTGGCTGCAGTCAGCCACAAATTCGATTATCTGAATGAAATACAACAATAATGCTTGATAGAGTCTCCCGCGCATGAATTTGGAAAAGCACGTAACGATTAGCATGACAACGACTTATGTATTTATACTCTCAAAGTTCAGTATGGTATGCTGATTGCTGTATGTTTATTGACAACACCCAATAAATGGGTTGAGTCATGATCCACCTGGGCGGGAGTGAGAGAGCTGCTTCAGGGGTGAAGATCATCGAATGCATGGTATTGGTTCAACACATGGCGTTTATTGGACATAGTTGGAATTATCAGACGGATCGTAATGATGGTCCCGATGGTCTGTTTTTCGATATATCTTGCATGTCGGATTATTGCTGTGCTATAATGTAAGGAGATCATATTTACGCGCCATCAAGCATATAGAATGTACCAAATGTACCGTGCGATTGTTATTCAAATCCTGTCGGTTTTAGTGTTTACCGCGTTTGCATATGCAGATAAAGAACCGACACCCGTTGACGACCTGCGCGGAGATACAGCCATACGAAAAACAGATCCGGGTGCAAACGGACCGGTAAACCAACAACTGCACCGATTGCCAGATATACTGTCTTATCAAATCGGTACGTGGAATCCCAAACGCGCCGATTCTGACTTGTTCAATGGCAAATGGGAAGTGGACGGCGATTTTTTTCGTTTAAACATCGTATTCGCAGGTCTAATGAATCCGCCCGGGTTGCTAGGTGAATCGTTCAGGCCCTTCAAATACGGCAATCATCCAATTTTCGGTTACATCGAACTGGATATGGATGATAATCCTGATACGGGGGGGGAATTTGATTTCAACAATCAGGCAGAAGGTTCGGCAGATCTGAGGTTTCAGGGTAGCGTTGCTCGATTTGGAGGTCACCCGGAAGGGCAGGTTTTTAAAGATCGCATTGCCTTTGATGGATCAGCATTTGATGGTTTACTGGAGACCATGCCATTGGCTGACCGCAGTGGTGAAGAATTTCATGTTGCGCTTCAGGGATGGGATATCGATAACATAGATGAACGAAAATGTCGATCTCAGTGTGATGGCATTTTCGATGAAGGAGAACAATGGGTTGTACATGGAACGATGTTTCATCGGGCGCATGCATTTGAAGGATTCAGTTTCGCCTGTTGTCCTGGCGGCGAATATAACCCTGAAGTTCAGATAATGTTTGAACACAATAAAGGAAAAGATGAAACCACGATCAGTCTGGTTTATCCTCTATCCAACTCCGGTTCGGCTGCACAACGCGGCGAACAAAACGTAGAGGGCAATGACGGACGCACAACCAATCAAAACAGTGTGCATGAAGCGTTGGATGATCTGACTTTCAGTACAAGAAATGCGCTACCAGACTGGCGCAACGATCCGAATTTTCCGATCATTGCAGGCTGGGAATTCGAAGATCCGGACGACGCCATGGACCCGGAACAATGGCGTGTAACGCTTTTGGTAGGGACAAGCTATACAACGTTTGAAAACGATGCTTTGTTCGTCTGGACGGATCATTTTCCAAACATTCAATCCGGTGATTTTGACGGTGATGGGCATATCGATACCGACGACAATGAGCAATGCCGTCAATTCATCAACGATTTTGATGGCGATGAAGATGTAGATTGCGACGCTCAAATCGATGGCGGCATCACGTTGTGCGAGTTCGGTCACAATTTTTCCATCTATGATATCAATTATGATGGATTTGTGAATCATGCGGATTGTGCATGCATTGACTGTAATGTGGATCTAAACGATTTTGCATTGTTCCAACAATGCTATACGGGTGAAGATGGTGGTCCAATTCAAGATCCATGTGAAAACATGGACTTCGATACCGACGATGATGTGGACATGGCAGATTACATCATATTCTTTGCGTCATTCGCTGGACCATGAAACATCATCTTCCACAGCCATATATAATTTGACTGCAATGGAATGGCTTAATATTCACCTGCCGGCACATCACGATTTATCTCACCAAAAGAGCTTAACACATTCTGTCATATGAGACTTCACTGGTTCATGTAAAAGTTTGAAATTCAGTTACCGTTCGTGTTACTGTTGTTCACTTCTCTGCTATCCTCTAAAAATGCATTAAGGCTGCTCTACAACAAATGCGCTTATGGCTTATTGTAGCCAGGATGAAGCGCACATGGCTTCGTTCAGCCTGCATATTCGCCATATGATCATTCTCTCAACACTCTTAATTGCACCATAAACTGCTCCTATACAAACAGTTAAAGCATGCGGCGTAATTGTTATGCGATGTGGAACGCAACGTGTCATATACCGGATGCTGGTAGTGTTGCTTCGATTTCATATCACGTATTTAAGGTAAAGAAATACAACGTTATGCCGTCAATTCTTAGTGAAAACATCGAACGAATCGGTAACTCCATAAACCTCGGTTGCCGCAGTTACACTGCAGAGTCTATGTGTATGTGTCATAGGGTGTTTGTGTATGTGCGCCTTCAAAGTGCGCGTAATTGTAATAAATCATGTTCTAGCTCACCATGTACGGTGAGCTTTTATTTGAATTTTAAGGAGAAAAGATGATGACGAAATCCACAGTATTTTTGGGTGCGCTGATGGCGGTGTTCTGTATGGTATCAGCCAAACCAGCGCTTGCACAGGATGGTGCATGTTGCCTTGAAGATGGCAGTTGTTTGGATTCAAATAAAGATGATTGCCGTGCCCGTGGCGGTGATTTTCATCCAAACAAAGCCTGTGAAGAAGTCGAATGCGAACAACCTGATCCAACATGGGCGTGCTGTCTTGATGATGGTACATGCGTGATGGCAACGGAAGAGAATTGTAAAGACGCAAAAGGCGAATTCAACGAAGGACTGACCTGTGAAGAAGTTGAATGCCCACAACCAGAACCGGAATTTGCATGCTGTTTTCCAAGCTGCAAATGCAAAGAAACAACACAAGCTGATTGCGAAGAAAATGATGGAATCTTCAATGAAGGCTTGAGCTGCGAGGAAGTCGAATGTCCACAACCTGAGT
>JAJDDX010000049.1 GCA_029260055.1 Phycisphaerae bacterium
CCCCGCTGGAACCGCTTTTCCCGGAGGTCAGGCCGTTTTCGCTTGAATCGAGCGGTCCTTGGCGTACGATTGTGGCCTGCGGTCTGACAAATCGGAAATCCCTGCTTGTGGTATCGGCTATGGTCGGATTCAGGCGAACGACGGTATCTTCAGGATAGCCGGTCCATCTGGGAAGCGTAATCCCCGCGCAGGCGAACGGAGGAGTACGACAATGGCCCACACACCCAAAGCCGGACGGCTGCGGAGTCGGCAGGTGGTCCAGGAACTCCTGTCTCCTGCAGGCATCGAAATCAACGGCGACAGGCCCTTCGACATCCGCGTCCTTAACGACGCCTTCTACGACGAGGCTCTGCGTCGGGGAAGCCACGGCGCGTTCGACGCCTACGTGAATGGCTGGTGGGAGTCGGATCGGCTCGACGAGCTGACTGCGAAGGTGCTTTCGAACGGGCTGGATATCCCTGCCTCGACCCGTCTCTCGCTCCTTTTTGCCAGCCTTTCGGCAAGGCTGTTCAATCGCCAGGGGCGCAAGGGAAGCCAGCGGGCGGTCAAGCAATACGACCTGGGCAATGATCTGTACGAGGCGGTGCTGGATCGCCGGATGGTCTACACTTGCGCTCGCTGGAAGGACGCTGCGAACCTGGATGAGGCACAGGAGGCCAAACTCGAGCTGGTCGCCAAGAAGGTCGGGCTGCGCCCGGGAATGCGCGTGTTGGACATCGGGTGTGGGTGGGGCGGCTTCGCCCAGTACGCGGCCCAGACCCATGGCGTTTCGGTGGTGGGCGTGACCCTATCGAGGGAGCAGCATGAGTTCGGCAAGGCTCTCTGCGCTGGACTGCCCGTTGACCTCCGTCTTATGGATTACCGTGACCTCAATGACGAGGCGTTTGACGCAGTGGTCGTGGTCGGATGTTTGGAGCACGTAGGCCGCAAGAACCACCGGAGATTCATGAAGATCGCTCGACAGTGCTTGAAGCCCGACGGGCTCATGCTCCTCCAAACCATTGGCGCCAATAACCCGGCGCTCGTGACGGACCCCTGGCTCGAGCAAAACATCTTCCCCAACTACATGCTGCCTACCGCGGCTCAGATCGCAGCCGCCGCGGAGGACGTCATGATCATCGAGGACTGGGAGAACTTCGGCGCGGACTATGACAAGACGCTGATGGCATGGTTCGAGAACCTCAATGCCAACTGGAGCAACATCCGCCACAACTACGATGATCGCTTCTACCGCACGTGGAAATGCTATCTGCTTACTTGCGCCGGCGGCTTCCGCGCTCGGATGAACCAGCTCTGGCAGATTGTCTTTTCGCCTTCGGGCGTGCTCGGCGGCTATGCGTCTGTCCGCTGAGAAACCCTCCAGACGGAGGTCGGTGTGCATCGACGGTGTGGCCCCGTCGGCGGCGCTACCTCTTTCTTGCCCTGTCGAAATGAACCGGAGAGGGGGGGATTCGAACCCCCGGTACGGTGTAAACCGCACACTGGTTTTCGAAACCAGCTCCTTCAGCCGCTCGGACACCTCTCCCGTGCTTGCGGCCATGCGGGCCGCTGCGTGACGCGCACGCCCTCGTGCGCGAGCGGCGAGTCTATAGACACACCCACGCATCCGCAAGAGCTTGGCGTGATTCAAAGGAAGCAAAGCGAACGAATGGCGAGTACCGGCGCGGCAACCGGCTGACGTGAAGACGCCGCCGATGAACCGCTACGCGGTCACGGCGCTGCTGGTCGCCGCCCGACGCACCGACGCTCGGCGCTCCGCGCCGCGCCGCCCGATGCCGTACTGAAGGGCGACACCTTCAGCCTCGGAGATATGCCCAAGATGCCGTTGGAGAGCCAGGGCGTTGATCTCGTCATCTTCCGTCGGAAGTTCAGAGTCCGAAAACCCGCCCATGAGCGACAGCGAGCCGACCGACACATCCGCACGGCCTACGTCGCCGCTGTGTCGATCCCAATCCGCCATCGTGATCGAGCCGCTCTGAAGCAGGTCACGCAGATCCATGAACTCCTGGGCGAGCGTCGGAGCGGTGATCTCCGTCGCACCCATGATCGTGAGGAAAAACTGCTTCGGGGCGTGGCTCGAGCCGTTACGCTCCCGCTCCCGCTTGGCGACGATCTGCCGGGCCAGGGTCGGGCAGATGAGGTCGCACCCCCCCATCAGCGTCAAGTAGAACTTCTTATCGGAAGCCAGGTACCCGTCGTGCCCCGACATGATGCATACTTGGATCATAACTTGCCCTCGCGCACGTCACAGCCGCTCACGTTCCAGACCGGTATTCGCATGCATGACAGGTATATTCCGCGCCCTCAGCGCCGAAATGCCGGGACCACCCACGGGCCGCTACTGGATCCGCACCCGCTGGCGGCCGCGAGTGACGCGCCCCAGCATGATCGGCTCCTCCTCTGCTCGCCGCAGCACCCGAACCACGCCGGCTGCAAAGTGGGGCCGAACCAGGAACACGTAACCGATGCCCATGTTGAACACCTTGAGCATCTCGCCACGGGAGATGCCCAGGCGGCGTAACGCGTCAAAAACCGGCGGCGGCTTCCACGCATTCTTCTTGAGCACGGCATCACAGCCGGCCGGCAACGCCCTTGCGATGTTCTCGCGCAACCCGCCGCCGGTGATGTGCGCCATGCCCGTCACCACCCGCTTGACGCGATAGGCGTGCAGCACCGCCAGCGCCGCACGAACGTAAATCCGCGTCGGACGAAGTAACGCCTCGCCCAGCGTTTCACCAAGTTTGGGATCGACGCGGTCCAGCCGAGCCTTGTTGCGTTTCAGCACTTCGTTGACCAGCGTATAACCGTTCGAGTGGACGCCGCTCGACGGAAGCCCGATGATCACGTCGCCGGTACCGACGCGGCTCCCGTCGATCACGCGATTCTGCTCGATGACGCCGACCGAAAAACCCGCCAAGTCGAACTCGTTCCGCCGGTAGAGCGACGGCATCTCGGCCGTCTCGCCCCCCAGCAACGCGCACCCGGCGTCACGGCACCCGGCTGCGATGCCCGCCATGACGTCCTGCAGACCTGCCGGATCGAGCTTGTGGACTCCGAGGTAATCAAGGAAGAAGAGCGGCTCAGCCCCGCACGTGATCAGGTCGTTGACGTTCATCGCGACCAGGTCGATCCCGATCGTCGACAAACGCTTCATTCGGATCGCGAGCAGGACCTTGGTCCCCACACCGTCCGCACACCCGACGAGGACCGGCTTCCTGTAATTACGCTTGAATAGGCCGTTGTCGTGGTCGAGCCGGAACAGCCCCGCGAAGCCGCCGTGCCGCGGCACGCACACCCGCGGGCCGTACGTGCTCCGCATCGCCGATTCGATCGAGCCGACCCAGCGCGTGTTCGCCTCGATATCGACCCCGGCTTCCTTGTACGAGATCTTGCCCGCCCCACCGCCGGCGCCTTTGGTGCGCCCGGACTTACGACCAGATTTGCCGTTCCTTGCCGTCAACCGTCCTGCGCTCCCCGATACGCCCGCCAGTCGGCGCCGGCGTCTGGCCCGCACGCCGATGGGTGCCACTGGCGGCTTGCCCGCCAGTGTGGCTCCACCGCCATGACACCGAGCCGGCGTGAAGCCATCTAGCTAAGTAAACATCCGAAGCTGCCCGCGCTCCATGGAGAACTTCTCAACCGGCTCGTCAACGTCCATCGGGTAGTTGCCCGAGAAACAGGCCGTGCAGTAACGCTCAGGCTCCATCTTCACGCACGACAGCATGCCTTCATGCGAAAGGTAGTGCAGCGAATCCACCCCGAGATAAGCCCGGATATCCTCGACGCTACGCTTATTCGCGATCAGTTCTTTCTGATCCGGGAAGTCGATCCCGAAGTAGCATGGGTGCCTGATCGGTGGGCTCGCCACACGCAGATGGATCTCCGTTGCCCCAGCCGCCCGCAACGCACCGATCTTCGCACGCGTCGTAGTGCCCCGAACGACCGAATCCTCGACCACCACTAGGCGCTGCCCCGCCACCGCCTCCTTGATCACCGTCAATTTCATCTTCACAGCGTGGTCACGCCCGGACTGCGTCGGCATGATGAAAGACCGGCCGGCGTAATGGCTCGTCGTGAAGGCCCGCCCGTACGGAATGCCGCTCTCACGGGCGTAGCCCGTCGCCGCACATTTCGCGCAGGTCGGGATCGGCACCACCAGATCGGCATCCACCGGGGCCTCCAGCGCCAGCTTAGTGCCCATCGCCCGCCGCACCAGGTGAACGTTCTCGCCGAAGACCAGGCTCGACGGGTCGGCGAAATAGACCTGTTCGAAGATGCACGACGCGCCGCGGCCGCCCGTGTCACCACCGAACCTCCGACTCTCGACACCCGCGTCGCTGATCGTCACGATCTCGCCCGGCTCCACGTCGCGGACGTACCGGGCGTCGATCATGTCGAAAGCCTTCGTCTCGGACGCCACCACCGTCGCACCACACTTCGTCTCGCCTAGGCACAGCGGCTTGAAGCCGAGAGGATCACGTGCCGCCACCATACGATCGGGGAACAACAGCAGCAGCGAATACGCCCCCTGAAGATGCCCCAACACGTGGTTCAGCGGGTGCTTCTTGTGCTGATGGCCGGGCTTCGCCAGAAGATGGATGATGACTTCGGTGTCACTCGTCGTTTGGAAGATGTGCCCGACCTGCTCGTAACCCCGACGCAGGAGTGCCGCGTTGATCAGGTTGCCGTTGTGAGCGATCGCGACCTGCCCACCGGCAAACGAGAACAAGAGTGGTTGCGAGTTCGACGCCGTATTTCCGCCTGTTGTCGAATAGCGCACGTGCCCGATCGCCGTCGGAGCACGGAGTTCCTCGAGCTTCCGGCGGTCAAAGACCTGGCTCACCAAGCCGAGCCCGGCATGCCGCTTCAGGCTCGAACCATCCGTGGTCACGATCCCGGCCGACTCCTGACCGCGATGCTGCTGCGCGTACAGCCCCAACTGCGTCAGGAAGACGGCCTCCTCGTGCCCGTAGACACCGAAAAGACCGCAATAATGGCGAATGGACGGTTCAGGCACAGGCGTCGTTTTGCAGCCGCTTGGGACCAGGTTCACAACACGCCCCGAGTCTAATCATCCGTCGTGACACCGTCAACGCACCCGGCATCACTCGCCTCGCCCGGCGCGCGTCGCGTCCGCCGACGCTACAAACCTCAGCGCACAAAGAAAGGCGGCGTATGGCATCTCGCCATACGCCGCCCTTTGTGGTCGCATCAGGAAGGAATCAACCTTCCATCTCCGACGGGTCCGCGCTAATCGCGCGACTCATCCGAGCTTAGTTGCCCAGCGAGCCACGGACGCCACGCGACTGACCCTTCGTGCCCACCTCGGGACGCGCACCGGCCATGAACGCGGCCATGTCGTCCGCGTCAATCATGCCGTCGTTGTTAAGGTCAGCCACAGCGAGCTCACCCCAACCCATACGACGCGCTTCCTTGACCGAGATCTGCACGATCGGAGTATCGCCCAACTGCGCAGGTCCATCGCAGCACGAGTTCTTGCTGTGCTCCATGAAGTTCTGCGAGATGAAGACGAAGTCCGCACCATCCACAACGCCGTCACCATTGATGTCGGCATGCGGACCGGCGGTGCCACAAGGCGTGTTCGGATCGAGGGCCATACCGAACTGGCTCACGAACATTCCGAAGTCCAGAATGTCGATCACGTCGGCATTGCCATCGGCCTTCCACGCATCAAGGTTACCACC
>JAJDDX010000481.1 GCA_029260055.1 Phycisphaerae bacterium
CCCGCCAGCCTCGTAAACGGCAACGACTGGACCCACACCGCACCGGGCCCGCGCAGCGTCGCCAGGAAGAGCCCTTCTCCGCCGAAGATCGCGTTCTTGATGCCACGCTGCATCTCGATGTCGTAGTCGACAGAGGGCTGAAGCGCCACGAGACACCCCGTGTCCAAGCGAAGCGTCTCGCCGGCCGCCAGTTCGCGCCGCTGGACGGTTCCACCGGCGTGAACCAACGCAATGCCGTCGCCGGTCAGCCGCTGCAGGATGAACCCCTCCCCGCCGAACAGCCCGGTGAGGATCTTCCGCTGAAAAGCGATTCCGATTTGCACGCCGCGCGCGGCACAAAGGAACGCATCCTTCTGACAGATGATCTCGCCGCCGAGCTGATCGAGGTGCATCGGAATGATGCTACCCGGGTAGGGTGCCGCGAACGCGACCTGCTCGCGTTTCGAGCCGGCCGCGACGAACGTCGTTAGGAAAAGTGACTCGCCCGTGATCATCCGCTTGCCGGCGTCGAAGATCTTGTCGAGGAATCCCTTGTTCTTGCTCGGATCGCCGAAGACCGTTTCCATCCGCACGCCGTCGGTCATGTACATCATCGTGCCGGCTTCAGCCACGACGACCTCCGTCGGATCGAGCGTCACCTCGACGAACTGCATGTCGTCGCCGTGGATTTCGTAGTCGATCACGTCGGCCTTGCGGCCCGTCGGCGCCGGCGGCACCGGCACAGCCGCCGGACGCTGTGACACGCCGAGCGCCGCTATATGCCGCGCCTCCGTCCAATCCGGCACGCCCGGACCCCACACCAGCGTGCCGGGCCCCTGGCCGCTCTGCAGCGCGCCGATCAACGCCTCGCGCGACACGGGCCCTACCGTCTTCCGATTCGTGTCCACGTAGTACCAACCACCCTCGCCGGCCATGGCTACTTCCTCCACTTTTCAGATAGAACGAGACCCGTTCCCGGCAATCCGACACAGAAAAGAAAACCGAGCGCCCTTCGTCGACGCGCGGCCGGAGTATACCACCTCGCGATCCGGAGGTTTAGGCGACCCGGCCGGGCGCGTGCCGCGGACTCGCCCGCGTGAGCCACGGAACGCCGGCGATCAGCGTCTCAGTGCTGGGAAGGTGGTAGTTGAGGAACGCCAGGACGCGGCTGCAGTCATCGATCCCGTGTTCTCGGACGGGCGAAATGCCAGGATCGTGGCAATACGCGTCGGACCGGGATCGCCAACTGCGTTCTCGCGGTGCTCGGGATTAGGGCTTGACAGGCGCCCCAATGGCCCATAGCATCCCCGTAGCCAAGTTTTTCGGGCCACGCAGAAAGCTTATTGACAGCAAGGCATTGATGGTTTTGGCAGATGCCCCGCGCTTTTGACACGTCCCGCCCGTAGTACTTCAGAAAGTATTGATTGAATGAGATTTGACGACCTGCGGCTCCATAAGCCGCTTTTGGAGGCGGTTCGCACCGCCGGCTATGAAACCCCCACGCCGATCCAGGCAAAAGTCATCCCGTTGGTCCTGGACGGCCAGGACGTGCTGGCATGTGCCCAGACCGGCACGGGCAAGACCGCCGCATTCGCCCTGCCGATCCTGCAACGTCTGGCCGCCAGCCCGGCGCCGAAGCGCAGTGACCGCAGGCGGCCGCGTGCGCGACACATTCGTACCCTGGTGCTCGCCCCCACTCGTGAGCTGGCACAGCAGATTTCGGATAGCTTCGGGACCTACGGGCGCTTCGGCGGATTGAAGCACACGGCCGTCTTCGGAGGGGTCAACAAGAACCCGCAAACTCGGACTCTGCGCAGTGGCGTCGACATCCTCGTAGCCACGCCGGGTCGCCTGTTGGACCACATGGCTGACGGCGTGGTCCAGCTCGACTCCATCGAGGTGTTGGTGCTGGATGAAGCCGATCGCATGTTGGACATGGGCTTCATGCCGGACATCCGGCGGATTCTGGCGACGATTCCAAAGCAGCGACAGACGCTGCTGCTTTCAGCCACCATGCCACGCCCGATTCGAGAGCTCTCGAACGACATCTTGATAAACCCGGTATCGGTCGAGGTCGCACGCGTCTCCTCCGCAGCCGAGACCGTCGAGCATTGGGCCTATTCCGTGGAGAAGAGAGAGAAGCCGTCCCTGCTATGCAGTGTGCTGGAGAACACGCCCTACTCGAGGGCGTTGGTCTTTACACGCACGAAGTACGGAGCGGACAAGGTCGTCCGCCATCTGACGCGTGCCGGCATCTCCGCGGACGCGATTCACGGCAACAAGAGCCAGAACGCCCGCACCCGAGCACTCGCCGGCTTCCGATCGGGTAAGACGGGCGTCCTGGTCGCCACCGATATCGCATCCCGCGGGCTGGACATCGACGACATCTCGCACGTCATCAACTATGACCTGACCGACGAACCGGAGACCTACGTTCACCGCATCGGTAGAACGGGTCGCGCCGGAGCCACCGGCACGGCGCTCTCCTTCGTCAGCAGCGAAGATCACGGCAACCTCCGGGCCATCGAACGCCTGATTCGCACGCCGCTGCAACCCGCGGCGGACCTTCCCGGGTACGTCGCCCCGAAAGTGGCGGTCGTGCAGGCCGAGCGCCCCGCACGCACGGACTCCCGAAGGAACGGTGACACCAACAGGCAGGGCCATCGCCCCGCGAATAAGAACGGCGCACATCGCGGACCCCGTCGCAGTCGACGCGGGCCTCGCAGCGCAGTCGCCAACCGATAGCCGGCGAGCCGCTACTCGTGGCGGGCGGGCATCCTTGTAGATTCTCGGCAAGCGCGCAAGTCAGGTCGCTGACCTGACTTGCCGTGCGCCACGAATTGGGTCACGCCCGGGTCTTTGAGTGCGCCGGTTCGCGCGGAAGGCGAATGTACGTCACCTGCGCCACGGCGACCTTGCGGCCGCGAGCATCCGCCAGATCGACCGACACCGGGCAGAGCGTTCGTCCGAGTTTGATTACACTGGCTATCGCAGTGACATCAGTAAGGCACGGCGCGAGGAAGCGGATGTTCATATCCGTCGTGGTCAGCGTCTCGTCGGGGCCGGTCCGCGTCATGATCGCGAAGCAGGCAATGCTGTCGGCCAGCGTCATCAGCAAGCCGCCGTGCAGCGACTGGTACACGCCGTCGTAGCACGCCTGGCGAGGCATGGTGGCCTTGCAGTAGCCTTCGTCAAACTCGTCGAAGCTCATCCGCAAGGTGTCGACGATCGGGATTCGACTGACGCGCGTCAGAATCGCCTGCTTCATCTGTTCGTCCAACATCACTCGCCTCTTACCATGACAGTTCTATGCCGTATTCAGAGCCGCGTGGCGCAAGCCCGCGGCCATTTCACCGGGCTTGCGCCCGGTGCTCTGATTGCTCGCACGCCCGGACGACGTGTCAGGGAGTATAGCTGTAGGGAGGCGCACGTCACTTTTCGTGACGTAGAAGCGTAGGAGTTCTACACAGTCGCGGGAGATCGCTTGGACGTGTCGGCCGCGGGCGCCAATTCCCACCGGTTCCGCATCCAGTCGCGAAGGCCGCCGGCGTCGACGGGGTTGTTGCCGAGCGTGGCTATTTCGATGGCGGCGGCGGCATTGCCGAGGTAGGCGGTCTGCATCAGGCTGTCACCGGAGGCCAAAGACAGTGTCGCGGCCGCCAGTAGCGCATCACCGCAGCCCAATCGATCCACGATTCTGTCGGCGAACGAAGGAAGCAGCTCGCTCTTGAGCCGCCCCGCCCATTCGGGGCTTTGGCGGTCGGGACTCGGGCGCTCGAACACCACCATGCCGCGTTTTTCGAGCGTCACGAAGAGATGCCTCGCCTGGGTCTGCTCGAGCAGGCGCCACGCGAGGGATGACAGCCCGGAGGCGTAATCATTGAGCATGATCCTGACTTCGCGCTCGGTCGGACAGAGCAGATCGACGTTGCGGAAGTTCAACAGGTTGGCCCGCCCGCCGCTTACGTCAGCGGTAAGCGTTCTTACGTTGTGACGAAGCGTGGGCAGGACTCGAGAGAGAAGGCTACCGGTGACCATACCGTAGCCGAAGTCACAGAAGATCACGGCGTCGGCTATCTTGGATTGCTGTTCGAGGATGAGAGCCGCGCGCCGCTCCGCCACGGAATCGAGTGGCAGGTGCTGTGCGCGATCCACCTTGAGCACCTTGCTGTCGTCTGCGAGGAACCGTGTCTTTTCCACCAGGGAAGGCCGCGATTCGATCAGATGCGCCTCGACGCCTTCATCGCTCAGCACGCCGGACACCCACTGCGACTTGTCGTCGGTCGCACCGGCGCTCAGGAGAAAGGCGTGCGCCCCGAGGGCCGCGACGTGCCGGGCTACGATCGCCGCCCCGCCGACGTAAGCGCGCTCGTCGCGTTGCACCAGGCTCAACACCGGCGACTCACTGGCGACGCCCATCGCATCACACATCACGTAGCGATCGATCACGGTGTCGCCGACGATCAGTACGTGGAGGTCCTTGAATCGATCAATGGCCTCCTCGATCGACTCGCCGGTGATCTCATGCCGGTTGCAGAGTCGATCGAGTTGGTGCGATTGGAGCTGCTGGTTGGCGGGCATCCGCCCGAGTAGCTCGGACGAACTGAGGACCACCTCACCGCTGGAGAAGATGATCCGACCGCCGTAGCCTTCGACCACGGCTTTCTCCTCCGCGAAGGCGGGGTCGGGAGAATTCTCGTATTCGCGTCCCTTGACGTAGACGTCGGGTTTCATGCCCGCGAGTACTTCGGCCGCGGTCGGTGAGCCGACGGTATGGACATAGTCGACGAACATGAGCGCGGCGAGGTTCTCGGCTCTAAGATCCTCCGTGATGTAGGGTCGATGCCCTTCGTCCGCCATGGCCGCGTCACCTGTGAGCGTCACGACGAGCACATCGCCCTGCTGCCGGGCGAATTCGAGGTACCGCACGTGGCCGGGGTGGACGATGTCGAAGCAGCCGTGGCATTGGACCACGCTCTTCCCGGCGGCCCGAGCCTCGCTGACCACCGCCAGCAAGGCGTCAAGCTCGACGATTTTCTTTTCCAGGTCGGTCGACATACGGCCTTCCACCGGGACCGCTCCGGCAAGCGGCAACCCCGCGTCCACGACATCTTACATCCGTCGTATTTATCGGCACGGGCCGCCAAACGAGCCTATTTTTTCCCGGTGACGCCTCCCTGTAGGGAGGCTGGAAACTTGCAAACCACCGCACACCACCTACCATCTCGCATCATGCGTGCGGCGTAGCACCCGTCTCGCAGCGACCGTTCACCTGCCGATGGCGCGGTAGGGATGTGTGAACGGCGCGGACGAGGTGCGCGTCGACGAGACGTACCATGGCGATGCCGTTTCTCTGGACGCTTCAGCGTTACATCTTCCGCGAGATGGGCAAGACGTTTCTGCTCACCGCACTGGCTCTGACCGCCGTCTTAGGTCTGGGCGGCGGCGTACTGCAGATGGTCAAGCTGGGAGAGGTCACCCCGGGGCAACTGGGGCGTCTGCTCCTGTTCATGCTGCCGATCTCCGCGGCGCTGACGCTCCCGATCGCGGCGCTCTTCAGTGCAGCCGCCACGTACGGGCGGCTGAGCGCGGACAACGAATTCGTGGCATGCCGCAGCAGTGGCATCAACATGCACGTGCTCTTCCTTCCCGCCATTGTGTTGAGTCTGGTATCCGCCAGCGTCACCTATACGTTCAGCAACTTCGTCGTGCCCGGCATGGTCGAGAACCTCGAGACCTTCATCTACTCCGACTTCGGCACGCTGATTCGCCAGCGATTGAATCGGCCGCGAGGCTTGTCGCTCGGCGGACGATTCCGGATTTCCGCCGACGCCAACGCGATCGACGTGGCCAATCCGGATCGGATCGAGATCGACGGGATTCGCTTTGTCGAAGTGGACGACGGTGAGTGGGTGCGCTACGGGACGGCCGGGCGAGCCGTGATCGAGTTCGATCGCGAGCGGTCGTCGCCGCGTGTGGGCGGCGAGATGTACGACCTGTCGATCTACGACCGCAACCCGCCTCGGTTCTACTCGGAGGACAGACGGCGTATCCCCGCACAGCCCATCCCGCAGACGCTTTCCCGCAAGCTCAAGTTCTTGCGGTTGGGCGAGCTTCTGCACTACTCGAGGCACCCCGGCGAGTGGGACGGCGTACGCCGGGAGATGGACCGTTTGCGGCTGGCGGTCGGACGGCATGAGCTTTTCGGCGGTTTGTGGAGTGAATGGCTCGGTTCCAAGCGCATCGTGCTGACTGACGGGCCATACCGCCTGACACTCGAATCCGAGACCGGGTTTGCCCATCCGGGCGGTGCGGGCATCGAATTGCAGGATGTCCGCCTCGAAGAAGTCGGGGCGGGGCGGGTCCGCACGGCCACGGCAGCGCGGGCCACGCTCGAAGTCGCCCGCGGCGACTCTCTTGGCGAGAGCGGAATCACGATCGAAGCGTACGACGCGCGAATCCGCGACGGGCGGGACTGGGTGTCGAAGGCGAAGGCGAAATTCGGACCGGTCGCGATCGGCCCCGAGTTCATCGCATCGATCGAAAGCATATCCGACGAGGTACTCTTGCGCGAGGACGCATCAAGCGAAGCCGACGCTCGGCTCGAGGCCCGGCGACAGCTTGCGATCAAGACGCGCGGCGACACGCTGCGCCGGATCGTGGCGACGATCAACGAACGCACCGCCTTTTCGATCAGCGTGGTCGTACTGGTAGTGCTCGGTGCGGCGCTTGGCATCGTGTTCCGCGGTTCACACGTGATGGTGGCATTCGGCATCAGCTTCGTGCCCTCTTTGCTCGTGCTGGTCACGATCCTGATGGGTAAGCAGATGTCCTACAACGCCCCCACCTACGCGATGGGCCTGGCTGTGATGTGGGGTGGAATCGTGCTGGTTTGCGGCTTGGACTTCTGGACGCTGACGCGCGTCCTTCGGAGATAGGCTTTGAGGGCCTCGACGTGCTGAGCGTGATCGATCGATACCTCCTGCGAGCACTCGTGACGAACTACGTCATTGCGCTGGGCGTGATGCTGAGCCTGTACGTCACGCTCGACATGTTCGTCAACATGGACGAGTTCACCGAGCAGGGCTATCCGATGTTGACCGTCATCGGCAACATCATCAGCTACTACTGGCCCAACCTGTTCCTCTATTTCTCGCAGCTTTCCGGTGTGATCACCCTGTTTGCGTGCATGGCGGCGATCGCCAGGATGCGGCGGCTCAACGAGCTCACCGCCGTTCTCGCGTCGGGTGTGAGCCTCTATCGTATCGCCGGGCCGATCGTCGGTTTCGGGATCGGTACGACGGCCCTACTCGTTCTGGACACGGAGTGGATCATCCCTTCCGTGGCGCACCTGCTCGCCCGCGAGCATGACGAGGCCGACGGCGAGGGGACGTACGAAGTACTCTTCCTGCCCGATCGTGACCGTGCCCTGCTGTCGGCCGTCGCATTCCACCCGACGCGGCGGGACTTGCAGCACATGCTGGTCCTGCGGCGTGACGAGTCCGGGGCGGTCGTCGAAACCATCGAAGCCGACCGCGCGGTGTGGGAGGCGCCGGCCGGCGTGCAAGCGACCGGACGTTGGCACCTCGAACGCGGGCGGCGCCTCCTTCTCGTCGAGCAGCAAGGCGACACCCTCGGTCCGGGCACCGACATCCAAGATGAACTCATCGAGTACTACGAAAGCGATCTCGGTCCGGAGCACATTCAGCTTCGCCAGGCGGAGGGCTGGCTGCGCTATTTGAGCCTGTCCCAACTGAAAGCGCAGGAGCAAGCCGGCATCTCGGATCGGACGCCGATCGCGCAGGCCAAACACACGCGCATCGCCGCTCCGATCATCAGCATGGTACTGGTGCTTCTGGGTCTGCCCTTCTTCCTGAACCGATCGCCGACGAGCCTACTCGGCGATACGGGCAAGTGCATGATCGCTTGCGGCCTGTGCTACGTGACGAACTTCGTCGCTCAAAGCGTGCGCACGGAAACCGATTCCGCGTTCGCGGCGTTTGTGCCCGTGTTCATCTTCGCCACCCTGGCGGTGGTGCTCATCGATCGGATCCGCACCTGACCCGCGCAGACATCCCCGACATGAAGTGGAAGACCGCATAGTATGACAGCGCTATGCCGTGATCAGAGCCGCGGGGCGCAAGCCCGCGGTCATGTCACCGGGCGGGTGGCCCATGTCCTCCGGACATGGGGGAGACGACGACATCCAGTGATCCCATGCCCCGACCATATCGGCTCCCCCATCTCACCGCTTCGCTAACGAGATGGGCCACCCAACCAAAGCGCAAGAGCGCCATGAGCCATCTCAAACCAGGCGTACCGTCGGCCTTCATGTACGGTGCCCGGTGACCCGCGGCGCCCGGAACAAGCCCCGACGCTACATCTGGCGTGGAAGACCGCTCACGCCGGTTCGCTGCGACGAGCGAGCTTGGCCTTCTGGAATTGCGAACGGAAGAGGCTTCGGCGGAGAAGCCGCTGACGGCGGCGCTCGCGATAGGACGACACGCCCCAGCGAGTCACAAAGTAGGAAAGCAAGCCGAGCGTCGCGCCGACAATCGCACACCCGACCCAAAGGTCGATCCCGAGGCTCAGCATCAACGGCGCCAAACCTGCCCAGAACTCGGATTCGAAGATGCTCGAAGTCTTGGCGAACTCCACCAGGCGGCGGAGGTCCGCTTCATCAGATGTCGCCGTCTCCGGCATCACCACCGCGCCGAGTTTGAAGCAGCCGTAGAAAATCGGAAGCATCGTCGCCGGATTGGTGATCCAGACGATCGGAACGCACACGGCCTTGTTCGCGCGGAACAGCGCCGCCAGGCCGATCGCCACGACGGTCTGTATCCCCACAATCGGAAGGAACGTGACGAACATCGCCAGCGCTACACCGAGCGCGATGACATGCGGCGTATCATCCGCATGCAACATGCTGTGAAGTAAGAACTTACGTATTCTGTAACGCAGGAGCGCCAAGTCGTCGCCCTTCGGTTCGCAGCCAGCAGTAACGTCGCTGATAACCCGCGGCCCAGCGCCCCGGCTTCACAGTGTATCGACCCGAAACCCGGATGTCTGCGCTTCCGGCACAGCCATGTCGGAATCGTCCGACGACCGGTTTACGCAGCACTTCAAGTGCCAGACTTCAGCTTGGCCGGGAGGGTGTTTCGGCGCTGGTTGGGCGTTCGCGCGACGCGGCGACAACCGCCTCGACCACACCGTCGACTTCGATCCCGCGCATACATCCGTGTTCGTGTTTGCATTGCGACAGGCGACGTAAGTAGCAGGGCGCACAGTCAAGTCCCAACTGAAGCACGTCCTCGGGCCGGCCGTAGGGGCCCGTGCGCCGGTGGTTGGTAGGGCCAACAAGACACACGAGTGGGCGCGCCATGGCGACCGCCAAGTGCATGGCTCCCGAGTCGTGACACAACAGGCAGTCGACCTGCTGAATCAGTGCGGCGAGTTGCTGCAGCGTGGTCCGACCCGCGAGATTCAACGGCTCGCTGCGGCACGCGCCCACAATCCGTTCACACAGCTCCCGCTCAGCCCCTCCGCCGATGAGCACGCAGCGACAGCCCTGCTGCGTCTGCAATCGGTCGATCGTTTCGGCGAACCGCTCGGGGAGCCAGACCTTTGTATCCCAGCGGGCTCCGGGCACGATGCCGACGAAACTCGCATGGTCCGGGCCTTCGAGAAGCCCAGCCGCCTCCTCCACCGCTTTCTCCGGCAGCGAGAGGTCGAATTCCACCGGAGCCTCCGAGAAACCCAGCACGCTGCCTACCGAAAAGTTACGATCGACCGCGTGGGTGTCGGCATCCAGCCTCGGTAGCTTGTGACTGTAGAACAACGAGGCTCCTTCGCGAGCCTCACGGGACCCGATCCGTACCGCGGCGCCCGACGCACGTGCCAGGAACCCGGTCCTAAACAGACCCTGCAGGTCGATCACAAGATCGTAGCGTCGGCGACGCAGATCGCGCACGAAGCGCAGGAAGTCGAGGGACACCGCCGGGCTTCGCCCGAGCCGGCCGAAGCGCTTGCGGTCGAAGGGTATGAGTTCATCGATCTGAGGCTGGCTCTGCAACAGCGGCACGAACGGCGTCGAGATCAGCCAATCGATCTTTGCGTCGGGGTACCGCCGTCGCAAACCGTGCAACACCGGCAGCGCGTGGATCACGTCGCCGAGCGAACTCGGCTTGATCAGTAGAATTCGCTCAAACTGCCGTTTGGCGAGGTCGGCCTTGTGATCGGATCCCACGCGTCGATCCTACTCTCGATACGGTACCCAGGAGTCATTGCCCGCCAGCACTTCGTTCGGGCGGAAGCGTGCCTTGTAGGACATGGTCTTGGATCCCGCAACGTAGAATCCGAGATAGTAATATGGCAGCTCGGATCGGCGGCAGCAGTCGAGTTCCCAGAGGATCGAGAAGGTCCCGAGGCTGCGGGCAGCCAAATCCGGATCAAAGAACATGTAGACGCTGCTGAGCCCGCCGGGCGTTCGATCGAGAATGCTCACACCGACTAGCCGCTCGCCGAGGTAGTAGACGACCTCGCTCGTGTCCGTTGGCGAGTCGTACAGGAAGGTGTAGAAGGACTCGTACGTCCGCGCCATCGTGTCGTCGTGCTGCGCGTCGAGGTATCGGCAGAATAGCTCGAACTTCTGATCCGTGACGCGCGCCTCCTGGACGACCGCGCCGATGTCCTCGTTGACGCGCTGCACCCGGCGCATCGATCGGGTAAGCCTGAAGCTCGCCACGGGGACTCGAATCTGAAGGCACTCCCGACACTTCCGGCACACGGGCCGGTAGACGATGCGCCCGCAACGACGAAAGCCGAAGGACATCAGCCGCTCGTGCGTGGCGCCGTCGATTTCATCGACGCTGTAGGCCTCGCTGCGCGTCATGCGCCCGGGCAGGTACGGGCAGGGAGTCTCCGGCGTCACGGACCGGAGCTGGTCGTAGTCCGCCTGGGGTGACGTGATCAGGTCGTCGTCGCTGGGTGGTATCTCAGCCATCGCTCCCAACATCATCTTATGTGGGTCACGACGCCAAGGGCAACAACATCCCGGGCGATACCCATTCAACCAGATAGACGAACGCCGGCGGGAGGAAGATCCCCGGAAGCATGTTGGCCACGGGGAGCTTCTTGATCTCGAGGATCATCAGAGCCGTGGCGAGCAGGACGACGCCGCCCACGACGGTCATCAAATCCGTCGTCAGCGGATGGAGCGGCTCGGCGACAGCCGACGCCAACAGCGACAGACTGCCCTGAAAGACGAGCACCGTCGCCACGCTGGCAAACACGCCCCACCCCAACGCCGACGCCAACGCCATCGAGCAGAAACCGTCAAGCAGCGCCTTGATGTACAGGTAGCTCGGGTCGCCGTGAGCCCCGTTCTGAAGACATCCCAGCATCGTGAGCGGCCCGACGCAGAAGATCACACTGGCGGTCAGAAAGCCCTCCGCGAACCGGCCCGCCCCGCTCGCGTCGCCCTTGGAGAAGCGTCTGTGGATCAAGGCCCCGAGGGCTTCGACACGCTCGTGAAGTCTCAGCCATGTCCCGATGATGACACCGATCAGGAGCGAGCCGATCATCACCATCGCCACGCGGGCTCCATAGGTCCTACCGGCCTCGACCTGCGGCGCGAACCGCCCGACCGTGTCGGAGAACTTCAGCACGGCTGCGTCCACGCCCAGCACGATGGTCACGAGCCCGAGGGAGTTCAGAACGATCGACCTGTATCGCTCCGGAAGCTTGCCCGAAATCGACAACCCGATGAGACTGCCCACCAACACCGTAACGGCGTTGACAATCGTCCCACTCAAGATGAACCAAAGCTGAACCATTTTCTACACCCTGGCGCGTGGCGCACGTTCGCCGGGCGCATCCTGACTCTGCTGCCGCCGCCGGACGCAATCCGCAATGTACTCAACGCGATGTCGGAAGGTGTACTGAGCCAGCACCGCGTCACGTGCAGAGGATGTCATGCCTTGCCGGTCGAAGCTGGAAGAAAGAAGCTGCCCGACGGTTCGCGTCAGCTCCCGACGCTGTTCGTACAAATGCAGGAATCGCTCGATCGACTCGAGCCCGGGGTACTCGCGGAGCAGCGCAGCCTTCTCGCCACGGCATACGACAGGGATCCCCGCGGCCATGGCGCACAACGCAAGCTGTATCATCGACGAACCGGATGCCGGCAATACGACGACGCTCATGCAGTTCGACAGCGTGTTGAGTTCCTCCCCGAAAGGGATCGGCCCGCGGCGGAAGTCGGGCCCGCCATCGCGCGGCGGCCAGTTCGCACCGAATGTCACGACTTGTTCATACTTCGCCACAAGCGCACTCACCTGAGCGCGCGCGATGCATGCCGGAGCGATCCTGGCGCGGAGCAACCCCAGGAAATGCTCGCGTGTCTTGCTATCGTCGAGTGCGGTGCCGCTGGCACGCTCCGCTTCGGCAAGCCGCTCGCCGGCCCGGTCATGGCTGTAACCTTCCGGGTCATCGAGCACACCGTCGCGCATGGCCTGCCACAATGCCACGTGGCTCGGGAGGTTCACGCCCGCGGACTCCGGCCGATCGTCGGGCAAGTCCATCAAAACGGCGATCTCGCCGCCCCACCGCTGACGATCCTCCGCAGTCACGCTCACGGGTCGAAACGTGGTGTCGTCGACAGCGAGGCCGCATATCTCAACGTCGTCCGCCGATACCCCGGCCGCCACAAGCCGGTCGCGCTGAGAACTCGAGCAGGCAACCGAGAGATCATGACCTCGCGAGGGCTCGTGGATGTGCTCCGGCACATGGCCGGCCGGTGGGTACCACGCCACCACCGGAAGGTCCGCCGGCACGAGTGCTCGAAACCGATCCGCGCAGCCGCTGGCGAAGAGAACGAGATCGGCACGGACGCGCTCGACCGCGCTGATTCGCGCGGCCGTGTGACATGCGGACGGCCTGTCCGGCACACATGTTTCATGCGTCCAGCCGAGCCGCGACAGCGCACTGGCGACGCCCGTGCCATGGGCGATGGCGAACCGTCGAGGATCGACACCTACCACAGCGACTCTTGGCGTCTCAGGCGTCGCGCCGACGCGTCTGGCAGCTAACGCGGCGACCCGTTCGTCGACGGCGCTCGTGAAGATGTCGACCACGGACTCGCCGGCGACCTGCAGCTCGCGTTGCAGTTCCGCCACCTGCTGCGTCGAGACCTGCGGCACTGTCACCAGTTTTCGCGGAAGCTCATATCCGCAGTGGGCCTGAAGAAACGAGCGCAGAGCTGCTTGAAGATCGGGTCCGGCGAGGAAGACCACGCGGCCCGAATCGATAGGTAGCGTGTAGTCGTAGAGGTACATGGCGAGCTTGATCAGCAATGGGTCAGGCTCCACCACGAAAACCGCGACATGGGACGGGCACTTGTTGGCCACGGCGATCGCTTCGAGCCCGGTCTGTACGCCGGGTAGTGCCACGTTCGAGCCTTCGCTCTGAAAGCTGGCGAGGATCTGCGGCACGCTGACGCTGGGCATCGAGGAACCGCCCAACCACGTTGGCAACGCCCCCTCGGAGGGCAGCAGGAAAGTCTCGCGCCCGTCGCGCCCGACGACAAGCCTCATGTCATCCGGGATGGCGAGGTCTTCGACGAGTCCGGCGACGTCAGGCTGAAACCGGGACAGCGCCTCGACGTTCGCGCGATAACGCCCGGCGCCGCCGCTCGGTAGGAACTCCCGTGTTGATTCGACCTGCTCGCCCACTGATTGTCCGCCCGGTGGAATGGCCGGCCTTCGGTATATCGGTGGAGTCAGCGGTGACAGTCTGCGGAGCGGCACGTCGAGCCGCACACGGGAAGCCCTAGCTGTGCCTCGAGACATCCAGGGCGAGATAGGCGAGAAACCCGATCCAGCACAGCCAAAGCGCGCCCGTGACGAACATCGGCCACAGAGGCCTCGCCGGGGAGTTCCCCACCGGCAGGTCCGCGTTGTCGCGCTTCTTGGCGTTACTCGAGTCGCCGCCGGTCGAACCGTCCTTGTCGTTGCTCTTGCCGCTCATGTTCGCTCCATCCGTTGGCCTTCTGACCGGGGCATAGTACCCGCCAAAGCCGCAGGCGTCACGCCGATGCAGCCACAAGCCACGCTGGGCCCCCGCCACGAATCCTTTGATGGGTGGCATGGGCAAGTTCGCACTTGAGAGCGTCCGACAATTCCAGCCCGCCGAGCGTGCGCTGATTGACGGTCGGTTGGCGGCTGTGATCACGATTGGCCCTGAACGGGCGCAATAGTACCGTACGTCATAATGCCGGGTGCCACTGGTGGCTTGTCCACCAGTGCTGCCCCCGGAGCGGGTGGGAAGACACGGGCAAGCTGCTGCTTGCCCATGCCACCCGTCAGATCAGCATCGACGGAGCACTACGCCCGTGTGTGCGTCGAGGTCGCCCTGAAGACAAGCGTGCCGGCCGCCATCGTCAGCAACGCCATGACCGCCAAGCCCCACTGGGACACCGTCGGGATCGGCGTAACGACGACCGTCTCGCACTCCAGAGCGGAAAACTCGAGCGCATCCACCGCCGCCTCGACCACCGAACCGGGGTCCAAGTCCGAGGCCGTGAAACGCAACTGGACCGTGGAACTCGGAACGATGAAGTCTGATACCTTGAAGGTCTTCACGAACCACTCGCCGGCGACTTCCGGACCGGACGGGCCCACGGTCTCGAGCTCGACCCAAACCGCCCCGTCGGCACTGATCTCGACGACGAAGATGTCCTGCTGGGGGCTGGCTCCGCCGCTGTTGGAATACCAGCGGGCGTAGCTGACGAACGGGTCGGTCAACCCGCTCAGGTTGAAGGTCGGCGACGTGAGCACCGTCGATCCACCGTCGACATCACTGTTGCCGATGACGTTGTCCGTCAGATAGCACTGCCCGGAGCCGTCAAAGTCGGAGAGCGGATCGCCGCGTGTACCGTCGCCGGCCGGCACGCCCGCCTCCCACTGGCCGTCGGTCGCATTGCCCGAGACGGCCCAGCCGATCGTGTTCTCGAAGTTGATTGTGATCGCGGGCGTCAGCGCGAGCGCCGCCAGTGCCGAGTAGAACCCCGTCGGAGCATCAGCCGGCTCGGTCACGGTCGTGCCACCCATCGTGTCGACGCTGACATAGTAGTCGATGGTGCTTCCACAAGGAGCAGCCGGCAGCGTGCCGACGAACGCGTCCACGTCGAAGATCATCGGTGACGACGAGAAGGGCCCGCCGTCGATCGCGGTGAACAGCAGCGCGGAATTCGGATCCGGCGTCTCGTTGCCCGCGTCGATTGCCACGCGCAATTGCGTGCCGCCGGCTGGGTCCGCCATGTCGACCAATCCGTCAGGATAGGAAATGGTCAGCAGCGGCCCCTGCAAACTCACGATGACCAGCCCCTCCTCCAGATCAGAGAGGAGTACACGGTCGTCGCCAAACATCGGATAGGCGCCCCAACAGCCGGCAAAGCCACCGGTGTTCGCGAACGTCGACGTGTCGTAACTGGCGAAGAACTCCAGTGCGCCGGTGAGCGAGTTGACATCGAAGACCTGAAGGCCCGCCTGGTACCACGACACATACAGTCGGTTGCCGATCATCAACTGGTTGTGAACGCTGAACGCATCGTCTGAGAGCACGAGGCTATCGGTCTGCGTGAAGCTCAGCGAGCCCGCGTTGTCGGTGATCCGGTAGACCTTGATACCGCCGCCGCCGCGCTCTTCGCCGACCACGACAAAGTTGCCGTCGTCAGTGGGCCACATGGCGTGCGTGTTGTTCCCGCCTGTGGTGCCGATCAAAGCCGGCGCGGTGTTGGCGACATCGGACACGTCGTAGACGAAAAGCCCGCTGTCCCACCCAGCCGCGTAGAGCCGGCCGTTGCGAACGGTGATGTCATGCACGAAAACGGTCCCGACGTTGGTCACGGTCCACAAGGCGGACGTAATCGTCGCGGGCGCGAAGTCGGGGTTGTACGTACGCAGGTCGACGACGGCCACCTGCGGATTGGCGCTGTCGACCACGTAGAGGAACCCGTTGTCGTAGAACGTGTTGTGGCAACTGAAGAAGCCCGGGAGCTGAATCTTGGTCAGCAGTGCGGGCGACGCGGGATTGCGTACGTCCACAATAAGCACGACGTCCGTACCGCCGCTTTCCAAACCGATGAACAGCAGCCCATTGGCGACCTTCACGTCCTGGGGCGAGCGGAACTCGTTGGGCGACGGAAGGAAGTAGGTGTTGGCGAGCGTCGGGGTCGTCGGGTCGGAGATGTCGACGATGTGTACGCGGCCCGGGAGACCGTCGATCAGCGTGAAGCTGCCGACATAGGCATGGTCCCCGTCGCCCCACACGTCGCCGTATTCCCCGGCGTAGCCGTTCCAGCTTCCGACCAGCGAGGCGTTGACCGGCGGGTTCTGGGCCACAGCAGTGCCGGCGGTCCACGCAAGACACACCCCGACAATCAGCGCACAGTTCGATCGCACATCGCGCATAGCGACGCCCTCCCTAAGCTCGGACTCCGGCCAGTCAGATTAAGTTATTGGAAGCCTCCCCAGCCTCAGCCCGGATTATAGCGAATCGCCCCGCCTGTAGCAACGTGGAGCGCGCCGGCGCTGCTTCGAGCGGTCGGTTCACCCTGGGAATCGCGGAACGGGGCATGGGTGGGTCGGGCAAGCAGCAGCTTGCCCGTGGTGATGCCCGGAGGCTGTGGGGATGTCGAGGAGCGGGACCGGCGCGGGTGCCCCATCCTTCGGGTACCCCGAAGGGTGGGGGAAGGACAGTTTGGCGAGAGCTGCTACCAGGGCGAAGATCGAAGGATGACGCATCCGTCCCCCACCCTTGCTACGCAAGGATGGGGCACCTGCATCAGCCGTTCCCTACCCGCCGGCTTCGGCAAACTCGCAGGGTGTTGATGGTGTGTCACGGACAAGCGGCGGCTTATCCGTGCCGGAGTGTGTGTCGGCACGAACGAGCACGGACAAATGGGCAGGTTGTCCGTGGCACCCCACCCATTTCGACTTTTGGACGTTTCGACGTTTCGACGTTTCGACGTTTGCGCCTACTTCTTCGCGGCCGCCTTTTCCTTACGGACCGCCTCGATGATCTCTTCCTGCACGCTGCCGGGCATGCGGCGATACGAGTGGAACTCCATCGAGAAGGTCGCCTGCCCCTGCGTCTGCGAGCGGAGGTCCGTCGAGTAGCCGAACATCTTGGCCAACGGCACCTCGGCGGTCAGCACCACGGCATTGGCCTTGATCTCGCTATCGATGATCAGCCCGCGGCGCGACGCGATGTCACCCGACACGGTGCCCTGGAACTCAGCCGGCACCTCGATCTCGACCTTCATGATCGGCTCGAGCAGCACGGGCTTGGCCGCCCGAACCGCCTCGCGGAACGTCGCCCGTGCACAGACCTGGAACGCCAGGTCGGACGAGTCGACCGCGTGCGACGAGCCGTCTTCCAGCAACATCTTCACACCGACGACCTCGAAGCCCGCCAGCGGGCCCTTGGGGCGGGCCATCTGGAAGCCCTTGTCGACCGACGGAATGTACTCCGTCGGAATGCGCCCGCCGGCGACCTTGGCTTCGAACTCGTAGTCTTCGTCGCCGTCCAGGTCGAGCGGGATCAGCCGGCCGATGATGTGAGCGAACTGACCCGAACCACCGGTCTGCTTCTTGTGCTTGTGGTTGAACTTCGTTTCGACGGTCGGCGCCTCGCGGTACTGAATCCTCGGCTTGCCCACGATGACCTCGGCCTTGTATTCGCGCTTGATCCGCTCGATGTAGACTTCGAGGTGCAGCTCGCCCATGCCCGAGAGGATGGTTTGCCCGGCGTCTTCGTCGAAGTGGGCGTGGAACGTCGGGTCTTCCTTGCCGAACCGGTTGAGCGCCTTGGAGACCGCGTCGCGATCCTTGGTGCCGGCCGCCTCGATGGCGATCGAGATCACCGGCTCGGGGCAGTGCATGCTCTCGAGCGAGAGGCTTATTTCCTGGTCGCAGAGCGTGTCCCCCGAGACGCAGTCGATCCCCATCAGCCCGACGATATCGCCGGCGCGTGCGGTGTCGAGGTCCTCGCGCTTCTCCGCGTGTAGCCGATAGATGCGACCGATGCGCTGGCTCTTGCCGGTACGGGCGATCTTGTACATCTGTCCCCGCTTCATCTCCCCCTGGTAGATGCGTGCGTAGCTGACCTGTCCGAAGGGTTCGTCACAGATCTTGAACGCCATGGCGACCATGGGGCCGCCGGGGTCGGCGGTAATCGTCGTTTCCGCGCCGTCGTTGGCGTTGTCACAGGCGTAGGCGACGCGATCGAGCGGCGAGGAGAGGTACCGAACGGTGCCATCCAAGAGGCACTGAACGCCCTTGTTTCGGTAGGCTGTGCCGAGCATCACCGGTGTGATCTCGCGGGCGATCGTCGCGCGCCGAATGGCCGTGTGAATCTGATCCTCGGACGGATCGGTGCCTTCGAGCATGACCTCCATGAGTTCGTCATCGTAGAGGCTCAGCGTATCGAGCATGCCGTTGCGGGCGCGGTCGGCATCGTCGGCATAAGCGGCGGGGATGTCGGCGTAGCGCACGGTCTCGCCGGCGCTGCCGTCGAAGTAGACAGCCTTCATCAGGATCAGATCAATGAGGCCCTCGAAATCATCGCCGGCACCCATCGGGAGTTGCAGCGGCACCGCCACGTGGCCGAGCTTCTGCTCTAGTTCGCCGACGACGCGGATCGGATCGGCTCCGACGCGGTCCATCTTGTTGATAAAGGCGATGCGCGGTACGCGGTAGCGCCGCATCTGGCGATCGACCGTCATCGATTGCGACTGCACGCCGCCAACGGCGCAGAGCACGAGCACCGCGCCATCGAGCACCCGCAGCGACCGCTCGACCTCGACCGTGAAGTCCACGTGGCCGGGCGTATCGATGATGTTGACCTCTTTGCCGTCCCAATCGACGGTGGTAGCCGCCGAGGTGATCGTGATGCCGCGCTCCTTCTCGAGCTCCATGAAGTCCATGGTGGCTCCGCCCTCTTTGCCCTTGACCTCCTGCATGCGGTGGATGCGGCCTGCGTAGAAGAGGATGCGCTCGGTGAGCGTCGTCTTGCCCGAGTCGATGTGGGCGGAAATCCCAATGTTTCGGATGTTGCTGAGGCGTTCCATGACCGTAACTACCTAACTTACCAGTTCGTTCTCTCGGCTACCCGAGAACCAGATATCTTCGGCCCATTTGGGCATTCGTGCCACTGCAAGCGTACGGACCGGGCGATCACGAGGCCGTCAGGGTCAAGACGCGGCTCCCGCTCGCGGACCGTAACCTATTCAGTACCAAGTTCTTATAAGGAAAACCGCGGGGCGCCGGTAAGACGCCCCGCGGCTGTTTCAGCGATGGTAGCAATCTGCCGCCAGGGAATCAACCCTCTCTGTGATTTCCCCGGCGATTGCGGACGGAGCTTAGCTGCCGAGTTCCATGATGTAGGAGACGCCCATGCCCCAGTTGGGGCCCTGGTCATCGCCGTCCAGGCCGACGATCGTGGAGAAACCGAGCTTGCACTTCTCGGCGACGGCCCAATCGAGCCCGAACTCGAGCTGGTGGTTGTTCCGGGTACCGTCAAGCTCGCCGTTGGCGTGCTGGTAGTCCCACACGAAGACCATGTTATCGGCCAGTTTGTAATCGACACCGATGGCGACGCCCCACTGGAAGTGGCGAGCGTCTTCCTCGTTGTGGCCGCTGACGAGTTCGAGCCACGGGTTGGCGTGGAGCCGCATCTTGTCGCTCAGCGTCTTGGTGATCAGGCCGCGGGCCATCCAGTCTACGCCGCCCGAGCGGTAGCCCGTCGGGACGC
Organism: Phycisphaerae bacterium; assembly: GCA_029260055.1. Taxonomy (GTDB): domain Bacteria; phylum Planctomycetota; class Phycisphaerae; order UBA1845; family UBA1845; genus JADFOB01. The sequence continues at coordinate 19,789 of JAJDDX010000481.1, forward strand.
GGAGCATGTTGCGCACAGAGAACGCCGGCAGGGCACCGTCTTCCTCCCAGCAGTGGGTCTGGAGGCCGAGGTGCAGGTCGCCGTTGCCGGTGACGCGACCGTCACCGAGCTCGATTGGAAGCTCGGCGATCAGCTCAATCTTGTCTGTGATGCCCCATTGAAACTGCAGTTCGAATACGTTCGAATCGCTCGGGCCGGATGAAGTCTCGTACCTGTAGTTGAACTTGAGCTCCATCTCGCCCGCGGGCACGGTGTCGGCACTACGAAGGAAATAGGGGCCGTACAGGTGATACCCGCTGCCCGCCTCGGTCGTGGTGATCGTGGTGGACTCCTCCACGACCTCCTCTTCGGGCTCGTCCTGAGCGAAGAGTCCGGCGCCGAGCGCCGTTGAGCTGTTGAGTGAGAGAGTGGTGAGTTGAGCCCCGTTTTGCTGAGCCTGACCGGCCCATGCATCCGAACCGGCCCCGCACACAACAACCAGCGCGAGAACCAGTACCGAAACCGTGAGTCCGTGGATCGAACGCATCATCGCTATCTCCAGAATAAGCGCCCTAGCTTGACGAAATCCGTCCAACGGTGCCCCGACCCGCGCCACGAATCGGATGCACCGAGCGTCAGAA
>JAJDDX010000482.1 GCA_029260055.1 Phycisphaerae bacterium
GAGTCGCGCCAACCCAACCGCCTGCTTCGCAAAAATCGGGCACGCCCAGCCTTCGTAATCCTGCTGGGGGGGGGGCGCTAATGCGAGCCCCCGCCGCCGCAGTATTGCGGTGATCGTCCCGCCGGGCGTCCGTGTCGCCGAATGCACGCCCCGAGCCGGGGCCCCATTCTTCGGGTACTCCCGGAGGGTGGGGGACGGACGAGCCACACCCTCGGCCACAACCCACCCCAGCCGATGGCGATAACGGAGTCATCCTCGTTCCGGTGGGGCTTGCTCGGCATCCCGGCAATCTGTCGCACGCCGGGGCCGTACCCCACCCTTTGCCTCCGGCAAAGGACGGGGCACCCGCACGCCATCCAGACGATCAGGGAGTACGTCAGGTAACGCGAAAGAGCCGAGCGAGTCCCGTCGCCGGTAGAAGCAGCGCCGCCACTAAGAGCCCCGCAACCGGCCCCTGTGCCGAGGCCGCCAGGCAAGCATCGAACAGGATGATCCCGAGCACGAACGCCTTCACCGCCCGCTGCACATGTTGAGGCGAGGGGTTCCGCGCGGCTCGCACGCCACGCACGGCCACAACGACCAACAGCACGCCGGCGAAGCCGAGATATGATGGTCCGGCGGTGGGAACAACCGCGGCGATAGCGCCGAGCCCCAGCACCGCACCCGCCACGCCACAAGTACCGATCGTGAGTCGCCCGGTGCCTCCGCCGATCGCCTCTTTTCGCGCGAACAGCGTGATCGACATCACATAGAGCCACATCAGGGCTACGGGGATGAGCCAGGTCGTTACCGGCAACGTCACCGCAAGGCTCATGCCGAGTGCCAGGTTCAAGCCGCGGCAAGCGCCCATCATGGCGGGCGCGGCGGCCGTCGCTTTGAGCAGACCGTCATAGAGCACGATCGCGGCGACTAGGGCCAACGCGACAGCGCCGGATCGCGGCGACACCAGAAAGGCCAACGCCACGCCGAGGGCAAGTAGCCCGATACTGAGGATCGTCGCGTGACTCTTGGCCGTTCGACCGGATGGTATCGGACGAACGGCACGCTCCATCGCATCGCGGCCGGCGTCGAACACGTCGTTGAGCGCCACGCCGCCCGCATACATGCAAGAAGACGCCGCAACCAGTCCAAGCCCCGCTCGCCAATCGCCGATCGCCCCACCTGCGTAGATGAAACCGGCCAGCGCGTCCGCCATGGCGGTCACGACATTCGGAAGCCGGACGAGATCAAGGTAGGCTCGAAGCTTGTCGTTCAACGGGACATCAACCGCAGGAGATGCTCGCGGGCCTGACGACCCGCGGCGTCGGGATCATCGAGATAGGGATAGAGTTCCACCGTCAGCCAGCCTTCGTATCCGGTCGCCGATATCGCATCGAGCACCTCGGTAAAGTCGATCGCACCGCGGCCCGGGACCAGGTGCTCGTGGACCCGCGTCGCGGCGATGTCCTCGAGATGATAGTGCTTGGTGATCCCCGCCAGCCGCTCGATCGACTCCGGCAGTGGATCCGAGACGCAGAAGAAATGCCCGATGTCGAAGTTGAGTCCGAACATCGGCGAGTCGACTCGATCCGCCAGTTCGAGGAATTGCCCCATATTCTCGATCAGTAACTCCGGCTCAGGCTCGACGAGCAACTGAACCTGTAGATCCTCTGCGCAGATCAACGCCTCGTTTAGCCCCACAACGAACAGATCCATCGCTTCTTCGCGCTGCATACCTTCTTCGAGTGGCCCGCCCGGTTCGGTCGTGATGCAGTTCGCACCGAGCTTACGAGCCATCGTGAGCGCGTCGATCGTATGTTCGACGCGAAGGCGCCGGAACTCAGCGTCGGGTTCGATCCACGATGGGTGCCAGAAATCCTGCACGGCGTTCATCATGAATGCATTGATGTTCGAGATGGTAAGGCCGCTGTCAGCCACGCTACGAACGATCGCCTCGATCTGCTCGTCAGTCGTCGTCGCGGGCCAGGCGTGAGGTACGTCGGCCATCAGCTCGATGCCTTCGTAACCAAGGGCGGCAATCCGACGGACCGCCTCGTCGATCGGCCAGCGCATGTACGCGTTGGAACTGTACGCGAGTTTCATTGCACTGGGGCCTCGGCCGCGTGTTCGACCAGGCTGCGCCACTGCTCGAAGTGGTCAGCGCTGTCCGCTTCGAGCGGATCCTTGAAGAAGCACGCGAGGTGCTTCATCGGACCCACCGTGCCGCGCTGAACCTCACGCACGGCCAGGCGGACGAGATCCAGCACAAGTGGCGCCGCCAGGATCGAATCACTTCCCTGCCATGTGAACTGCATGTTCATCTTGGTGCCGAGGAACCCCTCGAAATGGATGAAATCCCAGGCCACCTTCCAGTCGACAAGCGACGGCACGTAGTCGATCGATACCCGCGTCGTCGTCTGCTTCCCGGATAGATGCGAAAGCACCCGTTCTTTCGATTTGATCTTCGATGCACGGGTCTTCGGATCGGCCAGCACCTCCCCGTCTCGGTTGCCGAGGATGTTCTGTCCGACCCAACTCAGCACCGCCAGGTTGCGCGACGCGAACATCGGAGCCAGGAAAGACTTGACCAGCGATTCGCCCGTCTTCCCGTCGTTGCCCATGTACGGCAGACCCAGCGCCTCGGCTCGCTCGCGAACGGCCGGAATCGAGATCGCCGCCGACGGCGTGAAGTTGATGAACGGACAGCCGGCTTCGATCGCCGCCAGCGCATAGATCGAACTACTCGGAACGCAGCGCGATCCCGGTTTCGCGAGCGCCTTCACCAACGCTGCGTACGATCGATGCGCCGCGGCCGGCTTCGTCGGCGGCTCCGACGAAGCCACGTTCACCACGACGACGTGATCCAGACGCTTCGCCTTCCGGAAGGCCGCGATGTCCGAAGAGAGCCGCCGGACGGCGGCGGCCGCGGTGCGATCACGCGTCGCAACCGAACGATCAGCCAGGTCGCGAATGGTCTTGCCGGCTCCGAACAGCGTCCCGGGTCTGATGTGACGTTGCACCTGACGCAGCCACGGCGTGCAGGTGCGGACGAGTTCGCCGTCGAAAAGCCCCCCCCGCCCGTGGGCTTCCCTGACCGCCTCGAGCATGGTCTGATTGCGGACCTCGTGGCCGCCGATCGCGATCGTCGAGGGGTCCACGAGTCCGGCATGTCGAAACTCTGGCAGTTCCGTGACCAGGCCGGTCGCGGTGCTGAGCCCCTTGGCGAGTGCCGCAATACCGAGCGCCACCGTGCTTCCGACGCCCCCACAAGCTCCGATCATCCAGAGCCCCACGCGGGGAGAGCCCCGATCCGCGTTCGGTCGTCGTGTCCGCATGAGCGTATCATAGATCATCAGCCGCCCGGTCGCCACGCTGCGACGCGGGGTCATCAGCGGAGCCCCTCGCGGCCGGCCCATCGATCGACACTCCCGCCGCTGGATTGGGCATTTGCGGCCCGCTATGATACTGGTGTTCAGCTTACCGCCCGAGCGGGCAGGAGAACTTTTCCATGCGGAACGAACAACGAGCATTCACGCTGATCGAGCTGCTGGTCGTGATCGCGATCATCGGGGTCTTGGCCGCGATCGTCATGCCGGCTTTCAGCCGGGCTCGCGTGCAGGCACAAACGCTCACGTGCACAACCCACCTGCGGGAACTCTCACGCGGTTGGCAGATCTACGCCGACCAGAACGAGAGCACCATTCTTCCCGGCCGGATGTACAACAAACCCGGAGGGATGGGGAACGAGGCCAACTGGTACGAAGTCGGCAACGGCAAGAAATACCGCCCGCGGTGGATCGCGACGATGGGTGCACAGGTCGGGATCTACGCGTTCGAGAAGCCGAGAACCGACAGCGATCGCCAAAACTACGACAACCCGGTCTATCTTTGCCCGACGGTGTCCGAGTGGGCGGACGAGAGGAACTACGCATACGGCTATAATCATCAGTTCCTGGGCAACGCACGCCAGACGAACAACCGGTTCCACAATTTCCCCGTGCTCGTGAGCCAGATCAAGGCCACGAGCGGCACGGTCATCGGCGGCGATTGCATGGGTACTGCGGCCGGCGTCGGCGCGACCGACCGGTCGGGGTACAACGATGACGGCCCCAACAATACTGCCAATATGGGCAACCACGGCTGGACGCTCGACCCGCCGCGTTTGACCAGTGTGTCGGACCGAGGCAGCGGCGACGTGGGCAGTCCACGAACGGCGGTCGACCCGCGGCACTCCGACAAAGCCAATGTGGTGTTCGTCGACGGCCACGTCGAAACGAAAACGCCCGAGGAACTAGGCTACCGGGTGACGTCCGCGGGGTGTTATGCGGACCTCGACCCGGACGAGAGCTGTGACTCAGGCGATGGAGAGCCAGGTGGAACCGGCGCCTCGGTGCCCGGCGGCGGCGGGGATCGCCCCGGCCCGGGCGGCACCGTGGCTCAGGTTGAACCCGAGTTCGACGCGCGCTTGGCGAACAATCGGCTCTTCTCCGGCACGGGCCGAAACATCGATCCGCCGCCACTGCCCTAGTGAGTATTCACGCCCGTCCGCCGTGGCCGTCCGCCTCGTGGGCAAGGCGTCGCCCTTCCCCTGGCTGCACCGCGCGGCAGGGGTCCCGCGGGTAACGCATGCCCGTGGCGGCATGGAAACCGGCACCGACCTATGTATGGGCGCAAAAAAATCACCGGCAGGCGTGAGCCGAGCCGGTGATCCTGTTTGAATATGGCTGCCGATCAGTCGGGCGAGCCGCTTACGCTCGCCGCTTTCGGCGCACGAGGGCCAACCCGCCGACGGCAAGCAGAGCCAGCGTGGCCGGCTCCGGCACAAGTGCGAGGCCACCGATGCCGCTGCCGGTGATCGTGCCGTCAAAGCTCCCGACCAAAGTCGTAGAACCCGAGAAGGGATCGAACCGGTAAAGCGAGTTGGTGCCCGGGATGAAGTCGTTGGGCCCCGACGTCGAGAAGTAGCCGATGCCGTCGATGATCACCATCCCGCCCACGCCGCCGACCACGCCGTTTGGAAACGCGAGCGGTGCTATGACCGTGGCGGTGGCGTCGTTCGGGTTGATCGCGAGCAACGAGTTCGTGACACGATCCAGCCCCACGAGCATTCCATCGCTGCGCCAGGCCATCGCGTTGACGTCGTGCCTCTTATCGCCGTTCACCGAGATCGTCCCGACCACCGTCGCCTCACCGGTCAGCATGTCGATCGTCAGAAGTGTCGGCGCCAACACGTAGCCGCCATTCGTCGCGTAGACGGTTCCGGTGGACGCGAAGACAAGTGATCCGTCGAAGATACTGCCCTGGTTCAGCGGTCCGATCGTGGTGGGTACGAACGTGCCGAGATCGATGTCGTAGAGTGTGGGAGGATTCGGGTCGCTTCCAAGCCCGGTCGTGAACCCGTAAAGGGTACCGTCGGGGGATAGCTCGAGGCTACCGAAACCCGTGAGTCCCGTCGATCCAAGCGGCGTGAGCGACGCGTCGCCAATCGACACACCGTACATATCGCCACTGTCAAAATCGACGGCAAGCAATTCATAGCCGTCGGCTTGCGGCGCCCAAGCCGCCGCGCAAAGCGAAACCAGGAAGACCAATACACGAAGCCGACGATGAAGTGCCATGATGCTGCCCTCCGTTTGACTTGCCATCCAAACAGGAACGGTACCGGGTCGACGTCCGAGAACGCAGAGGTCTACCCACGGAGCGCCACTGATTATACGGTCGGACGCCAGGCACGGTCAACTTTAGAGCTTGTCTAATACAACATTCGCTCGGCATACTGGTGATGCCTGCAGGTAGGTTCGATAATGCCCGCGCCCACGAGACGTGACGGGCCTTGCAGCACTGGCGGGCCGACTCACCCCGTGTCCACGGGCTCGATTGGTGCCATTCCACGACGACGCCGTCCACACGCCCGCAAGGCGCGGCGCGCCCGAATCCCCCGCACCGCGCAGCCCGGCCCATCAGAAGATTCCCAGACGCGAGAAGCCCTCGTAGCGGGCGAACCGCACGCCGGCGCGCGCCGTGAACCATCATGCGAGTCCGACCCCCGCCGCCCCCTCCCCCGAAAAATGCTTGCATGCGTGCGGTCACTGCGCACAATAATCACAGTGATGCTTGCGCTGGACAGAAACTCCCGACCGGTCCACTCCAGCACCACGCAGCTCTCCAGGCTTCGAGTTGGAGGCGACTTGGCGGCATGATGCAGACCGGAAACACCGCTGGACGAGGGTTTCTCCGCTCGATAGCCACTCCGCCCCGATTCCTCTCCATCGCAGGGGGAGTTGCCGCCGCTCTGCTCTGCGTACTCCCGGTGGCGGCTGGAGGCTCAGCCGACGACGCCACTTTCGTGGCGCCCACCGGCCCACCCAGCAGCAAGCCCAGTGCCCACCCCGTGATAAGCGCTTCGGGGCGGCTTGTGGCATTTGACAGTTGGGCCGACAACCTCGTGCCGCGCGACGCCAACCGCACGTGCGACGTATTCGTTTGCGATCGTGCGACCGGAGCGCTCAGACGAATCAGCCAGGGCGCCGGCGGCAAGGAAGGCCGGCGAATCAGCTTCCAGCCGGCCATTTCACGGGACGGGAGCCATGTGGCGTTCGCCAGTGATGCCCGTGTGCTCGTCGACAACGACAAGAACGGTGCGACCGATATCTTCGTGTACAACCTCGCGACCGGCAAGATCAAGCGAGTCAGCGTCGCGTCGAGCGGTCGCGAGGGCAACGGCGCAAGCCGCGACGCGTCAGTTTCGCATGATGGGCGATTGGTGCTCTTCGCGAGTGCAGCCGACAACTTGGTCGAGGGCGACACCAACGACGCGGCCGACGTCTTCGTCCACGACCAGGCCAGCGGTAAGACAATGCGGGTCAGCGTCGGCTCGGACGCCGCCCAGGCCAATGCCGGGAGCGGTGAGCCGTGCATTTCGGCCGACGGACGGTTCGCCGTCTTCTACAGCCACGCGACGAACCTCGCGCCCGGTGACACCAACGGCGCGCCGGACATCTTCGTCCGCGATCTCGAAAAGGGCTCGACCCAGCGCGTCAGCGTCGACTCGAACGGTGCTGCAGGCAACCGCGACAGCCGCCTCCCGTCGGTCAGCGGCGACGGGCGTTACATCGCCTTTGAAAGCTGGGCGAGCGACCTCGTCGACGGCGATACGAATGGCAGCATCGACATCTTCGTGCACGATCGGCAGACCGGCACGACTAAGAGGGTGAGCGTCAGCAGCACCGGCATTCAAGGCGATGGTGATTGCCGAGCTCCCTCCATCTCGCGTAACGGACGCCACGTCGTCTTTACCGGAGTCGCCGCCAACCTCTGCCCCCACGACGCCAATCGGCACACCGACATCTTTCTGCACGATCGCCTCGAAGCTTCAACCAGGAGGGTAAGCAGCCTGCCGGATGGAACCGAGGGCAAGCACGATTCCGATCAGGCCGCCGTCTCGGCCGACGGTCGGTGGGTCGCCTTCGGCACCAAGGCGTCGAACCTGCTCCCGAGCGACAAGAACCATGCGGTCGATATCGTCGTGTGGGATGGCAAGAACGGCGAGTTGACGCGCATCAGCGTCGGCTACAAGTAACCGCGCAGCCGTAGCAGGTAGCTCGATAGAAAAAAGACGGGCCGGCCGGTGACCACCGGCCGACCCGTCATTCGTTTGGCGGGACACAACTCCACCGGCGCCGGCCGCGTCGCCACCGCGCCGAGTTACGCCGTCTTCATCACTCCGGCGCGCACGCCGGACTCACCGTCAGATCGTACAGCACGGGCGAGGTCTCCCCGGCGCTGAGAAGCAGCATCGCCTCGACCTCGAGGTACTGCCCGGATGGCGTCGTCGCGAACGGCCCCGTCACGGCTTCCCATTGTGACCAGACCGTTTGGTCATTCGAACTGCGTACGCGCACGGTCACCTGGGTACCGGCGGGCTCACTGCTATTCCAGGTGACATTGCTGCCGTTCCACACGAAGGCATCGACCCCCGAGTCGTAGATGACCGTCCAGGTCCCCGTCGGGAACGAGGTACGCAATCCCAGGCCGCTCGCATCCGAGTAGGTGTAGGGGTACCGCCCCGTCGGGAACGTGCCCAGCGGCGAACCGTCGACACCGCTGAACTTCGCCACGAGGGCGGCGTCGAGGTGGATGAGCCACACGTCGTCGTTGGCATCAACCACGGTACCGCGTGCCTCGGACACAACCTGCCCGGGCACCGACCAGAGCACGCTTCCGTCGGGGGCAAACTTCGTGACACTCCCGTCGCTGTAACTGCCGGCAACAATGTTGCCGGAACCGTCGGTCGCAATGCCCAACACACCGTAGTGCGACGCAGCCGGGATCGAGAAGGTGCCCGCCCCATCGTCGTACTGAATGTAGGCATACGCATACAACGACCCCAGATAGACCTGTGTGTTACCGAGCGCATCACGTCCCAGGGCCACGCCGTAGTTGTCGCCGAACTGGGCGTGGTTCAGCACCGTCACGGAACTGGTATCGTTCGTGTCGAGCCTCAGGAGCGTGTCGTCGTACGATGCACCCCAGAGGATACCGTCGCGGTCCACGAGTGCGCCGTACGGCGTGTGCCCGGGCACCGGTATCGGACCGGCCATTATACTGCCGTCGGCACCGCTGACCTTGTAGTATGCCTGGAAGTTGTACAGACCGACCCAGATGTCTCCGGCTGCATCGATGGCCACGGAGCGTCCGACCCCACCCGGATCGCCCACCTGTGTGACCCATGCCACACGCTCGTCGGCAATCTCGTTGTCGTCGATCACGCCGTTGCCGTTGCCGTCGGCCATCGGGAACATCTCACCCGGCTCGATCGTTCCACTGTTGTCGGTGTCAACGCACGTGTCCATCACGCCATTGCCGTTTCGGTCGACGTAGCCATCCACGAGGATCTTCAGTAGATCGACGGGGCGGTTATCGAAGTGACGGTTCGCCACGTAGCAGTTGCCGTCCAGATCGACCGCGGTCCGCGATGGAGCGGCGTCCGACCACGCACCGTGATCCCCGAGCGGGCCGAACCACGTGTGATAGCGGGCCACCTCCCGGTTGGTTTCGGTATCCCAGCGCGACAGTGAATCCTCGCCCGCGTTGGCGACCCACATGATCGGCAGCGTCGTCACTTCGGATGTGAGCTGCAACTGATCCGCCACGGTGTCATGCTCGACGCCGTTGAGCACGCCTTCATCGAAGTCGGCGTTGACGGTGTACGTGCGCGGCTCCGGGCATTCGCCCAAGTCACACAGATCCTCATTCGGCGAGGTGAAGATACTCACGCCGTCGCGGACGGCTGTACCCATCGGCTTCTCGATGAACTCGACACCCACCAGGTGGTACTTGCCACAGTCATTCCCGGGGTCGGAGCAGCCGCCAGTGTGGGTCGCAATCTCGAACGCGAGGAAGTCCGCCGTGGCGACGTCCTCGAACCCCAGGCCGGCTGCACTGTTGACCGGAATGTCGAGCACGAGTTCCACCCGACTCATTGTCGGACCGTTGTCGTTGCCGTTCGTGTTCCCGTTGCCCTGTCCACCCTGGGGCGGGATCGCATCGGGCACGTCGATCCGGATCCACCGCGACGAGCCGTAGGCTACGATGTCCGAGCCGTCGACCAGGCGCCGCGCGTCGAGCTGGAACACGAAGCACTCGTCTTCCGGCCCGGTACGATCGAGGAACATCCGCATGAGCACGTCGTTCGACTCGTTGTACATCTCCGGCACGGCGACTCGGTAACCGATCGCATCCGAAGGTCCCTCGGTTCGGCGTCCCAGCGCGGGCTCCGAGATGTCAACGACGTCAACCGGGAAATCGCCCTTGTAGCTCGGGTCGGCGTACGTGAAAAAGTCGTCGACGAACACGTCGAAGAAGGACTGCCCGGGCGCACCGGGAGCGCCGGGCTGACCCGGACCACCTGCACCGCCGGCCGGCCCCGAGGGCCCGGAAGCACCGGAAGGACCGGCTGGACCGGTCGGACCTGCTGGTCCGGCAGGACCCTGTGGACCGACCGTACCGTCAGGGCCGTCCTGCCCTGCCTGTCCGGGCGGACCGGGCGGACCGGCTGGGCCCGCTTCGCCCTGATCACCCTGTTCGCCTTGCGGCCCCGGCAAGGGGGCACCAGCTCCCGCATCGCCGGCCGTGGCGGTGTCGCCCTGTTGGTTCAGCAACAGCGCGGCCGCAAGCCCGCCGGCGAGAAAATCACGCTGGTAGTCCTCCAGTCCCAGGAAGTCGCCGCCGCAACCCCACGGCGCAACCGCCACCGCTGTGCAGAGCACGACGCACAGCGCCACGACTGACATTCGATGCTTGGCTCTCATCGGTTCCGTTCCTTTCGTACTGGCAACCGCGACGTGTGTCGCGGCGAAGCATCAGTCCACCGGGCCCGGCCTGACCGCCGGGCCGCGTAGCCGACCTGACATGAAAAAAAGCGTGGGGAGCCCCCGTTCCCTACATCGAACCGTGTCGATGCGGTGGAACGCGACTCCCCACGCATGTGTCTATCCTCTCTGTTCGCCGCGACTCACCGCGGCATCGGCCTGACGGGCCGATCCATGGTGCCCCTAGTCGCAGACACCGGGCTCGCATGCCATGTGCGGATTAAAGAAGCCGCCCTCGGCCAAGCAGTAGTCCTCGGTTACGCCGTCGATGCAGAAGCCCCCGCCGCCGGCAACTCCCTGGACCGGGAGGCAGCACGCACCGAAGACGGGCGGCACCACGCACTCTCCGGTATCCGGGTCACATGCCGTCTCCGGCAAGCAGATGACGGGCGGATTCTCGCACTGCCCCTGGAGGCATACGTCGGTCGTGCAGAGGTCGCCGTCCTCACAGTCGGCATCCACCTCGCACTCGGGGCAAGGCTCGTCGCAATCGTCCGGGATGCCGTTACCGTCGCAGTCCGGCTCACACTCGTCCGGGATGCCGTTGTTGTTGCAGTCGTTCGTGCCGCAGCTTACGCCGATCGTCAGCGTGGTCTGCGTCACGCCCGGCGGAATGAAGTTATCCGTCGCGGTAAAGACGATTTCATGCAAGCCGGCCTGGCCGCACGTCGGCGCCCAGTCGACATCGATGGTCGCCACGTTGCCCGGCGTCACGACGATGAAAAGATCCGCGGGCTCGTCCCCAACCACCTGATACGTCACGTCCGTCGTCTGCCCCGCTTCCGGGCTGAGGTACTGGAGCGTCAGATCGACGACACCACCGGACGACGGCACCACATCCACCGCGTTACCCGGCGGGAAGTTCTGTGCGATCGGGGCGATGTTCGCCGTGTTGGTCGACACGTTGAAGCAGGTCTGCTGGCCGTCGAGCCAATCGACACCGTCGGGGTTGCCGTCCGGGCCGTCATAGGCGATACCCGGCTGGTCGAAGCGTCCCATCTGGAAGAACTCGACCCCGTTGCCCCGGTTGACGCCGACGGTCGCGGGTGTGCCGCCGAAGCCGCCGGTGCCGCCCGACGCGCTGCCGGTCGTCCACTGCATGTCGTCGTACGCGAAGCACACGTTGTTGCCGATGCCCATCGTCGGGTTCGAACCGTCCGAGATAGCCACCTGGAACGTGTTGCGCTTGTCGCCCTGCTCGTTGTAGTAGCCGACGTTGTGCCACGTCACGATGAGCGTGTCGGCCGTCCCGGTACCGTTGGAGTCGACGAACGTCTGCCAGACATCACCGATGTAGTCGATTGAGTCTCCCGTGTCCACATCGCCCCAGAACGGCGCGACCATCGGGAAGTTGGCGATCGGGAACCCGAACGAGCTGAACTCCGAGTAGTAGCTCCCGAACGACAGGTTGCCGTTGTTGTTCACGAAAGTGTTCGTGAAACTGTCGCCGTACAGATCGAACGTGAACGGCAGCGGCACGGTGGCCGAGTCGTCGTCGTTGTGCTGGTCCAGGCCCCCGGCACAGCCGGAACCGGTGCAGCCGTCCTCGAAGAACTCAACCAGGTCATAGCTCGGATCGAGCGGGAACATGAGCCCGGCCGGGCCGACCAGCGCCGCGGCGATACCGCCGTCACCCGTACCCGCGATATCGCACTCGTCCGGGATGCCGTTGCGGTTGCAGTCCAACGAGCAGTCGAGCTGAACTTCCCACGTCACCGTGGCGATGTTCGACAGAGCCGTCTCACCACCGTCGGGCTGCACGAACGAAGCCTGAATCTCGTCCGTGCCCGCCGCACCGTTGCTCGTGTAGGTACACGACACCTGCCCGTTCACATCCGTCGTGCCTATGCCTGTGCACGAGGCACCGGCATTGGGGCCCGAGATCACCAGGAAGGTCACCTCGATGCCTTCAATCGGCAAGAACGGAGACGTGCTCTCGATGACCGTCGCCGTGACCGTGTGGGCACCGCCCGCCGGCACCGTTGCCGTCAGCGGCGCCAGAGAGATCTGACCGGTGATCGTGATGCTCGCACCACCGATGAGAATCGGGTGGCCCGGCTCATCCGGCAGAGCCGTCACCGCCAGAACGTCGAAGAAGTCCGGGAAGGCGGTGAAGATGCTGTGGTAGAACTGGTGCTCCAGGTCGTCACACGTGATGTCCAGGCCGAACCCGTCGTCGCCGGTAAGGGCGTCGGTCGGGCATACGTGCGTATTGGTCGCGTCCTGCGTCTCGACCTCGAGCTCGAGCCAGCCGTAACCGTTCGGAGCGTCCGCCTCGGTCAACGCGATCAGACCGCCGCGCGACTCGTTGACGAACGATACGATGTCGGCCTGCCGCGTGTTGAGGGCATCCAACTGCTCCAGCGTGATGCCGCCCCACGGCGTGTGAAGCACGACCGTCGGGATATACACCACGGCGTACTGCGTCAGATCGACCGTCGCGATCGCAGCCGGGTCGATCACATGGGTGATCGCCGCACCGGGACCGCCGTTCGCCGGATCGTTCCACCACTCCAGCGCCATCCTTGCCCAACTCGGGTCCACACCGGGATTGACGTCGAACTCGCCGTCGGGATTCACGCCGATGGCCAGGATACCGGAGCCCGCCGAACCCGAATGGCTGACGGCAAAGGAGAGAATCTCCGGGTAGAGCCCGGCACACTCGTAGCCGTCGCCCCAGCAATGGAAGATGTCGTCCGCGTCGTCACCCGACAGGAAGACGACGCTTCCCGTGCCGCCGCCGCCGAGATCGACGACCGTCGTCGGGCTGTCCTCGTCAACGCAAAGGTCGCACTCGTCCGGGATGCCATTCTGGTTGCAGTCCTGGCTCGTGCCGTCGGCGATATCGCATTCGTCCGGTTTGCCGTTCGGCTGGCAGTCCAAGCTGGTACCGTCTGCGATGTCCTGATCGTCCGGGACGCCGTTATCGTTGCAGTCGGTGACGCCACAAACGATGTCGTCGCCGGGCATGAAGACCGTCGCGCCGTCGAGCGTCGCGGTGCCCGCAGCCGACTCGAAGAACTCCACGCCGAGAATCTGATACGACGCGGTCTGGAATTCGCCGCCGACCGGGTAGGTCTTGAGTTCGAACGCCAGGAAGTCCCGCACCGCCAGATCGTTCGGCAGGTCGAGGCCGGCCGCGGTGTTGATCGGAAGGTCGATCACCAGCAGCACGCCGGCGCCCGGAGCCGGAATCTCCGCCTCCGTCACATCCACGCGCACCCACCGGTCGCCCTCATCGCAGTTCGGAAGCGTGCCGGGGTAGCACTGAGGACCGGTATCACCGTCACGCAAACGACGCCCGTCCACTTCGAAGACGAAGCAGTCGGCGTCGTCGCCGGTGCGGTAGAAGAACAGCCGCATCGTCACGTCGTTGCCGGCGGCGTAGAGGTCCGGAATCGCCACGCGGTAGGCCACCGCACCGGCTTCACCCGTGCGCGGATCGAGCGGGCCGAGAACCGGCTCCTCGATGGGCACGACCACGATCGGAAGCTGGCCGTTCTGTCCACCTTCCGCCATGAAGAAGTCGTCGATGAAGATGTCGAAGAAGTCCGGACCGTCGGCGCCCGGGGCACCGGGCGCACCGGGTGCACCGGTGGGACCGGCTGGACCGGCGGACCCCTGCGAACCGGCAGCGCCTGCAGGACCGGCGGGGCCCGCGGGGCCTGCGGGACCGGCGGGGCCTTGCGCGCCGTCGGCACCATTGGCACCGTTGGCGCCGTTAGCACCATCGGCACCGGGAGGGCCGGGAGGGCCTGCGAGGCCCGTGTCACCCTTGGGCCCTTCAGGACCGGGCAGGGGTGCCCCGGCGCCGGCGTCGCCGCCGACATTGTCCGCAGGTTGAGTCAGCAGCAGGGCAGCCGCCAACCCACCGGCAAGCAGGTCGCGCTGGTAGTCCTCCAATCCGAGGAAATCACCACCGCAGCCGAGCGGCATCGCCATCAGCGTGCCTGAAAGGGCGACGCACATCAGCGCCTTTCCCGTTCTATGCTTGGCTTTCATCGCTTCCGTTCCTTTCTAGCTGGTACCCGGAGTCCAAAGCTCACGGGCGATAACAAGGCCGCTTCGGCCCGTTCGGTTTCGTCGTCGCGTCGAGCAAGTGCCATGGCGTCACATCCTGAATCCGGGAAACGCTCTTGCGTTTCCGGACAGCCGACATCGGGCAGTCGCTACTCGTCCGTCCCGGGATCGCCGCAAAGGCCGGGGCTGCAAACCGTACTTGGGTCGAACTGACCCTGCGAGTTCATGCAATCGTACTCGGGCATTTCCTGGCAGGTGCCATCCGGCAGGCAGCAAGCACCGAACAGACCGAAGCACGCGCCCGTGGCGGGATCGCAGTCCATGCCGTCCGGGCAATCCATGACGATCGTATTGCAGATCCCCATGTCGCAGACCTCGTCTGTGCAGAGGCTCCCGTCGTCCTGGCAATCGCCATCGGTCGCACACTCGCAGTAGACGTCCTGCCGCTCGTCGTAGACACGGGCACCTTCCAGCGTCGCCGTCCCGGCCGCCGACTCATAGAACCCGACGCCGAGTATCTGGTAGTCCGCGTAGTCCCAATCCTCGATGCCGATCTCGAAGGCGAGGAACTGAGCCGCGGCCAGGTCGTTGTCCCAGGTCAGGCCCGGCGTACCCGGAGCGTTGTTGAGCGGAAGATCCAGGACGATGAACAGATCACCGGATTCGTCGGCCGCCGCAACCGGCTGGCCCATGTCGTTGTCAATCTGGATATAGCGGGTGCCTTCACCCGGTCCGTCATCCGGACCGTCGTAGACCATGATATCGGAGCCGTCCCAGGTACGTCGGGCATCGAGGCTGAAAACCACGCAGTAGTCATCCACCCAGCCGTGGCGATAGAGGAACAAACGCATCGTCACGTCGTTGCCCGGCTCGTAGATCTCCGGAATCGCGACGCGGTACGCGATCGCAGCATCTTCACATTCCGCGGCGGTGTGGCAGGGGAAGTTCAGCATCGGCTCGACAATCGGGACGATCTCGATCGGGAGG
>JAJDDX010000483.1 GCA_029260055.1 Phycisphaerae bacterium
CAGGCGATACGCAATTACGATCCCTGCATTTCATGTTCGGCTCATTTTTTGAAACTGAAGGTTGTACGACTATGAATCACGTGTTGCCATCCAAAACACAAACCACACAGCATATGGTCATCGGCGTCGGTAATGTCCATCGATGCGATGACGGTGTGGGGATTACAGTGGCACGCGAAATCAGGGCACAGGATAATCCTGATATTGTCGTCATGGAAGCTACTGGTGAAGGTGCGACGTTGATGGATATGTGGGAAAACGTGGATGATGTCATATTGATTGATGCGGTTCGATCCGGATCATCGCCGGGACACATCCACCGTTTGGATGTGCAACAGGACCGCCTGTTAAGCGATTTCTTTCATTACTCGACGCATGCGTTCAGCGTCGCAGAAGCCGTCGAGATGTCTCGAGCGCTGGGCACCTTGCCGAAGCACATGATCGTTTATGGCATCGAGGGTCGGGATTTTTCAGCGGGTGTAGGATTGTCGCCGGCTGTGTCAGATTCAGCAAAAAAAGTTGTTGAAACAATTAAGACTAAATTTTCTGTTTCAACGAATTAACCAACAGGAGATCGGTCATGCACGAATTATCGCTCCTCAGTGATTTACTGCGCAAAGTAGCGCTTATATCTCAGGAAAACGGTGGTGCGAACGTTGTAAGTGTGAAAGTACGGCTCGGTGCGCTGGCGCATATATCGCCTGATCATTTACGCGAACATTATGTTGACGGCACCAAGGGGACCATCGCAGAAGGATCAACGCTTGAGATTGAACTCAATGAAGATATACATGATCCGCAAGCGCAGGACATTGTCCTCGATAGTGTTGAAGTTGCATCTGCAGAACGTATGGTGTGAACATGATGATTGAAACTGACCATTCTGTAATACAGCGCTTACGCCTAAATGTGTATGGCGCTGTGCAAGGTGTCGGTTTCAGGCCGTTTGTCTATCGATTGGCCAATGAGCTGGCGCTGAATGGATGGGTCAGCAATACACCACAAGGTGTGACCATAGAGGTTGAAGGTTCTTCAGATCAATTGACAGCATTCCAGAATCAGCTAGATACCGAAAAGCCGAACATGGCCACCATACAGTCATGTGAGACAACCATCCTCGATATTTGCGATATGAACGGATTTGATATCCGCCAAAGCCCGACTCAAGGCGAATGCACCGCGATCATATTGCCGGACTTGGCCACCTGCGATGATTGCCTGAACGACATTTTCGACACAAACAACCATCGATACATGTATCCTTTTACCAATTGCACGAATTGCGGACCGCGATTTTCGATCATCACCGCGCTGCCATACGATCGCCCCAATACATCGATGAACCAATTTACCATGTGTGATCACTGTCAGTCGGAGTAAGAGAATCCAGCGGATCGGCGAATTCATGCTCAACCCAACGCATGTCCAACTTGTGGCCCACAGTTGCAATTATGGGATCCAGATGGCCAAACAACGGCAACGCATCATAATGCATTGCTTGAAGCGGTAAGTGCCATTAGCCGTGGTGAAATCGTTGCGATCAAAGGGTTGGGCGGTTTTCAACTCATGGTTGATGCACGCAATGAAGATGCCGTCAACACATTACGCCATCGCAAACATAGAGAAGAAAAATCGTTCGCTGTAATGGTGCCATCCATTGAATATGCTCAGACGTTGTGTCACAGATCAAAAGAGCAGGCGAGGTTACTCACATCACCCGCTGCGCCCATCGTGCTATTGCGTCGCCAATCGAACACCGACCATGTGATGGCATCGAGTGTTGCGCCGAAAAACCCCGCGCTGGGCATCATGTTACCTTACACGCCATTGCATCATATACTGATGCGCGAACTGAATTATCCCATCGTGACTACCAGCGGCAATCGTTCAGATGAACCCATTTGCATTGATGAAAATGAAGCGCTGCATCGTCTGCGCGGTATCGCCGATCTTTTTCTGATACATAACCGCCCCATCATTCGCCACGTGGACGACTCTGTCACTTGTGTGATTCGTGGCCGCGATATGATGATCCGCCGTGCACGTGGCTTTGCACCATTACCCATCACTGATGCACACGCCGTGACTCATAACCATCCGTCTGAATCCAGACCAATATTGGCTGTCGGCGCTCATCAGAAAAATACGGTGGCATATGCAACACATGATCAAATTTTCATGAGCCAGCATATCGGCGATCTCGTGACACAACAGGCACATGAAGCGTTTGAACATGCAACGCGGGACTTACCCATGTTGTATGGCGCTAACAATGAAGCTGCGAACCGCAAGAATGAAACAACAGCTGACCATGATGCTCATGGTCATCAGACACAGCTTCAATTTGATATCATCGCGTGCGATATGCATCCCGATTATCTTTCAACTCGATATGCCCATCAACACGGCAAACAGATTGTCGCTGTGCAACATCATCATGCGCACATCGTGTCGTGCATGATGGATAATGATCTCGATGGCACGGTGCTCGGTGTTTCGTGGGATGGTACGGGCTATGGACCCGATGGCTCGATCTGGGGGGGTGAATTTCTCCGTTGTGATCGAGGGGATTTTCAGCGCATGGCCTATATAAATCCATTCCCATTGCCCGGAGGTGACCGCGCATCGCGTGAGCCGCGCCGCAGCGCTTTGGGTGTGCTCTTTACCATGTATGGGGATGCATTGTTCAATCGGCATGATGTGTTGCCATTGGCATCATTCGAAAAGGATGAATTACCGGTCATCCACACCATGCTGAAAAAAAATCTCAATTGCCCGTTAACATCCAGCATGGGTCGGTTGTTTGATGCCATAGCAT
>JAJDDX010000484.1 GCA_029260055.1 Phycisphaerae bacterium
CCGGTTCCGCTACTTCTGGCATCTCATCCCACGTACGCCCGTCCAGCATACGCCCAGTCCGCTTCTTGTTCACCCCTCCCCATTGCTTGAAGAAGAAGGGCACACTCTGTGCATGGCAACGTTCGCGTATCTGCCTCACCCATGCTTCTTCCATGGGCCGAGAGCCGGGGCCGGATTCCCCACCGACAATCACCCAGTGAATACCCTTAAGGGGCAGCCTGGATATGGGCCCGAGCAGCGGCTCTATCGACAGGAACCGAACCTTGGCGGGAATCTCCCTGAGCGTTCTGACACGGTCTACATACAACGCAGTCTCGACGCTGGTACCCATCCACACATTGTCCGGCCACGGCAACTCACCGGCATACTCCAGCGCAAGTTCCGGGCGCTTGGTCAGAATCTGGAATGTGTGCTGCGGTGCCCGCTCCATCACGGAGAACACGCGCTGAATGAACTTAAGCGGCACGCCTTCCTGGAATAGATCGCTCATCGAGTTGACGAAGACGCAACGCGGCTTGCGCCAGCGAAGCGGCATCTCCAAAGCGCCCGGCTGGAGCGTGAGCTTGAAGCCGTTGCGGTACTGCGGCATGCCCATCGCCTTGAGCCGCTTGGACATCCGCTCGGCGTAGCAGTTCTTGCACCCGGGACTGACCTTGGTGCAGCCGGTGACTGGATTCCAGGTCGCCTCGGTCCACTCGATGCTCGATCCGTTCGCCATGGCGGAACCCTAACAAAAACCATACCAATAGTACCACACCGATCACGCTCGGTCCAAGGCTAAATCGGCAATCACTGGAGTGTCCAGCCACCGGCCCGAAGTGTAAAGAAAGAAACCGCCCGCGCAGGGCAGTGCGCGCTCGGATCGAGCGCAAAGAAGCACCCCGCCAAGTCAAACCGACCCGACGGGGTGCTTTGTCTATCGTGAACGATCGAGCCCGTAGGGTCCGCTGTGCGGACCACAGATTCTCGATCAGTTGGGCTTATCGATAGCGGCCGATTACATCATGCCGCCCATGCCGCCCATGCCACCCATGCCGCCCATGCCGCCGGGCATTCCGCCCATGCCGCCGGGCATGCCGCCGCCGGCACCTGCGCCGGCTGGGGCCTTCTCTTTGATCTCGCTGATCGCGCAGGACGTTGTCAGCAGAAGGCTCGACACGCTGCAAGCATTCTGCAACGCCACCCGCTCGACCTTCGCCGGTACCAGCACGCCCATCTTGATCATGTCGCCGTACTCGTGCGTCAAGGCGTTGTAGCCGTAGTTGGCGTCTTTGCTGCCGCGAATCTCCTGCAGCACGATCGCACCGTCCTGGCCGGCGTTGATCGCAAGCTGCCTGAGCGGAGCGCTCAGCGCCCGGCGGACGATGTCCACGCCGGTCCTCTGGTCGCCCCTGAGCTTCTTGCTGAGCGCATCCAGTGCATTGGAAGCACGAACCACCGACACGCCGCCGCCGGGAAGCACGCCCTCTTCGACAGCCGCCCGACAAGCGTGCAGCGCGTCTTCGACCAGCGCCTTCTTCTCCTTCATCTCGACCTCGGTGGCAGCGCCGACGTTGATCTGCGCCACGCCGCCCGAAAGCTTCGCCAGACGCTCTTCGAGCTTCTCGCGATCGTAGTCACTCGTCGTGTTGGAGATCTCGTTCTTGATCTGGTCGATGCGGCCCTTGATGTTGGCCGTGGTACCGGCACCCTGGATGACCGTCGTGTTTTCCTTCTCGATGCGGATGCGCTTGGCGCTACCCAGATCGGTCAGCTTGATGCTGTCGAGCTTGGTGCCGAGGTCCTCGAAGATGGCCGTCCCGCCGGTCAGCACCGCGATGTCCTCGAGCATCGCCTTGCGACGATCGCCGAAACCGGGAGCCTTGACCGCACAGACCTGAAGCGTACCGCGTAGCTTGTTGACCACGAGCGTCGCCAGGGCCTCGCCCTCGATGTCTTCCGCCACGATCAGCAGCGGACGGCCCGCCTGCGAGACCTGCTCGAGCACGGGGACCATATCCTTGACGCTGGAGATCTTCTTCTCGTGGATCAGGACGTACGGCTTGTCCAGCTCGCAGGCCAGCTCTTCGAACTTGTTGATGAAGTGCGGCGAGAGGTAGCCCTTGTCGAACTGCATACCCTCGACCAGGTCGACGGTGGTGTCCAGCGTCTTGCCCTCTTCGACCGTGATGACGCCGTCCTTGCCGACTTTGTCCATCGCCTCGGCGATCTTCTTGCCGATCTCTTCGTTCTGGTTCGCGGCGCAGGTACCGACCTGAGCGATCTGCTGCGTGCCCTTGACCGGCGTGCTGGCGTTGGCGAGTTCGTCGACGATCACTTCGACGGCCTTCTCGATGCCGCGCTTGATCTGCATGGCCTCGGCGCCGGCTGCCAGGTTCTTGAGACCCTCGTCGTAAATGGCCTCGGCATAGACGGTCGCGGTGGTCGTGCCGTCGCCGGCAACGTCCGAAGTTCTGGAAGCGACCTCCTTGACCATCTGCGCGCCCATGTTCTCGTAGGCGTCGTCGAGTTCGATCTCCTTGGCGACCGACACGCCGTCCTTGGTGACGGTCGGCGAACCGAAGGACTTCTCGATGACGACGTTGCGCCCGCAGGGGCCCAGCGTCGCCTTGACCGCGCGAGCCAACTGCTTGACACCGCGGCGGATCGCCTCGCGGGCGTCCATGTCGTATGCGATCTTCTTAGCTGCCATATCGTGCTACTCCGTGTGTGTCGTCAAGCCGCAAACGGCGAGCGAAAGTCGTGTCGACCTCGTCCGCCGCTTACTGCTCGTGATTAACCAAAGATTCCCAGGATGTCCGACTCGTCCATGATCATGTACTCTTCGCCGTTGACCTTGATCTCGGTACCGGCGTAGCTCGTGAAGAGCACTTCGTCGTTCTTCTTGACCTGCAAGTCACTGCGCGTTCCGTCGTCGAGCAGTCGGCCGTTGCCGATTGCAAGCACGACGCCGCGCTTCGGCTTTTCCTTGGCCGAATCCGGCAGCACGATCCCGCCGGCTGTCGTCTCTTCCGCCTCTGTTCGCTTGACGATCACCTTGTCGCCGAGGGGCTTGATGTTCAGCTTGGCCATCTTACGTAGCACTCCTTTCGTTACCGCATTCAGCGGCCGACCTTGCGGCCGCGATTAGTTGTCCATTCCCGAATCGATAACCACCCGACGAAGGGCCAGCGTCAACTCGCCGACTTCGACCGGATGGGTCATGACACTCGTCACATGAAGAGCCAGTGCCTCTTCCAACATCTGCCGCGTCGCCTGACGCGTCACCAACCAGCACGGAAGCCGTCGGTCGATCGACCGGATGATCCGCACGACCGTCAGGCCGTCCGCCGGCATCGGGTCGCCCCAGACGACGGCAGCCGCCAGCCCGCCCCGCTCGACGCGGCTGACCGTCTCGACCCGGGTCCGGGTCCGGCACACCGCAAAACCGCTCGGGGTGAGGGCGTCGTCCAGCCCGGTCACCGACAGCGCAAACTCGCCGTCCCGCCCGCTGGCGAGCAGCACTTCCGGGCATAGCCCCTGAATTCTGCCTGGCGACTTCGTCAAGGCCGCTGCCTCCGTCCGCGCTACCTACGCGGACGCCGCGCAGGCATGCCACACATTGCACAGCCAATGCCACGGCACTCCGAAACCTGCTCCACCGCCAAACCCGCCATAACTCAAGAATATATAAAGAGTTACGCACAAAACGCATCCGGCGAATCTCGGCCGAACGCCGTCGAGCCGGTCCCGGGGCTGTCATTTGGGGTTCAAGCAGCCGCGTGCCCTGCCAGTTTGGCAGCACGGGACCGCGCACCGCCGCCCTGGAATCGGGCTTCCGGGCCGGCGGCGTGGACACAGCGATACCTGCAACGCCGCCCCCGGTGTTCCGATAGACACCTCAGAGAGAGCCGTTAGGCGCAATGGTTATCGCCGTCGGATGTGGCTGCGCGACCTCGACCGGCCTGCGCCGCGTCCGCCATCTAGCCCGCAAGCAGGATGATCAGTTATGGTGTGCGATCCTAGTCGAACCGCTACCGTCAGTTTGAAGAAGCCGCTCCGGCTCGTGGGCGCCGCTCTGGCGCTCACGGTGATGGCGGCGTGCGACGTAAACCTTCTCGACGGCGCCGACAAGGCCGCCGTGCGCGCTCAGTTCCGCGAGACGGGGTCTGCCTGCGAGGTCGAGATCCTCTTTACGAACTCCGTCGTGGGCCTGCCCGAATCCAAGCCGGACTACTACCGGTTGCCATCGGGCGAGCGAGCCGTGCGCGCGACCAACGTCGCCGGCGTCCACGCGGTCCTGGTCGCCTTCCCCAACCCCGTGACGACATCCGACAGCATCGTCCTGGCGCCCGACACGGCGGCGGAAACCACGCTCACGATCCAGCGCAACACCGCCGACGCCTCGCCCGCGCTGCTACTCAGCGCAGCCATCGACGCCAACGCAACCGACTCGGTCGTCACCCTCACCTTCGACGACGCGCTCGACCCGATCACCGCGACCGATATCACGCGCTACTCCCTTGCCGGCACGACGGACCACCCCACCGCCGCGACGCTGGTCGGATGTGGACAACAGGTCCAACTGCAACTCGACGCGTTGGCGACGACGACCGCATTCGACATTCAGGGGCTCACCGATGTCAACGGTATGACAGTGGCCGACGCCCTCGGCCTGGGCATCACCGTCGGTGAAGAAGAGGATCCGCCACAGGTGGAATCCGCCGCGTTTCCAGCGGGCGCCGCAACCGCCGCCGTGGATCTGACGTTCAACGAGGTGGTCGACCTCGCCACGGTCGCCAACCTCGCTCAGTACACGTTAACGCCGGCCGGGACGAACCCGATCAGCGCGGAAGTCCTACCCGGCGGCCGAGTCGTTCGACTCGGCTTCGCCTCGATCGATCCGCCCGTGTCGATCAGTGCCGAGGGCATCCGCGACCTCGCGGGTAACATGATGGCGGCGTCTTCGTCCATCAGTGTCGCTGAAGCGCAGGACGACACGCCACCCGCTCCGGTCTCCGCCACGCCCGCCGGATTCGGAATGGAGGTAACGATTCGCGTGACGCTCTCCGAGGCCGTCACCCAGGTGACCGGACAACGAACTTCCAGCTATACCCTCCGAGACGGCTCGGACACGGAAAGCCTCCAGCCCACACTCGTCGCTCTAATAGATGGCGCAGCCGCCGTCGATCTGACCTTCGACTACATCCCCGAGGACGCACGAGTGGAAGTAAGCGGCCTCGCCGATCTGAACGGCAACACGATGCCCGAGTCCGTGGTGGTCCTCGTTGATTTTGAAAACGACGACACAGCGCCACAGGTCTGGCGCATCACCTTCGTCCCCGATGCGCTCGAGCCATCCGTAGACGTAGCCTTCGACAAGACGCTCGACTCGACATCGGCTCAGGACACGACCAACTACCTCTTCAGCACAGGCGCCAACCCGATTTCGGCCACCCTGCAAACCGACGGACGGACGGCCCGATTGGCGACCACGCAACTCGCACGCACGACCACACTGTCGGTCGATGGCGTACGAGACACCGCCTCACACGTCATGGAGGCGCTGACGGATCAACCGATCAACACAGCCGGCGACACCACGTCCCCCACCGTGGTCAGCGCCACCTTCGCCACGAACAAGCAAACGCCGACCGTCTACGTGACGTATTCCGAAGTCATCGACCTGGCTGGAGCCGAGTCAACCGGAAGCTTCATCAGCACAGCCGACAGCCAACACCCGGCATCAGCTCAGTTGAATGACGACGGCCGCACCGTGACATTGACCTTCGGCCCGATGCCGCTGGTGACCCAAATCAGAACCGGCACCATCACCGACTTGTCGGGTAACACCCTCGAGACGACGACCGTCGACATCGACCCGAGCGCCGAACAAGACGCACCGACGATCGTGTCGGCCACCTATCTTCCCAATACGCTCGCGCCCACCGTCGACATCGTCTTCAGTGAGGCGGTCGACAAGACGCTCGCTGAGGCCCCGGGCCTGTACAACATCGGCTCGGATCCGAAAGTCGCCCTGACCGCCGTGATGCAGGACGACGGGCATACCGTCCGCGCCACCTTCCCCGGCGCGTCGGTCGGCAACGAACTCGCAGTGCGTTCGGTCACCGACATGAGTGGCAACGCGGTGGCGTCGGCCGGCAGTGTGACCATCGCGTCCGCGGACGACGGGAACCGCCCCGTGGCGGTATCAGCCGTGTTCGCCGCCAATGCCGCGAGCCCGACCGTGTCGATCACGTTCTCTGAAGCCGTCGATCTCGCAACGGCTCAGACGATCAGCAACTTCCAGATCACAAGCGGTGGCGGCGGCGCGACTTCCGCAACCCTGCAAAGCGACGGGCACACCGTGCTCGCCGTGTTCCCGCCCATGGACGCGACCGATCAGGTGTCCATTCAGAATATCAAGGACCTGGCGGACAACACGATGGACGGCAGCGCGCAGATCGTCGTAGCACGAAACGGTGAGACCACCGCCCCATCCGTCATCTCGGCCGTCGTCGACGCCACGACTCAGATGACTGTGACGTTCAGCGAAGCAGTCGACGAAGCCAGCGCGGAAGACGTGGCGAACTACAATCCCGCGGGAAGCACCAGCGCCACGTCGGCCATCCTGCAGTCGGATGGCCGAACCGTCATTGTCCAAACGACCGGCGCGCCGCTGAGCTCGGGCAACGCGATCAGCATCTCGGGTGTCAAGGATCTGAGCTCCAACACGATGGCCCTTGCGGCCGCCGTGACGTTAGGCTGACGGTGACATGCCGCCCGCGCGGCGCTATGACACGAGCCACAGCTCGGGACATGAGCTTCTACTTCGATTGTTCCGAGAGATGCAGGGCACGCAGCAAGTCGCGCTGCTCCACCACGCCCAGGATCCGCTTGCTCCCCGAACTCTCCGCCACGGGAAGGACACCGACGTTCGTGCCCGAGAAGATTTCCAATAGGTGTGTCAGCGCCATGTCGGGCGGCACCACGGCGGAATCCGGATCGGCAAGGTCGACCGCGGTCACCAAATCGCGAAGCGTGGGATCGTAGATCACGTCGCGGACGTCGCTGAAGTGAATCACACCGGCCACATCGCCGTCTTCGTAGACGACCGGAAAGTGATTGTAGGTCGATCTCTCGATGAAGTGCAGCACCTCATCGAGCGAAGCGGACGCCGGAATCACCTGGACATTCGTGCGCATGATGTGGCGCACCTGCATGTCCCGCGCGTCCGTCGATCCCTGTCTCCTGCCGGCTCCCACACCGTGAAGCAGCGGCTGAATCGCCAGCCGCAGAAACGACACGCGATCCGCGCCCGGCTTGGCGCGACTGAGCAGCGTGATTGCCTTGACCTCTCCCCCTTGGACCACGCGGCGCTTGAGCAACAACGGGCCGACCAACTCGAAGACCACGACGCTGCCGAGGATGATGGTCGAGAACTGCTTCGCAGACGGGCTCGCCCAATAATGCTCCACGAAAGACGCAAGCCCGATCACGACGGCCGCCTGGCACAAGAGCGCCTCACCGAGCCGTCCCCCGGTCCGGTGCGGAGCGCCCGCCCACCGCACACCCAGTCGACAACCCAGCTCCTTGCCCGCGAAACGGAATACCACGTAGGCCAGCCCGACCCAGCCCATGTGCCTCAGGTCGGCCATATGCAGATCGTAACCGGCCATCACGAAGAACACCGCGAAGATCGGTGCGCCGACGACCCGCAATGTCTGCTCGAGTTTCTGTGCGTCAATGGCGATGTTCGAAAACACGCCACCCATCACCAGGGCGGTGAGCAGAAAGTTGTAAGACAACCCGCTGCCATGCGACAGCAACCACCGTTCGCTCGCGCCGAGCAGCACGAAGAAACCGAGGAAGACGATCAGCGTCTCGGTGAGCGGAAGCTTCGTATGCACGAGGCTGATCAACAGGCCGAGGACAAGGCCGAGGAGGACGCTCCCCAGCGTGGTCATCAACAGATCCAGCAGAAGATTCGGACTCTCCGCGCCGTGAGTCGGCAGCATGCCGCACCAGGCGAGCGTCAAAAAGACGGCGTGAAAGAGCACGATGCAGACGATGTTGTTCACACCCGTCAGGCCGAGGATCGTATCGGTGATCGGCCCCTTCGCGTCGTACTCCTGAAGCACCAAAAGCGTCGCCGCCGGTGCCGTCGCAATGGCGGCCGTACCGAGCAGCAACCCGAGCGTGACCGCGTCGCGCCAGGAACCGCCCGTGCCCGTGGCCAGCGCCGCGACACCGCAGCCGACCAGCACAAACACGAGCACCAGCCCGATTTCGAGCGCGGCGATGCGCGACACACGGGCGGCTGTCGCCCGCAGGCGCGACCGCTCGAAGACGCCGCCGATGGTGAACAGAATCAAACCGAGCGCCAGATCACGAACGGCTTCGAGCGGTGCCTGCGCCCCCAGGAGCATCTCGCTCCGCTCCGGACTCGACGCGAACCAGGTGGTCAGCACCAGCTTCAGTGCGATCCCGCTGATGATCAGGCCGACCACTCGCGGGGCGTGGACGGACCGCGCGGCGTACCCCCCCACGATCGCGCAGAGCAACATCAGGCCGAACAGCATCCCCGGACCGGCAGTCACGCCGAGAAGTGCGTCGGGAAATGGGGCTGTGTAATTCACTCGTCGCCGGCTCAACCAATCCGGGCACCGGTCATGGCACGCGCCACGACTCGTGCGCACATTGGACGCCAAGCGACGACCGGACGCAAGCGGAAACCGATGTCAAAGCAGCGGTCGGAGTGGGTGGGACCCGGCGCGCGTCGCACCACGACACGTCATCCCTCCACCGGCTTACTCGCGGCCTGAGACGAAATGGTAAGGCGTAGCCGCGTCACGCGCCTCGGCTCCGCCGCAATGACTTGGATGCCCACGTGGTCATGCTCACATCGCTCGCCGACCACGGGAATCTTGCCCATCGTGCTGAACACGAATCCACCGATCGTCTCGTAGTCTCCGTCCTCGGGCAGTTCGATGTCCAACTCGTCGTTCAACTCGTCAATGCGCATACGAGCGTCGACCTCGACGGTGCGTTCGTCGATGCGCTTTAGTTCCATCGGCGCTTCGGTTTCGTATTCGTCCGTGATCTCACCGACGAGTTCCTCGACAATGTCCTCGATCGTGACCAGCCCGGCCGTCCCGCCGTACTCATCGAGAACCACGGCAATATGCACCTTCTTCGCCTGGAACTCGCGGAGCAGTTCACGCACGAGCTTCGACTCGGGAATGAAGAGCACGTTGCGCATCACCGTCTTGAGCTCGAACGGCTCATCGTGGGCCCGGCGCAGCAGGTCCTTGGCATAGAGCACACCGAGAATCCTGTCGATCGTCTCTTCATAAACCGGAATGCGGGAATGGCCCTTCGTGCGGATCGTCTCGAGCGTTTCCTCCAGGGTCGCTTCTTTCGGCAGCGCGACCGTCTCCGTGCGCGGCGTCATGATCTCCTCGACGCGCGTATCGGAGAGCTCGATCACCGATTCGATCATCTCTTTCTCTTCCTCGTCCACCGCGCCGTGACGCTCGCCCTCACTGACGACATCGAGAATCTCCTGCTCGAGTTCGTCCGCGTAGCTCTTGGCATCGCGCACGGGAACGCCCGCCAATCGACGGACGAGAGGATCGAACAACTCGAGAACCACGATGATCGGTAGGCATAGAACGCGCACGGCCGAAAGCAGCGGCAGCACGCCGACCACCAGGCCGTCTCCGGCGTACTTGGCCCACGCCGTCGGAAGAGCTACCCCGAAGAGCATGAACACCAGCCACACGACCACGCACGCCACGACAAGCCGCGTCACGTTGAACGGTCCATCGAAGACGCCGGCCTCGTACAGCGCGGTCACGAACAACACGACGCTCGCCGCAGCCCGAAGAATCGCCGTCGCCAGCATGTACTGCGGACGAAACACGACGAACCGCTCGAAAGCAGCCGCAAGCCCCCGTTTCTCGAACCGGGCGGCCATGCGCGCGCGCGACGGTACGCGCAGCGCAAGATGCAGTGTGGTGAAGAAGAGATAGACGGCCAGGGCAACAGGCCCGACCCACAAGACCCAGCTATCCACCGCAAGAACTCATCGCAGGCCCGAATTCCCCGATTCACAACGGATCAGCCTGCTTGCCCGTTGCGCGTTCACTCTCCACCGCCCGCCGGCGACGTGTCGATCGGCTCGGCACGCGCTACGGGAAGCTCCACATCAACATGGAGGACGGTTCTCTCCGCGCTCTGTGCCTCACACCAAACGGTTCCGTCAGGCGCGATGACGCACGTGGATCTGCGGACGGCGCTCATCTCGCGGCGGCCCGACCCAGCCGGCACTACCACGCCCCAGTGCGCCCGAAGATCGAATCGCGCATCGCTCCGAAGCCAGGCGACGCCTCCGTCTGTGCCACCGCCATCATCACCCGGCAAGGTCGACGTCGATGGGATGGCAATGAACTCGCCGCCCATCAGAACCGATTCCAAGTCATCCCACGCCGAAACCATCGCTGCTTCGCACACACCGATCCGGCCCACGGCCGTGTGCCAGAACGCCAGCGCCTCGCCGGCCCCGGCCTCATCCGACGTCGGCCGCCGATGCGCCCAGGCGACCACGTCGCCGTCCGGATCGAACAGAACCGACGCGGGGACCCAGTCGTCGCCGATGCGACGGTGCAGACCCACGGCCAGGTAGACGCCCCAGTAACGAGCTTCGAACGAGAGCGCTTCACGTACCCCGCGCATCCCCGCGCCGAACCGGTCAGGTCCCGCGACCGCCCCACCGGTGTCGCAGGAACCGGGCAACACGATCAGGTCGGGCGCCGGGCGCATCCCGGCCGCGTCACGCACGATCGCAATCAATCCCTGGATGTTCGCCGACCGGCTCGTAGGATCTAGCCTGGCCTGTGCCAACGCGACCCTCATCGCGACGCCCTCCGGTAGACCGGCCCAAGACCCGCCGCCTCGAGGATCTTGTCCTCGGCCTCGTGCATCCGCTCGGCCTTCGATTCGTCCGCATCGTCGTAGCCCAACAAGTGAAGCGTGCCGTGGACCGCATAGAGAGCCAGTTCCGCGGCGGTGTCGTGCCCGCGCAGGTCGGCCTCGCGCGCGGCGGTATCCAGCGAAATCACGATCTCGCCTTCGATCGCGGGAGCCTTTGGATCCGCATCCGCAGCATCCGCAGCCGGCTCGCTCAAATCGAAAGTAAGTACGTCAGTGGGGCCGGCATGCTGAAGATGGCGCTCGTTCAGCTCGGCCATGCGATCATCATCAACCAGCGCGACACCGATATGTGCGGTCGGAATACTGTGAGTACGCAACGCCGTGAGGATCGCTTGTCTCAACGGGGCGTCATCAGCGATGGGTCGCCCATCCAGGTGGGCGATGGCTATGTCGTACGCGGGATCGTCTTCCATCGAAGTTCTGCGAACCACAGTGTGTAGCGGTGGCTACACGCTGACTTTCTGCTGCTCCACACGCTTCGGCGCGGGTTTCGCCGCCTTCGGATACGCGACGCGCCCATGATAAATACTACATAGACTCTTGACCAGCGACTCTTCCACCAATCGGATCTCCCGCATCGTCACGTCGCAATCGGACAGTTGTCCGTCATTAAGGCGTGCCCCGATCATCTGGTGCACGACGCTCTCGATGCGCCCGACGGTCGGCTCATTCAGCGCCCGCACCGCGCCCTCGACACCATCACACAGCATGACAACCGCCGATTCCTTGGTCCTGGGCTTGGGTCCGCTGTAACGGAACTCCGCCTCAGGGACCTCTCTGTCGTGTTTTCCGCTGGCAATCTTCGGCTGCTGCTCCGACGCCATATGGTGGAAGTACCGCACCACCGAAGTGCCGTGGTGCTCCGCGATGAACTGATGAAGCACGCGCGGGAGCCGATACTCCCGGGCCATCTCCATGCCGTCCTTGACGTGGCCGAGGATGATCAGCAGGCTCATCGTGGGAGCCAGGTTCTCGTGTCGACTGATGCCGCCGCGCTGGTTCTCGATGAAGTAGTCGGCCTTGTGGGTCTTGCCGATGTCGTGGTACAGCGCCCCGACCTGGGCCAGCAATCCGTTGGCACCGATCGAATCGCACGCCGACTCGGCCAACGTACCCAACACCAGACTGTGGGCGTAGGTGCCGGGCGCCTCGCGCGCCAATAACTGAAGCAGCGACTTGGTGGGATCGCGCCACTCGAGCAGTGTCAGCGAAGTCGCAATCCGGAAGGCACGCTCGATAAACGGAAGCAGGCCGGACACCACGAAGGCCGTCAGTAACGCACACACACCAACCCAAAGCACGTGATTCAACAGCCAGTCGAACGTCTGCCCCGCCATCAACCCGCCGGCGGCCGCAGCCACCATCATCGCCATCGCCGACACGAAGCCGACACGAATCAGCTTCGTACGCGAACGAATCTCATCGAGTTGGTGGGC
Organism: Phycisphaerae bacterium; assembly: GCA_029260055.1. Taxonomy (GTDB): domain Bacteria; phylum Planctomycetota; class Phycisphaerae; order UBA1845; family UBA1845; genus JADFOB01. The sequence goes on from JAJDDX010000484.1 coordinate 12,411, forward strand.
CGTCACCGCCACGCCGACGAACAATGCCAACAGAAACGCCAGGCTCGCGTGAACAGCCGTCGCCACCAGCACCGCGATGATGCACATCGCGCCGACCGCGAATCGCCGAGGGTACACGATCGCCAACACGTTGGCGGCGATCAGGCACGGAGCGTAAACCAATTCGGGATATTGCGGCCAATGCATGTTCAAGAGTCGCCCCGCGAGCAACGTACCCAAGATCAGCACCACGAAAGCCAGACTCCGGGCGCGCACCTCGAAGATCCGGTGCTGGTGCATCCCGACATACACGAGAAGTCCGATGCACAAGATCCCGATCAAGACCGCCAACCCCGCACGCTGCTGAAGCCGATCACGACGCAACGCGGGGGCGCCCTCGCCGTCGCCCGCCAAGTACGCCAGGTAGGCTGCCCGATGGGCCTGGAGAAGCTCGTATTCGTCCGATCCCAAGACCACGTTGGGCCTGACCAGAAGCTTGTCCTTCTCATAGGTACTGAGAGCGGGCTCCGTCGCCTCCTCGGCCTTCTTCATTTCCTCGACGGTCTTAACCTGGTCGAAGATGATCGTCGGCTGCTCCTTGAACGCCGCGAGAATGATCTCCTCCACCGTGGAGTCCAACTCGTGATTGCGGAGCCTCCGAGCCAGTGCGTGGGCGCTGCCGCGGAGTGCTCTCTGATTCTCCTGCGGCACGAGGTCGCGATGGAGAACCTTCGCTTCCGTCGGCTCGGCGCCATCCCCCTGCGATTTGACCAACAGAATGAAGTCCGTCGTCGTCGACGGTTCGCGCGGCTCGCTCACCAGATCACGCACGACGTATTCGCTGTCCAGCGGCAACTTCTCCACCAGATCGTTGAAGTTCTGCGTGCCGGCGTCGTTCGGCTGTTCCACCAACTGGCGAAGCCGCCCGTAAGCCCGCTCATCCGCCGGCCAAGCCTGTTCGGTCAGCGCGGCCGTGTACTCTTCAAAGGTGTTCGCAGCCGCAGCGGCTTGATAGAGCCGCTTGAGGTCCGCACGGACGCGGTCGCTGGTCGCCGATTGGAAAGTGTAATAACTCTGCGTTGCGGCGCGGGCAGCCTCGCGGTCGGCCTCGGTCTGGTCCGGATTGTCGATCTGGAAGTCGATGGCCGCGTAAATCGGGGCGTCAATCCGCTGCCCGATCGAATACTCCAGGCCACGCTCGCCGAGCAGCGCAATCGCCGCCGCCCCCGCAATGAACACGACGCTGACGAGCACACGCCAGGAGTCGAATCGCCGGCCGCCGTTACCGCGCAGCGCAGCCGTCGACTTGGCCCGCTTGTCACGGACCTGCTGCCGCCTGATCTTGCGCTTTCTAGGCCACCAAGGCATTTATCGGACTCCCACCGACACCGCGCCGGCTCGCAACGCACCCGTATCGGCCCGATCCCGGCAATCGCTCAAGTCCCGAACCATCGAGGGCATGTCTACCTCGCACCGGGACCTTTATCGGACGTCATCCGCCCGATCCGCGTAGACCTCAACCACACGCTGCACCAGCGGATGACGCACAATGTCCTGCTTCGTCAGCCGAACAATAGAAGCGCCTTCCACGTCTCGCAGGCGCACGAGCGCGTCCACGAAACCGCTCGGCGATCCCTCGCGTAGGTCGCTTTGGCTGTCGTCACCCGTGACGATCATTTTGCTCTCATGCCCAAGGCGCGTCAGAAACATCAGCATCTGCGTCGGCGTCGCATTCTGCGCCTCATCCAAAATGATAGCAGCGTTGTTGAGGGTCCGGCCACGCATAAACGCCAGTGGAACCACTTCGATGATGTCGTTCTGCATGAAACGCTTGAGCTGATCAAACGACATCATATCGTGCATGGCGTCGTACAGGGGCCGCAAGTACGGGTTCACCTTCGCCTGGAGGTCGCCAGGAAGATAGCCCAGCTTCTCGCCCGCCTCGACCGCCGGCCGAACCAGGACGATCCTCTTTATCCTGTGCCGCTTCAATAACGAGACTGAGGCCGCGACGGCCAGGTAGGTCTTGCCAGTGCCGGCGGGGCCCGCACAAAAGGTCAGGTCGTTCCCGAGGATCGCATCGGCGTACGCCTGCTGCCCCTCGCCCTTCGGTGTGACCACGACGGACGGGAGGAACACGTCCAGGATTCGTTCATCGGCCGGCGAGACGCGATCCGCCTCGGCACGAGAGATGAGCTCTTCCAGTTCCTCGTCGCGCAGGCACGATTCCGTCCGGAGCGCCCGCTGCAACTCCTCGATCACCTGCGTCGCCTTCTGGACGGCCTCGGCCGGCCCGCTGATCCGGATGGCGCCATCGCGCGCTGTGAGGCGCACCTCGAACGCGGCGCGCACGAGACGCAGGTTGCGGTCGCCAGTACCGAACAACGCGTCGCGACGCGAGAGATTCTCGATGGGGATCGTTATTTCCAAACGCTAGAGCTCAGGTCCGCGGCGGTCGAAACGCACCTATTCGCCCGTGCGGTCCAACTCCCCTCCGCTGCCCGTCCCAACCTAGGCAACGTTCCAAACCGCTGTCAGGAGGAACCACGCAACCGGCACGGCCACTATCGGGCTGTCGATCAAATCTAGTATACCCCCAAACCGCGGCATGATCTTCCCCGAATCCTTGATCTGAACGTCTCTCTTAAAGCAAGACTCTAGCAAATCGCCAATCTGGCCAACGAGAGACAGCATGGCACCAAATATTAACGCTCGAATCATCGGAGACAGGCCGCCACCTACCGCCGGCTCGGCGGCAAAGCTCCGCGTGGCATCTGCCACATATCCGGCGATGACCGGGCCGAGGCGACTGGCCGCGTCGGCGCCGGGCGGTGTCGATCCCGTCGCCATCCACCGGTGAAGCGCAATAACCCCAATCGCGACGAGGGCACTACCCAGCACGCCGCCAACGGCACCCTCTACCGTTTTGCCCGGGCTGATGCTCGGTGCTAGCTTGTGACGCCCGATGGCGGTGCCGGCAAAGAAGGCCCCGATATCGGACGACTTGACGACGAGCAAAGTGATGAGCAGCAGCCAAGCTCCGTCCGCGCCGGTTCCGCCTCCACATCGCAACTGAACCGCGAACGCCCCGAGGAATCCCAGGTACACAACCATGGTGATCGTCGCGGCGAAGTCGCGAAGCGCCTCCGCTACGTCGGAGCGGACCACCGTCAGCACACCGGCCCCGATCACGCCTGCCAGCGTACAGGCCACCAGACATAGCACACCGGCCGACTCACCCGAGCCGAACCCAGGCCACCAAGCCGCCGAGAGCCACGGCGAGAGGACCGTCAGGCCAATCATCACATACGCGAAGCGCGCGTACGGTGCAGCCCCCTTCAACCTGAAGAAGCGAGCAAGTTCGACAGCGCCGAGTACGGCCATCGCCGCAATGGCAAGAGGGATGAAACTACCGTGTGCCAGAAAGGCGGCAAACTGACCGCCGGATGACCCCGCCGTCGTCGCCATGACGACATCCAGCACGATCAATCCGGTGAGAACGGCGATGGCGAGCGTTCCGTACGCTATCCGCTGAAAGAGCATCTAGGCTTCCGTAGCTTCTACCACGTCGTTCCCTATCTTCGCGACCGCAACATAATCACCGGCACAAGCGGTGTCCAATGACGCTTGGATACGGACCACGAGCAGTGCTGATCGGTAGGGACCGGCCGGCGGCCTACTCGCGACGCTCCGGCGCGGGCATGGTGGCCACCGGGCAGACGATCGCGCAATCCCAGCACAGCCCGGTTAGCTGAAAACGGTGGCTGATGACGTGGAAGTTGTGCCGACGCCCGATGCGACTTCGAAGCTCGACCACCTCATCCGAGGCAAACTCGACGATCCGCCCGCATCGCCGGCACACCATATGATCATGCGGCCCCTCGCCGAATGCGTGCTCATAATGCGTCTGCTTCACGTCGAAGCGGACTTCTTTGAGCACGCCGCAATCGACCAGCAGCGGGAGCGTTCGGTACACCGTGGCCTTGCCCACCTTCAGGTCACGTTCTTTGAGCGCGTAGAGAACCTGCTCGGCGTCGAAGTGATGATGAAGATCGAGCACCGCGTCGAGGACCTTTTGCCGCGGCGTGGTATACTTGATCCCGCGATCCCGGAGGTAGACGCGGAACGCCTCGCGAACCTCGTCTGGACCGTGAACGTCGGATAGCTTGCTCATAAGACCGGTCGCCTTCGCGTGATCGTGCCTATGCCGCGGTCGGCTGCCAGTCGCGATTATCCGGCTCGCCACGCTCATGGCAACCGACGGGAGAATGGCACCGAGAATGGCGACTGTGGGGCTCGATAGAGCACCGAACCACCGGATACCTCAATGACGAACGATCCTGGAAACGCGCCTGACCGCCGCCGCTTCTTTCGAGAGGCGATCTCGAAAGCCGTCGAGCCGCTGGCCGGCTATATCGAGAAGCGGTTCGACGTAGGCTCCGACGACCTCCGCCACCGACTCCGCCCACCCGGAGCGCTCGCCGAGCCACAGTTCGTCCAGACCTGCGAGGCGTGCGGAAAGTGCGTCGACGCCTGTCCGGCACGAGCCATCTTCCTGCACGACGAACCGGGCGCGACAGCCGGCAAAACGCCGGTCATCGACCCCGACAGAGCCGCCTGCGTCATCTGCGAGGGCCTGCTCTGCACGCATGTCTGCCCGTCGGGAGCGCTGCTCCCGCTGACAGAACCCGAGCAAATCCGAATGGGGCTGGCTGAGGTGTATACGCCGATCTGCTCGCGCACCAACGGCGAGAAATGCGTCGTCTGCGTCGAACTCTGCCCGCTGGGCCCAGCCGCCATCCGCTTCGCAGGCACCGGCCCGCCGGAAGTGCTGCCCGATGGCTGCACCGGCTGCGGCGTCTGCCAGCTCCACTGCCCCACGTCGCCCAAAGCGATCGTCGTCAAACCGATCTGACGTGAGCAAACCGATCGCTGATAGACGGTAGGGTCCGCTGTGAGACGGTAGGGTCCGCTGTGCGGACCATGCAACAGGTGTGGTCCGCACAGCGGACCCTACATTCTGATGGCTGATAGTTGATAGCTGATTATATCGCCTTCAGCGCCTCGTCGAGTTCGTCGGGCAGGCGATCGATGAAGTCCGTGAAGCCGGGTTTGTCACAAAGGCCCAGCTCGAGCACGGGAAGGGAGTTCATCAGGTCGTAGGTCGCCTCGTTGCCGTAGCCGAGCATCGAGTTGATCATGTCGGTCAGTTGCAGCAGCCAGCGCTCGACCCGCAGGGGATCATCGTCGGCTGGCAGATCGTGATGGCTGGCGATCAACGACTTCAGCTTGTCGGGTAGCTTCCACCCGTCCGCGACGAGTTCGCCGAACTCCTGGTGAGCTTCGTAGCAGAAGAACTCGAACGAATCGAACTCGAGCGTGTAGCGGCCGGCGTCCACTTCGCTCTGTCCGAGGCGAAGCACGATAACGCTGCCGATGTCGTGCAGCAGACCGATGAGCGCGGCGTCCTCCGGGTCGATCCTGACGAATTCGGCGAGACCTCTCATGATGCACGAACTGGCCAGCGAGCGGTACCACAGAAGCTGAGCGAGTTCCGCGCTCGCGCCACCCTTCGTGAACGTCGTCGCCTTCAGCGCCTCATGCATCATCAAGGTGCGCATCGCTCGCGAGCCGAGCCGTGTGATCGCGGGCTTGAGCGTCGTGATCTTGTCAGACGCGCGGTACAGCGGCGAGTTCACCATGCGAAGCACGGCGGCTGCGATGACCTGGTCCTCACCGATGGCCTGCGCGAGCTTGTTGTAGTCGCAGTTACGATCGCGCAGTGCGCGCAGCACGCGCTCGAGTATGTGCGGGATAGACGGCAGGCTCAGGTCGTGGCCGTCGAAGTGCGAGATCAGCAGGTTCTCGAACGCCAGCCCTTCGTGATCGAGGTCGGGCTTTGGCGGTGCGATCGGCTCGGTGGCCGTGGCATTCGGCGGAGCCCACCATGGCGCGTCGACCGCTGTTTCGTCTGACTGAACGGCGTCGACCTCGGTGGCCGGCGGTGCCTCGAGCGTCGCCACCCCGCCTTCCGCCTGACGCGACGACATGCGCGAAGCGGGCGCAGCCGTCCCCGAGGGCTCGTTCGCCTCTTTCCCCGTGATCGCATCAACGATCCAGTGCCACCATCCCACGCTGCAGTCTCCTCGTCGGTTGCTCCGGGGAGCGTGCAAACACACGCTGCCCAGCCCCCGCAACTTCACGACATGCAATGCGCACCGAGTACGCCTTGCTAGGGTTATCGGCGAGCGACAGGAGTAAGTTGCGAGTCCGCGAGGGGGAAAACGCGAACGGGCTGGAAGAAGACGCTAGTCGGTCGAGAGAGGCGATGCCGAGCGGCGACGGCGCCCGCCGTCGCCACACGCGCCACGTTCTCGGACGCCGCATGGACCCGCCTAGGTCCGGTAACACGCGGGCTAGCTTCCCCCCTTGCTAAGGGGGCTGCGGGGGCGGGCGAATTCGTGATTCGTACATCCCACCCGGGACGCCGCCCACGGCGAGTCGGAGAACCGTAGGGTCCGCTGTGCGGACCACACGATCTGTCGTTCCTCGGGAGTCGCCTACCGCACCAATGCCGGCTCGATCCAGTTGAAGCGGTCTTGGATGTCGCCGTTGGCGCCGTAGTCGACGATGAGTTCGAGTCGCTTGGCCTTGGCTACGTCGGTGCGGATCGGGCCGATGAGTGCGCCCGGTTTGATGTGCTGTTTGTCGAAGCGTCGTTTGCCGTCGACCAGAATGTGCACCGACACGTCGGCACGGTCGCCGCTGTCGTCGTCGATGCCCATGGCCGTCACGAATGTGGCATACTTGCCTTGAAGATCGTAGATCAAGCTCGATCGCGAATGCACGCCCACGCCGTGCTCATACCGCTTGCCCGCGACGACCATGGGTTTGCCCAGCACGTTGCGATCGTTCACGTGGTCCCAACCGAGTGAGAGCATCGGCGTGTGTTGGAAGCTGATGGGCTGCATGGCGGAGAGCCACTCCCAGCGTCCGCCGGCCACCTCGATGGCGAGGATGTCCGAAGCCGCGACGCTGACATGCTCTGAATGGCGAAGTCGTGCCTCAGCGGTGGCACCAGTCAAGTCGAAGGCCGTCACGGTCAAGCGGCCTGTCCTGCGGACGCTGAGCGAAAACCGCGGCCCGGTGAGCGGCGCCGGTCTGCCCGGAGCCAAGCGGGCTATCAGCGTGCGCGCAAGCGGAATATCCGCCTCGCCCAGCGAGCCGTCAATCGTGATGCCGTCGCTGTCGATGGCGGTCACGAAGCCGCTGACCACATCGCCGTTGGTCAGCAGCACGGCGTCGGAATCGCCGGCCGCCGTTCGCTCGAACCACGCCACCGATCCACGATACGCCGGCTGAGAAGCCTTGGCGGTCCGCACACCCTCGACGGCGTCCAGCGGCAGGTGGACCCTACCCAGCGCAATCGTCTCGACGGTCACCGCGTCTGTGCCGCCTGCCACGATCCTCCCGGCTATCCAGTCACCCTCGTTCAGTTCGAGGGTCGTCTTGTCGGCGGGAGGCGCGGCGGCTGTCTCGACCATGGTCAACCGAACGAGGTCGGCCGCGCGGATGAGCATCGTGCCGTCGTGCTCAGTACGAAGGGTCGCACCGCCTGTCAGCGACAGCGCGGTCAGTTTTCCGCGCAGCGCATCCGTGTCGACCGTCCGCACGATGGCGTCAACGCCGGTCGCGGATTGGCCGTGCGCAGAACTCGAGCCCGCTGCCGTCGCAACGAGCACGGCAACAACGCAAGCTCGCACTGGATGTGTGGTCGGCCCGGAGTACATACTCACCTCTGAAAGATCGGCAACAACCGGTTGGGCATTTGCAGAATGATGAGCGCCATGGAGGTCCCATATTCCTGCCCGGCCTGGCCTCGCCAGTATCCTTCCTCGCTCTGTTTTAGCAACAACTCGTCACGCACCGGCGACCACCACGGCTGCCAATAGGCATCGCCGGCGAGGAACATGGCCTGCGCGGCGTAATAGTGCCCGTAGAAGTAGTGGCCGACCGTCTGCTCATGGGGCGGCACGAACCGCCCTATATATTGTAGCCCGTTTTCGATCGATTCTCCGCTGTAGATTCCGGCATATTGCATCGCCGCGATGCCCGCCGCGGATCGGGCGAATGCCGACCCGCCGGAATTGAGCATATAACGAAAGCCGCCGTCGGGGTTCTGGCTCTGCGTAACGTACTCGATGGCCTTGTCGATGACGCCTTTGTCGACGTAGACGCCCGCGTTCCGCGCGGCTCGAAGTGCCATGATCTGGCATACGGTCACCGACAGGTCGGCGTCGGCGCGGACCGGTTGATAGCGCCAACCGCCCTCTTCATTCTGCGTGTTGACGATGAGCCGCACCGCTTTACGCAACGCCTCACGCACGTCGCTGCGGTTGGTCATCCCGTAGACTTCGGCCAGGAACAGCGTGGCGAACCCGTGGCCGTACATCGGTCCGTGCGAGGTCTCAGCCGCCAACAAGCCGCCTTCCGAGCTGTGCGTGACGATGAAGTCGACGCATCGCTCGACCACGTGTTGATAGCGTCCGCGGCCCGGCATGTGCCCGTCGGACATGAACGCCAGACCGGCGAGCCCGGTGATCCCCACGTGCGGGCCGTAGTGCGACAGATTGCCGAACGAACCATCCTCTTCCTGCTGCTGCGCCAGCCAGGCCAGCGCCCTTTTCACCCCCGCGCGGGCCTGCGGCGTGAACTCACGCTCGCTCGGTGTGGCTCGCTCGGGCGGTGCGGCCGCGTGTGCGCTCGCCGCCGCCACAGCGAGCATTAGCAGCAAGACGAAGCTCTGTGTGCGTCGACTACTCATGGCTTTCCTGCAATGCACGGTAATACCGCTCGATCCACATCCGATAGGCTTCCAGGTATTCCTCGTCCACGCCCTGGATCACCTCGTCTCGTTCCCGTTCGGGAAGATGCCCCCACGTCCGGCGCACGTCGCGCGCACCGTCGATGCCGTCGGGCGAGACGGCATCAGCCTTGCCGGCCGCCGCGTCCTGCGACTTCGCGTCCTGCGAGTCGCCTTGCTGCTGCTTGGCACTCTGTCCCGACTTCTTATTCGACTGATCCTTCTTCCGCCGCTTGTCGCTCTTGTCGCGCGGCTGGCGCTTGCCCGAACTCTTGCGCGCAGCGGAGAGCTTGATCGCCTCATCGAGCCGTTCCATGATCTGCTTCTGAATGGCCTGCGTGTCAGCGCCGGTGTCGAACTCGTCATCGAGCCTATCGGACACCTCGTCCATCATGCGAATCAGGCCCGCCATAATGCCCTCATCGCCTTGCCCCACGGACTTCCGCACGAGGCGTTCGCCGATCTTCTTTTCCTTGTCGTCGGGCTCCTTGGGCGGCGCCGGGTCTTGGGCGAACACCGGCAGCGCGATGGAGAGAAGGCAGCCGACAGCCGCCGCACAACCGAGAAGCCGAGTCAAACTGATTCGTTCACGTCTCATGCCGCTCACCCTAGTGACCATGTGCCCGCCCCGTCACCATTTCCGCCAACTTCCGGACTTCCGCCTGATCCTCCCCGACGCGCCCGATCTTCCTGAGATCATCCTCGGACGGATCGGTGGCCGACACCGACTCGCCGAGTTCGGACGTCCTTTCGTTGATGTCCTGCTGCATCGCGCGGAGGACCAGCAGCTCAGCGACGGTCGGAATCGGTTTCGACTGGCCTTTCTGGCCGCCGCCACCACCGCCGCCGCTTTCCGCTTCGGCGAATTCCTCATCGACCGCGAGTTCTTGCGTGTCGTCTATGGCTTTGATCAACTTCGCGAGTTCGGCGGCGATTCGCTCGGTCGTGTCGACAAGGTCGGCGTCGATCGTTCTGCCATCCAGCATGCGCCGCGCGTCATCCATCCATCGCCCGACGCGATCCAGTGCCCACTTGTAGACCATGACCTCTTCGACATCGGGCAGCATGGCGTCGAGCATCCGGCGTACATCGCTCTGCTCCCGCGACAGCCGCGACGCCTGACGCGCCTGCGACCGCCCCACGCGCCCCAGGTCTTCGGCCGACTCGGCAAGCTTCCCGACGGCCACGTTAACGGCGGTTTGAGCCGCAAGGAGCTCAGTCAGTTGCTCGTGGATATCCGCAAGCGTTCGCTGCAAAGCCTCCTGTTCGGCCTGCGCCGCGATCTCGTCGAGCTGCAGAAGCGCCTCGCTAAGTAGTGCCAACGCCTCGTCCTGCCCCTCGGTCGCCTCGACCGCCTCGAGCTCGGCGAGGCTGCGCTCCGCCAGCCCCATCGGCTTGGTCGATTGCCGCACCAGTCGACCGGCCGGCGCGATGCGGTCGGTCTGCTCCATTTGCTCGCCGATGTCCTTGGCGTTGCGACGCGTCTGCCGCTGCCGCCCTTCGAGCGACGCCATGTCGTCCGTGCCCGCGCCCATCATGCCGGCCTCGGCCGTGGCCAGGCGGAGTGATTCCTGGTCCGCGATGAGCTGCGCGACCAACTCCTCGGCGCGTGCCAGGTTCTTGCGAAGATGCTGCAGCTCGCGATCGGCGCGCTGTTCGAGAGCGGCGAGCGTCCTTTTCAGGCCGTCCTCCGCCTGCTTCTGCTCAATCGTGGCGGCCGCCGTGCGGTTGCCACCAATGGCGCCGGCCGCTTCGAGTAGGTGCTTCGTCACATCGTTGGCCCGTGCCGCTCGTAACGCCGCTGCGCTCGCCTCGCTACCGGCTGGGTCCTTCTCGACCTCCACGCCGGCGAGGCGCTGCATCCGTTCGAGGAGTTGATCCGCGTCGGCAGCCAGTTGCTCCTGCCGTCGTCGAACACGCGTCAACGCAGTCACCTCGTCCGGTGTGAGTGATGCCACCGGCTTGCCCAGCATCGACTCGCCAAGCCGACCCGTGGTCGTACGGAGTCCTCGCTGACGTTCGAGCAGATCGCGCGTCTTGGCTACCAGCGCGCGGAAGTTCCCCCATTGGGTCATCGTTCGAATCAGCGCCCGAAGTCGTTGCGTGGCTGTTTCTTGATCGCGGACAGCCGCGCGAAGCGCCTCTTGTTGCCCCGGTGCGTCGGTGATGTCGCGCGTCCGCGCCAGGTGGTTGCCCGCCGACGAAAGAGGTCCGTCAGACACGGCGTCGAGCGCGTCGGCCAGCGCCACGATCTGGGCCCTTGCTTCCGCATCGCTCGCCTTGTTGCGTTCCATACGTCCGGCAAGATCAACGAAACGGCACCCGAGTTCGGCAGCTCGCCGCGATAGGCGGTCCTGCCGCTGCGCCGCGGTGGTCGCCTCTTCGAGTTGTGCGGAGTTGAGCGGCTGTACGTCAGCGCCGTCCGCGGTCAGGGCGACCGTCTCGTCCATGAGTTCCGTTTGATCCAGGATCACTTCGCGAAGACGCGTCTCCAGCACGGCTATGTCATCACGCACGCGCATCTCGAATTCGACATCGCTGATGATCCTGATTTGCATCGGGGTCGAGCGACCGACCTGGCCGGTTGCGGCATCCGTCACACGGTTGTCGGTAGCGACGAGGCTGTAGGTGATGCTGTCGCCCGGCATGAGTCCGTCCGACAGCGACGTTGCCGGCAGCCAGTCGTAACCCACGGAACCCTCCACGCGCAGGGCACTGCGTGTGAATGCGAGTTGCTCGGTCAGCGGCACGCTCGCCGAATCGTCCGTACCCGCGCGCAACGCCTCGAGAACGAAACTGACGACACCGAAGTCATCCTCAACCCGGGCTGAAAGCCGGAGTGAACCACGAGGTGTCAGTTCCGTGACGCTCCGCGGTTCGACTACCGTGACGACGGGCGGCGCGTCTTCGGCGGCCAAGATCGAACGAGATTGCGCGCCGTGGTTCTCGAACCCGTGTTCGTCATGAAGCTCGATAAGGAACCGGAGGTCACGCTCGACCTCGATTCGCACCGAGCCTCGTGACGCGTCATCCGGGTCGAGCACCATTCCGATGAAGCCGCCGTCATTCAGACGGAGCCCGGCGCCCGAATGAGACGCGGTGTCGATGAGTGGCTTGGAGGACTTGATCGCGACGGTTACATACCCGCCGATCGTGGCGAGCGCGGGCCCGGCATTCAGATCGACGCTGCGCGCAGCTAGCGAAGCCGCATACGGCGGCGGCTCGACCAGCGCCGTCGCCGCCACGACGGTGGGCCGTCTCACCGCGCGGATAGTGAAGGGGCGCCGGTACGTGCTGTCGTCACCCGCCTCGAACCAGCATGACAGGTCGGTGGTGATCGCGTCGATGGTGGCGTGGAAGACGTCGTCCTCATCGCGCTGCATGGTCAGTGACGATGTCGTGCCGTCCGGGTCCCGCATGTGTACGACTCCGCGCAGAGACGTCTGCAGGCCGCGCCCGATGTGCATCGAGACGGTGGCGGATTCGCCCACAGCCACCACCTGATCCGATGCGGTCCGCACGATCTGAACCGCGCGGGGCCACTCCACCGGACCGAACGGATCTGTGTAGCGAGCCAGCCCCGTCAGTGTCCAAAGCGGCGCCGCTACGGCCAGGCACACGAGCGCACTGATGCTCACGACCAGCGCCGCGCCGGCACGCGCCACGGGCCTGGCGCTCATCGCCGATTCCAGCGGCATTGTCCGAAGCACGCGCTCGGTGTTGCCGACCACCTCGCGAACCATCGCGGACGATCCGTCGCCTCCTTGTTGAAGGAAATCGACGGTGCTCGTCAGTCGATCGGTCAGCCCGGAAAAGTGTTTCTCGAGTCGCCCGGCGATCTCATTGATGCGCAGCGGCGCGGCAAGTGGTCGAACGACCCAGTACCAGGTCGACAGCGCAAACCCCGCGATGAACAACACAAGGGCAAGAACGCGGAGCGCCGGCGGAAGGTGAAGGAGCCAGTCGAACGCGACAACGACCACGAACGCAGCCACGCCGCCCGTAACCACCGTAAAGGCCCCGAACATCGCGAGGCGAGCGCGGATCGTCCGCCGGATCGCGTGCAGGCGATCGAGAAGATGCGACTTGTTGGCGTGGCGCGCGTCCATCAGTTGATTACAGGCTCGCTATTCCGCCTTTTCCATCCCATTGCCGTGTCATCCGAGTAAGAGTCCGCCCGTATCAGAGCAGCCCAAACACCTTTCGAAGCCCCCATTCCGTTCCGATCAACAGGACAAAGAGAACCAGCGACAGCTTCGAGTCCCAAAGCGGCTCGACGATGTCGTCCGGAATCTGCACACTTCGATCCGGAAGCTCGGCGAAGACCTCCGCAAGCTCGTCCAACTCGACCACGCGCCCGCCCGTCGCCTCCGCGATGAGTTCGAGCTGGTCATGATCAGCTTCAGGCGCCCGACCTTCGAGATCGGGCCGCTCAACGCGCACGCCGACCAGTGCCTTACGCCGATCCGGACGATCGGGCCGATCGACCGACTCATCAATCTGGAGCGTGTAACTGCCGGCGTGCGGCGGCAGGTACGTACCTTCGTACAAGTTCGAGTCCTCGCCCAGCCGGTGAACGTCGAACCGCCCCGTCACCGATGCCCCGCCGTCGCCGCGCTGCGACACCACGACTTCGATCGAATCGGGATGCAGTGCCGCGAGCTTGGAATCGAAAACCTCTACCTGCGCGCGAATCGGGACTCCGTATTGATAGACGCGGCGGTCCGCGCGGATCGTGTAGCGGCGGTCGACGCCCGATCGATCGCCACGCATCAGCTCGCGCACCACTTGAACCCAGTAGGTGTCGTGCAGCAGCTCACCCGTGTGGCGCCGCCAGCGCCACGTATCGTCAGTCGCCTGGAAGAAGAGCTTGCCGGCACCGTAGCGCCCCGTCACGACGACCGGCATCGCGCCGGCTGCGTTACTGACCGTCGGATGCTGGGCAACCACCGTGGCTGCCGGCGCTGGCCCGAGTGTTCGGGCGATCCAGTAGAGCTCCGGCAGCGCCTCGAACCGTTCACTTCGCGTGGCGGCATCCGCCGCCGGCTCCGCATTTGGCCCGTCGAAGAAGCTGAACAGCCGGCTCCGGCGCCCCTGCGGCGTGAGGTCCAGCGTAAAGCCGGCGGTCAGCGAGGCATCATAGTGCCCGAGGAAGCTCGGATCGATCCTGACGGGCAAGAGCCGCTCCAGCGGCGTACCGAGATACCGATGCGGCGCCGAACGCTCCCCGGCGATAAGCCCGAACCCGCCGCCTCGGTTGGCCACGAAATCCAGGAGCATCGTCACCTGCGCTTCGGATAGCCAACCCGCGCGCGGATCGACATCGCCGAACAGAACCACGTCGTACTTGTTCAACTCCTCCGGGCTCTCGGGGAAGTGCCTGATGGGTGTCACGCCCTCCTGAATGAACTGGCGATCGGCCTCGAGCAGCAGCACACGCAACTCGACCGTTTCTTCACGCAACAAGGCATTCTTCAAGTAGCGATATTCGTACCGCGGGTAACCCTCGACATAGAGCACGTTGACGCGGTCGTCCAGGACGGTCACCTCGACGTGGGCCTCGTTGTTGGCCGTCGCCCATTCGTCCGGCAGCGGCTCGGCGATGATACGCCAGCGAAACCGCCCCGCCCGAGCCGGCTTGACGCGAAGCTCGACGGTGGTCGCGGAGTTGTCCGGATCGAGCAACACCTCAGTCGATGCCACGTCCTCACCGGTCGCTTCATCGATGAGGCGCACGGGCACGATCACCGGTTCTGTCAGACCGGTGGCCGCCAACTGGATCTCGACGGCCACGAGGTCATTCACGAACACGCTTTCATCGGCCAGCGCCGGGCCGAGGTCGATGTCCTTGGGACGCTCGGGCGATCCGATCCGGATCGGCAGAATGGGAATCCTCCGCCCCCGCGCCATGTCCAGCACGTCCTTGAGGCTGCTCGACTCGGTCGTCTGCCCGTCGCTGGCGAGGACCAACGCCGCAAGCCGCCTGCCCTGAGCTTCCTCGATCGCTCGATGGATCGCACCGGCCAGGTCGGTCCTGGTTCCGTCGGCGACGAGTGCTTCAATGCGGCGAGCGACGGATGGAAGCTCATCATCGCTTGCGGCGAACCCCTGCGTCTCGACCGTCCCGGAGAACGTGCATAACTGCAGGTCATTGTTCGCGATGATCGCCGACAATGCGGCACCGCCCTCGCCAAGCAGCGCACCCTTGATCAAATCGAGCCTCGACTGTGTCGCGAGTTGCGCCGTGTCGGAAAGACCGGCGCCGGCCACCGCGGCGCCGGCGAGCGCGTCGTCCCTGTAACGATCCGACGAAGCCATGCTGTGCGACGTGTCGGTAAGCAGCACCACGCGCGATTGTTCCACGCTGTTCCGCTCGAAGACCAGCGAAGGTCGACACAGCACCACGCCGACCAACGCTACAATCGCCGCCCGCAACGCGGATAGAACGATCCGCCGGCGCAGCGTCGTCTCTTCGCGACGGTAGATCAGGACGATCCAGGTGACCCCGGCCAGCGCGCAGCAAAACAGCGCCCACACCGGCACCTGCGCCGCGAACTTCACCAGCACGGGCGCATCGCTCGCCAGGCGGATATCCTGAAGATCAAGAAGCCATTCGATCACGCGCGTCACAAAGACCTCGCTAACACTGCGACTCCCGCCGTCAGCCCATCAGCCCGCGACGGACCGCCGCGATCCGAACCAGTACGCAATCCAAACCTCCGACAGTAGCAGCACGACGACCAGCCACAGCACCGCCAGTGCCAGCTCTCCCGCGCGGGCGACACCGCCCGGGTCGGCGACGGCGGACGCGTCGCTGACGAAGCGCACCGATCCGCCCATAGCGGCCTCGATGGCCTCCGCGTCGACGGTGGCCAGGTCGGACTCGGCCACGTCGATGTTCACCGCAAAATCCCTGACGTCATCGCCAATGGAAAGTGCAATCGTTCCGGCACTTTCCGTCGGGCCGTACGCCGCTGCCAATGCCTCGTCGGCCGACACGAGCCGCACGTCCCGCGTGGATCCGCCGCCGCCCGCCACACGCAGCGGAAGCGAGCTCTCGCGCGGGCTGAGCAACTCGTGGATGCTGCGGCCCACGACGATGTTACGGTGCGCTCCGCGAGCCGGCGCCAGGTGCGAGAAGGCGTTGAGCATCAACGACACGTAGTCGCCCTTGGCGGGAAGGCTGTTCCAATCCATGCTCGCTGTCGTGGTGCATAGCAGGACGCGGCCCCGCCCGAAATCACCCGCGATCAGCGCCGCGTTGCCGTCAGCGTATTGAAGTACCACGTCGCCGCGCGCGGGATCGGTTCGAACGGGCAGGTATCGATCGATCCGTGCGAGGAACAGGCCGCTCTCGGGGTGGTCGGCGAACCGCGATACGATGGAGTGCGTCAGGCCTTCGGTGCTCACCGTCGTGACGGCATCGTCGCCCGACGACCGTGGCGCAGCCCGGTCGAGCGTGCCCGGCAACAAGCCCGCCCCCTCGGCGTAGCCGAGCCGATTGTAGTGATCGACAGCCACCAGATCGCCCGCGAACACGATCAAACCACCGCCGCGCGACACGAACAACTCGAGCCGCTTCCATTGCTCAGGAGTGAGGCGCCGCACGTTGCACAGCGCAACTACGCCGAACTCGTCCAGCGCTTCGGCATCGAACTCCGCATCGCCGATGATCTTCGGCGCCATCAGGAACCGATCCGGCGAAGCAATGGCTCGATCGCCTGCTCGCGCGGTCCGGTGGCCTGCATAGCCGGGTGCCAGTGCCGTGGCGAGATAGCCCGTCTGCCCGGAAAGCGGGGTCGGCCCGAGTCGACCATCCACCAGAAGAACCGGCGTCGCGTCGCGCACTTCCACCGATACGAAGCGCACGTTGTCCTCCGCGAGGCCGTCGTCCGCCACGCCGAGTACGCGCGCTTCATAGGCATAGGTACCGGGCGCGCTAGGGGCGACCGCAAACTCCGCCACGGCCGACCGCCCGGGCTCGATGGGAGTCAGCGGTTGGCGGCGAATGATCTGGCCGCCACGCCGCACTTCAAGCGACAAACCGCGCGTGGTCACCGTCGAGAAGTTCGTCACCTCGGCCTGAAATCGGATCGGCAGGCCGACGCTCGCCAGCGTGGATTCGCATCGCAGATCGGTCACCGCCACGTTGGGAGCCGGACCCCGCGCGGCCTGGATGATGTTCATATCCGCGCTCGGCTTGGCGAGCTTGCCGGCAAGGGCGCGCAGCGCCGCTGCCACCGGCGCGACAGTCCCTGGCGAAGGAGCAGCAAACGACCGGTCAGGCATGTCCGAGATCAGATAGACCGCCCGGTTCTGCTCCGGAAACTCGGAGTCGTCGAGGATCTCGTGCGCCGCCGCAATCGCGCCGACGAAGTCGGTGCCGCGCTGGGTGGCGACAACGCCTGACAGGCGCTCCTTGACGAACCGGCGATCAAACGATGGATGCGCCACGACCGCCGTGGCCGGCTCCGCCAGCGTCACGATACTGACGGCATCAGTCCGCGGGAATGACGCCAGGAGCCGCTCGGCCGCCCCCTTCGCAAGCGTGAAGCGCGCCGTTTTGTCGTCGACACGCGCGTTCATCGAGAGGGAGTTATCGATCAGAAGCACACGGTGTACGTGCGATGAAGCGATGGGCGAAAGGGCCGAAGCCGGGAAGTAGGGACGCGCCACCGCCAGACCGAACAATACCACCGCGGCGATGCGAACGATCAGCAACAACCACTGCTCCAGGAACACACGCTTCGAGCTGCGGCGGTTGGCGGTCAGGAGAAAGGACATCGCCGCCCACCGGACACGACGATACCGCCGACGGTTGATCAAATGTACGAGGATCGGGACGACGCCGGCCGCCAGAGCAAAGCCGGCAATGGACGGATGAACAAACGGCACGAGTTGGGCCGGAGTCACTTCCATTGGCGCATCAGCCGGCACCCATCACGCGCGAGCTGCGCTGCCGCAATCGTGCGGCGCGTGTCGCCAGGTAGCCTGTCAGCGCAGCGTCGAGCGGCTGCGATGTATCGAGCAGCGCGTAGTCAGTCTGCAACTTCCCACACGCCCGTTTCAAACGCGATTGGAATCGGCGGACCTCCTCGGTGTACCGTGCCCGAAGCGAACCGGGATCCGCCATGACCCTCCCCGTGCCCTCCAACCCCTCGAATAGCGTTGGCCCCGAGAGACTCAGTGTAAGTTCCGCCGGATCCCAGAGGTTCCAGACAATGACGTCTTGGCGACGAAACCGAAGCCGGCGAAGCCCGTTGACGACAGCCTCCACGTCGTCGAAGAGGTCACTGACCAAAATGATCAACGTATGAGTCGGAACGCGCTCGGCTAATTCCGCGAACACGCGCTCCATCGAGGTCTTGGCGGGGCCCGTCTTGCCGGCCAATTCCCGAACGACCGTCTTCCACTGGTGCGTGTTGTTGGACGGGCGGATGAACTGCGTGATGGGCTCGTCGAATAATGCCAACCCGACGGCATCGTGCTGTTGGATGGCGAGATTGGCGATCGCAGCCGCCGCGG
>JAJDDX010000485.1 GCA_029260055.1 Phycisphaerae bacterium
GGAACGCCACGCCGCCGCCGGGCACGATGCCCTCCTCGGCCGCCGCCTTGGTGGCATGGAACGCGTCGTCGACGAGGTCCTTGCGCTCCTTGACCTCGATCTCGGTCGCACCGCCGACGCGAATCACCGCGACGCCGCCGGTCAGGCGTGCCAGCCGCTCCTGCAACTTCTCGCGATCGTAGTCGCTGGTCGTCTTGTCCATCTGGCTGCGAATCTGACCGCAGCGGGCCTTGATGTCGGCCTTCTTGCCGGCACCCTGGATGACGGTCGTGTTGTCCTTGTCGATGACGATCTTCTTCGCCGAGCCCATTTCGTTCAACGTGATGGTCTCGAGCTTGATGCCGAGATCCTCGCTGATCAACGTCGCGCCGGTAAGCACCGCGAGATCACCCAGCATGGCCTTGCGGCGATCGCCGAAGCCCGGCGCCTTGACCGCACAGCAGCTCAGCACGCCGCGCATCTTGTTGACGACCAAACCGGCAAGCGCCTCGCCGTCGACATCCTCGGCGATGACGAGCAGCGGCTTGCCGCCCGAGGCGATCGCCTCGAGAGCCGGAAGAAACTCGCGAAGATTGGAAATCTTCTTTTCGTAGATCAGGATCGCGGGGTCCCTCAGGACACACTCGAGCGAGCCCGGATCGGTCATGAAGTAAGGCGAAAGGTAGCCCTTGTCGAACTGCATGCCCTCGACGACCTCTTTCTCGGTGTCGAGCGACTTGCCCTCTTCCACCTCGACCACGCCGTCGGTACCCACGGCATCGAGCGCCTCAGCCAGCAACTTGCCGATCTCTTCATCGCCGTTGGCGGAGATCGTAGCCACCTTCGCCAGGTCGTCGTTGCCCCGGACCTTGATCGACAGGTTGTTGATCGCATCGACGGCAGCCGAAACCGCCAGGTCAATGCCGCGCTTCACCGCCATCGGGCTGGCGCCGGCCGCGACACGCTTGTAGCCTTCGCGGAAGATCGCTTCGGCAAGCACGGTGGCCGCCGTCGTCCCATCGCCCACCACGTCCGAAGTCTTAGACGCCACCTCGTTGATCAGCTTGGCGCCCATGTTTTCGAACGGCTGCGGCAGCTCGACTTCCTTACTCACGCTGACGCCGTCCTTGGTCACGCGAGGCGCGCCGTAGGACTTCTGCAGCAGTACGTTGCGCCCCGTGGGGCCCATCGTCACCTTGACCGCAGCCGCCAGTTTGGAAAGTCCCGTCAGGATTTGCTCCCGCGCCTCCTGGGAGAACATCATTTGCTTGGCCATACCAAGTTCCTTTTATCGTTTGGTCACGTTCGAGCCGCCGATCGGAGCTTGCTTCCGGACACGCTGCGTCCGGACACTACCGCGGCCCGGCGTACATCCCTACTTATCCACCACTGCGAGAATGTCGTTCTCACGGATGACCACGTAACTATCGTTGTCGAACGTCACCTCGGTGCCGGAGTACTTGCCGTAGAACACCTCGTCGCCGATCTTGACCGACATTTCGCCGCGATTGCCGCTGTCGAGCAGCTTGCCGGGACCGGTCGCGATGACCACGCCGCGCTGCGGCTTCTCTCGGGCGGCGTCCGGCAGGATGATCCCACCGGCTGTCGTCTCGTCGGCCTCACAGGGGTCGACCAGAATGCGATCGTCCATCGGACGGAACTTGACCTTCTTCTTGCTTGCCGTTGCGGTCGCCATGGTTGATTCCTCTTTCGTCTTTTCGTGTGGGCCTCGCGGCTGTCAGTTCGCGACTTTCGCCCATCGTCAGTTTGGTGCTACTCGCCTTTTCGCGATATCGAGTTCGGCCGCGATCGGACCGATTACATCATGTCCATGTCTTCGCCGCCCATGCCGGCGCCGGCGTCGCCGTCGTCGTCCTTGGGCTTGTCGGAGATGCAGACTTCGGTGCTCAGCAGGACGCGAGCCACGCTGCTACCGTTTTGCAGTGCGGTGCGGACGACCTTGGTCGGGTCGATCACGCCGTCCTTGACCAGGTCGGTGTACTCACCGGTGTCCGCGTTGTAGCCGAACGACCCGGTCTTGCCCTGCACCTTGTGCACGACGACGCCGGCGTTCCGGCCCGCGTTCGTGGCGATCTGCCGTAGCGGAGCCGTCAAGGCCTCGCGAACGATCGCCACACCGGTCTTCTCGTCACCCTTGAGCTTGAGGCCGTCCAGGCTATCGATCGAGCGAAGCAGGGCCACGCCACCGCCGGGCACGATGCCCTCCTCGATGGCCGCCCGCGTAGCGTGCAGGGCGTCCTCGATGCGAGCCTTCTTCTCTTTCATCTCGGTCTCGGTGGCTGCACCGACGTTGATCTGCGCCACACCGCCGACGAGCTTCGCCCGCCGCTCATTGAGCTTCTCGCGGTCGTAGTCGGAAGTCGTCGTTTCGAGTTCCTTCGCGATCTGCTGAATGCGCGACTGGATGGCGTCGGTCGAACCGGCGCCCTCGACGAATGTCGTGTTGTTGGCGTCAACGCGAACCTTCTTGACCTGGCCCAGGTCCTTCACGGACACGCCGTCGAGCTCGATGCCGAGGTCCTTCATGACAGCCGTAGCGCCGGTCAGCGCCGCGATGTCCTCGAGCATGGCCTTGCGCCGATCGCCGTAACCCGGAGCCTTCACCGCACAGACGTTCAGGATGCCGCGCAGCTTATTCACCCCGAGCGTCGCCAGGGCCTCGCCCTCCACGTCCTCGGCAATGATCAGCAGCGGCTTCTTCGTCTTGGCGACCTTTTCGAGCAGCGGCACGAGCTTCGGCACACTCGAAAGCTTGTCCTCGAACACGAGCACGAAAGCCTTCTCCAACACGCACTCGACGGCGTCCTGGTCGGTCACGAAATGCGGGGACAGGAAGCCGCGGTCGAACTGCATCCCCTCGACAAACTCGATCTCGGTGCCGGAGGTCTTCCCCTCGTCGACCGTGATAACGCCGTCTCGGCCGACCCGGTCGAATGCGTCCGCAAGCAGCTTGCCAATGACCTCGTCGTTGTTCGCCGAGATCTTGGCCACATTGATGATGTCGTCACGCTTGCCCGCCTTGACCGGACGCGACATGCCTTCCAGCGACTCGATGATCTTCTTGACGGCCTTCTCGATGCCACGGTTCAGAGCAAACGCGTCAGCACCGGCCGCAATGTTCTTGAGCCCCGCCTTGAAGATCGCCTCAGCCAAGACCGTCGCCGTAGTCGTGCCGTCGCCGGCGACGCTGCTGGTCTTGCTGGCAGCCTCCTTGACGAGCTGGGCCCCCATATTCTCGTACTTGTCTTCGAGGTCGACTTCCTCAGCCACCGTCACGCCGTCCTTCGTGACGTTCGGGCCGCCCCATCCCTTGTCCAGCACCGCGTTGCGTCCGCGCGGGCCCAGCGTCGACTTGACCGCCGACGCGAGCTTCTCGACGCCTGCCCACAGGGCCTGCCGGGCGTCCTGCTCATAGGCCAGTTGTTTGACCGCCATATCGCCTGTCTCCTAATTGCTTAAAGAGCAAACAGCGTTGTAACTACAATCACAGCCACGGTCCCGCGGCCCACGCCGACGTGCGCAGCGCACCGGTGCCAAGGGGCTCGATGCAAACAGCGGACCAGACGGCAGCCAACGAACACCTCGACGTAAACCTTTTCTAGAAAACTAGTTACGGCGAACGCAAGGTCGGCGGATTGGCGCGAGCGGCCTGCCACCTTGGCAGCCGCCCGCCCGAAAGCCCGATACGTGTGCCAATATGACAGCGGAGGATCCGACGGGCCCGCACGCCTCAATCGGCAGCCGCCGGGCGCAGAGAGAGGGGTGCATAAGATGCCCCCCGCAGCACGACAGCGCGCCACGGGGGGCGGTTGAGACCTTATTCGAGTTTGCCGGCCGCCCTGCTAGGGGCAGTCGCCCGACTGCACCTCGTAGGCCCCCATATCGACATCCGCCGAGTCGCAAGTGACGATGCGGGTATTCCCGTCCAGATCCTTGTCGCTTGTAAGGCACACGTCGCTGGTGCAGGTTCCGTAGCCGGCGGCATCGCAATAGTCGATCGTGCCACAGGCACCGGCCGCCTCGCTGTTCGAGCCGGCATCGATCGCTGCGGACGGAGTTGAGGTGTCGAGGTGGTAATCGAGCACCTTGAAGGTCTTTCCATCGACGAGGTGCGCCGAATAATCACCCCACACCACGAGTTCCTTCGAGGTCGAGTTTGCCGAGAAGATGATCGTGTAATCATCTTCGGTCGCCGCGTCGGCGTTGGGCTGGAAGATCAAGCCCGGAAGATCGGCGACCGCCGGGAACGAACCGGGCCACGTGACGAACGTATACGTCGTCTTGGCCGCATTGGCGATGGTCGACGTAGTGACCTCGCCCGCACCGACATAGTCAGCCGCGTCGTCCGAGCCCGTGTCGTCGTCGTCCCAGGTGCCGGTGTACTCGTCTCCGTACTCCTTCACGAAGTCGGGATCGGTGCTCGTGTTGTCCGAGTGGGACCCGGACCCGGACTCGCAATACCCGCCGGAGCCGGTGGAACAGTCCTTGACCGTCGTGTGAGTCACCACCGTCGCGTTGTCGATCTGGTCCGTCTCGCTCGAGCCGCCGCTGGGCCCGTTACCCCAGAAGATCGAGTCGTAGAACTTGGCATAAAGGTCGCCTGGGGAGCCGCTGCCGATTTGGGCCCCGTGTGCGTTGTGGGCCACGGTACTGTTCCGCACATACATCGACTCGTCGTACGTAGAACCGGACTGAACGAGCGCTGCACCCGGATTCCGTGCGATAAGGCAATTGTCCACGTACACGTCATTGCTTTGGGACCAGATCACCGAAAGACCGGTATTGCCGACGAACTTGCTCCGCACGAAGCCCGCCTCGCCGGTCACCGTGGTGCTGTCGCTGACCCAGGCGCTCCCGAGCTTGAAAGTGCCGGACGCGGTGTTCCCGATGAACAGCGAGTCGGCCACAGACTGCGACCCCCCGTCCGTCGTGTTCATCGCGCCACCCGCTTGCGCGGCGTACTCGTCGATGAACTTGCAGGTCTTGAGTTCGGCATCAGAGGCCTTGCTGAAGAACCCCCCGCCGTACTCCGCACTCGAGTCGCCAGTGAAGACGCAGTTTTCGATGAGGGCATCCGCGGGCGTGGCGCCGACGTTGAGGAGATAGATGGCGCCACCACCGCCACTGGCGTTCGTTGAGGCGTTGTCGGAGAAGATCGAGTTCTTGATCGTCGCCGTGCCACCACCGGTTGGCTGACCGGTGACGTAGACGCCGGCGCCGCCGAAGTCCGAGCCGCCTCCGCCTCCAACGACTTCGTTGTCCAGGAAGATGCAGCGATCGATTGTCGGAGCAGCCTGGTTCACGTAGATGCCCGCACCACGCTGCGTCGCATCGTTCAGTTCGAACACGCAGTCCGTAACGTCCGGCTCCGCGTCGTTGTGGATGTAGAGCCCCGCACCGAACTCGAACGCATCATTCGATTCGAAGGTGCAGCCGTCGAAGATGGTCGTAGCACCTTCGCCGACGTACGCGCCACCGCCCTGATCCGCCACGTTATGCTCGAACACGCAACCCTCGAGGGTCGAGTTTCCACCGTTGTGGTTGTAGTACCCACCGGCTTTCACGTCCGACTTATTCGTGTCGAATGTGCAATCCTCGACGAACGTCCTTTCGCCGTGGTCGTTGAACGCCCCGTGATCGTCCGACAAGTTGATCGTGAACACGCAATCTCTGACCACCAGGTTGTTGGCGATCACGTCCGCATCGTCCCTGTCACGGTTGGTCAGGCCGGAGCCCTGGCGGTCGACTATGTAGTTCGGCGGGGGGTTGCCGATCCCGTTCAGGCGATCGGCGTTACCGCGCGTAATCTTGAACCCCTCGATGGTCACGCCGTCCGCAGTCTCGTCGACGGTCACCACATGATAGGCGTTATCGTCCATGTTGGTCAGTAGCCAATCGTCACCATCCAGGTCCCCAGTGAGGATCGTCACGTTCGTCGCCGGATCCCGGCTCGCGAACGAGTCGCCCCCCTCCGGGAATCCGCCGTAAAGGTCGGCCCCGGACATCATCTTGAAGGTCTCGGTTCTGGCGACCGTTCTTTCAGTCCTCTTGCTGGGCCGGTATTCACCTTCGGCCACCAGGATCCGGACCGTGTCGTCCGGCAAGCTGATGATTGCCGCCGCCGCGTCGAGGGCCTTCTGAATGCCGCTGTCGGAGTGGAAGGCATCCGTCCAACTCGTACCATCGTCGCTGCCACCCGTGGCCGTAATGTCAACGTAGATATCCGTGACTGTCGCACCGGCCGGCGCCACCCATAACGCGATCGCCAGCGCACTGACGATGATCGGAATACTGTGCCGTTGAAGCATGATCACAAACTCCCTTTTCATGTTCGTTTCGTACTGATCCGCAGCCCTTACGCGCACACATCCTGCGCCGGCGGCGGAGCCCATCGTGCTTCCTCCCTCCGTGCAACGATTCAAACACGATCGCGCGGAATTAGCGCATGACAACCACCCCCTTCTGACCGCTCGAAGGGCCGTTCGTGGCTAGACAGTTTCTCGACGGCTTCTCAGGACAGGCAGGGGGCGGACCCTCCGTAGCCCCGCCACTCGAGACGTCAAGGGAAGTCCTCGCGAGCGCGGCCGGCATCGCGCACGCCGAATGACGAAGGCGGAACCGCTAGCACACGCGCTGCGGTGCAGCCTCATGGAAAACTGATTCTGATGTGGAGTGCCTTAGCCCGAACAGCAATCGCCGCGCCAAACGGAGGCCACTCACTGCCGACCGGCCGCCGGTAACGCGGCCACAACCAAGACCCGCCCGCCCGCAATCGCAGCGAGCGAACTCCCATCCTCCGAAGCCTATCGTACGCTGACGCAATACCGGACGTCAAGAGGGGTTTTTCCAACTACCCTGGCAGACTTCCCCATACGATTCCAGAACTCTCCGTGGGAGAGTCAAACGAGGCGGGGCGTACACTGCGCTGCCCAGAGGGTTGCCCAGTAACTGCTCGTTCCACGATAGGTGTTTCCATGTAGGTGTTTACCCCCTACCTCCCGGGAGTGGGAATTGCATTCAAGACGTCGTCCAAAGCCGGCGCGAGCCGGCACCCGAACATCGCCTGGCGCCCTGCCGACCCTCTACATGGGAAGAAGTTGCGATCAGCGGGGAATGGGCGGCTTTGCGGCGGAAGCGCGATGCTCGTCCGGCATCAAGACGTACCCAACTCGTAGGATGTGCGGATGAAAAAGAACGCGGACCCAGCCCGCGCGACCTATGGGGGGGGCGGCCGCACGGGTGGGTCCGACTTTCGTCTCGCTCTTACGGTCCGCAAGGTACCGGGCAGATGTCCGCGTACGGCCTGCCCTGGAAACCGTCGACCACCCGAGCGATGTCGTTGAAGTTGATCACCTGATTCGTCAGGCAGTTCGCCAGGTCCAAGTTCGGCAAGATCGTCGGCCCCTCGACCGACTCCCATCGCCCTTGGAACGCGTTGACCGCGGCGAAGATGTCGTTGAAGTTGACCAGCGCGTTGTGGTCCACGTCGGCCCACTCCCACGTACTGGCCATCACTTCCGCCGTCAGGCTGGGCGTCCCGGGCAGACCGCAGTCCGCACGCACGCCGTACGCCTCCGCCGGCACTACGTCCATACCGGTCACGTAGACCGTACCACGCCATTGATCCGGTGTCAGGTAGAGTGCATCGGCCGGGTCGTCCACCAGCACCCCCAGCGTACCGTCAATCGTCGATGACGTGGACGTCGGGTTGATGTCGATCGGCAACGCCGTGATGGAGCCGGAAGGTGCTCCGACATACTTGGTAATACCGCCGCACAAGTTGACCTGCAGAGCCGTCGGCGTCGGCGCGCCACCGGTCTGCGGCGTGATGGAGAGATAGCGTGAGCCGACACCCTGGACGATCGGCGGATCACACACACATCCTGTCACCTCACTACACGCGTCGCAAGGCGCATCGCCCGCGGCGCAACCCGTGCCCGGATCGCCGAACACCGGATCGCACAGTTCGGCACCGTTGCAGTAGACCCCGTCCTGGCACATGGCGTCGTCGAAGAAATCGGCAACGCAGACACCCAAATCGGGATGACAAATATGTGTCGTACAAGCGAGGCCGTCCTCGCATTCCGCCGAGGTGGCGCAGGGAGCGCAGTTCGGATCCACCACGCCGGCACACACCCCGTTCTGGCATGCATCCCCGTTCGTGCAGGGGTCACCGTCGTCACACGTCAACGTATTGTTCGCGTTGACGCAATCACGAAGCGGCTCACTGCAAGAGTCGGTCGTGCAGAAGTTGCCGTCGCTGCAGTCAGGCGGCGTACCCGGCACGAACACACCGCTGACGCAGTGATCCACACCGTTGCAGAACAGGCCGTCCACGTCGTACTCGCCCGTAAGCGGAGTGAACTGACAGCTCTGCGCGCCCTCGTTGCACGAATCGCTCGTGCAATCGTTGTCGTCGTCACAAGGCGCGTCGGCGGCCGTGCACTGACCACCCAGGCACTGTTCCGCGCCGTTGCAGTAGACGCCGTCGTCACACTCGGCATGACCGAAGCACTCGGCGATCTGGATCGTCGCCGAGCCGAGGATGCCGTGAATGATCCCTTCCGTTCCGTGGTCAATCTCCGACACCGTCGGCACTTCACCCACGCAGTTGAGGATATCGAGGTCCGTGCCCGGCGTGAGTTCCAGCGTGGCGAACTCGAACGTCGTGATCAAAAGACCCTCCAACGTCGCCTCGCCCGGATCGGAGAAGTCCGACCAAGCCTGATAGTAGGCATCCCCGTCGTCCCACGTGTTGTTCAGTCCGTCGCCGGTCGAGTCGTCCAGGAAGCCCGAGAACTGCCACGTGTAGGGGCCGTTGTCGATCTTTCTCAGAAGCTGAAGCTTCGTCTGATCCCACGACAAGATAACGCGGATGAACTTCATGGCGTCCGGATGGAAGTTGGACGACACAGCGTACAGGCCGAGTTGGACAGGGTCGCCAAGCGCCACCGTCGGAGTCATCGGACGCCACTCGAAGTTCACCCGGCCGTCACCGCTGGGCTCGACGCCGATACAGACGCCGTTCTCGCAGGTATCTCCGCTCGTACACGCCACACCGTCGTCACACGATCCGGTCAGGTCCGTGTGGACGCACGCGTCGGTACCGGCATCGCACACATCGTCCGTACATTGGCTGCCGTCGTCGCACGTCTGCGGCGGGCCGACGACAAGTACGCCGCCCACACAAGTGTCGACGCCGTTGCAGAAGACCCCGTCGTCCGGGTCGATACTGTCGTTGGCCACGTTCGAACAGCTCTGCGCGCCTTCGTTACACAGGTCGTCGGTGCAGGGGTTGCCGTCGTCACAGGCTTCTCCCGGCGTGATGCAAACGCCACCCGAGCACGTCTCGATACCGTTGCAGAACACACCGTCATCGCAGTCGGCGTTTCCGACGCAATCGACGCACGACGGACCTGTGGCTCCGTTCTCGCAGTGCATGCCCGGCGGACAGGCGAAATCGTTGGTGTTGCACGTACCGGCCCCGTTGCACGTGTCCGGATCGGTGCAGAAATCGTCAGTGAAGTCGCCGCACGGCGTACCCGGGGCGATGAAATTATCGAGGCACTGGCCATTGTTGCCGCAGGAGTTCGCCACGTCACACTCGTTGTCCGTCTGATCGCCGCACGGCGTGCCGAACGACTCGAGGTTGTCCCCGCACGCACCGGCGCCGTCACACGAGTCAGGATGGTCGCACTCACTGTCGGACGGGTCACCACAGGCCGTGCCGCTTTCCACGAAGTTGCTCTCGCACGTGCCGCCGCCGTCACACGTGTCCGGCGCATCGCACTGGGTCTGCGCCTGGCTTCCGCATGCCGTCCCCACCGG
This sequence comes from Phycisphaerae bacterium, assembly GCA_029260055.1. Lineage (GTDB taxonomy): Bacteria > Planctomycetota > Phycisphaerae > UBA1845 > UBA1845 > JADFOB01. The sequence goes on from JAJDDX010000485.1 coordinate 9,829, forward strand.
TTCGGCCGGGTGGGCGCACGCACCCGAGTTGCAGACGTCGTCCGTGCAGTCGTTACCGTCGTCCGTACACGCGGACCCGTCCGTTACCGGCGTATGGGCACACGCCCCGGCACCGTCGCATTTGTCATACGTACACTGGTTGTTGTCCGTTTCGCAATTGACCCCTGACGGGGCAAACCCATCGACCGGACAGACCTTCGCTACACCGTTGCACGCTTCGGCCACGTCACACACGTCAGCCGCCGGACGACACGTCGTCCCGGCGGGCTCGATATTGTCCTGACACACGCCGGAAAGGCAGGTGTCCTGCGCGTCACACAGATCGATCGGCCCGCTGCCGCACGCCGTCCCGTTTGCTCGAGCCGGGTGGCTACACGCCCCGACGCCGTCGCAGACATCGTTCGTGCAGTCGTTGCCCTCGTCGGTGCACGCCGTACCCGCCGGCTGAGAGCCGTCGAACGGACAGGTTTGAGACACGCCGTCGCAGGATTCAGCCACATCGCACTCGCCAGCCGACGGACGACAAACGGTCCCGCTCGGCTCCAAGTTGGGCTGACATGCGCCGGCACCGTCACACGTGTCCGGATCGTCGCAGATCGTATCCGTCGCATCCCCGCAGAACGTGCCGGCCGGCAACGCCGGGTGGATGCAACCACCGCTGATACAGACGTTGTCCGTACAGGTGTTTCCATCGCTCGAACAAGCCGTGCCGTCCGCCAGACTCGGGTGTACGCACGCGCCGCCGCCGTCACAGACGTCGTCGGTGCATTCGTTGCCTTCATCGGGACACGCGGTACCCGCCGCGGCATAGCCGTCCAGCGGACACGCCTTCGCCACGCCGTCACATGCCTCAGGCACATCGCACTCATCGACGGCTCCGCGGCACTCCGTGCCCACCGGCACCACGTTGTCCTGACATGATCCGCTGAAACAGGTATCCGCGGCGTCGCAAGGCCCGTTCGGAGCTGCGCCGCAAGCGGTACCGTTCGGTTTGGCCGGGTGCGTACAGCCGCCGACCCCGTCACACATATCGTTCGTACACTCGTTGCCGTCGTCGCTGCAGGCCCAGCCCGCCGGCTGATACTCGTCGAACGGGCAGGTCTTCCCGGTACCATCGCAGGTATCGTCCATGTCGCATTCACTGACCGCGAAACGACATACCGTCGTGACGGGCTCGACCTGATCGACACAGAGGCCGGCTACGCACGTATCCTGAGCGTCACACAGGTCGGTCGCGGCGCTGCCGCAGAAGGTGCCGTTCATCACTGCGGGATAGGTGCAGGCCCCAGCCACGCACACGTCATCGGTGCACGTGTTACCGTCGAAGCAGTCGGCGCTGATGAGACACTCAACACACGCATCGGTCCCCTCGTCGCACAGCCCGCCGCCGCACGGATCAGTGCCGGCTACGCAGGCGCCCGCCGCACAGGTTTCGGCGCCGTTGCAGAACGTGCCGTCATCGCAATCCACATTAAGCAGACAATCGGCACATACGTTGTCGACCTCGTCGCACATCTGACCCGGACAGGGATCGCCGCCCGCCACGCAGGAGCCGGCCACGCACGTCTCGATGCCCGTGCAGAACTCGAAGTCATCGCAATCACTGGCAAGCAGGCAGTCAGCGCACACGTCGCCGACTTCGTCGCAGAGCAGCCCGAAGCAAGGATCGCTACCGGCCTGGCAGTCGAGCAGCACGTCGCATGTCTCGGAGCCGTCACAGAATTCGCCGTTGTCGCAGAGCGAGTCGTTTGGCGTATGGAGCACGACGTTGTTCGTTTCGTCACACGTGTCGACCGTGCAACCCACGCCGTCGTCGAGTGCGGGCGCCGTGCCGGCCTGGCAATCCAGCAGCACATCACACGTCTCGACACCGTCGCAGTAGAGGGCGTTGTCGCAGAATGCGTCGTTCGGGGCGTGGACGACCACGTCGTTGATCTCGTCGCACGAGTCGTCCGTACAAGTGACGCCGTCGTTGATGACCGGCGGTGTACCCGACTGGCAATCGAGCAGCGCATCGCACGTTTCCCCGCCGTCGCAGAACAAAGCGTTGTCGCAGAGCGAATCGGTCGGCGTGTGGACGACCACATCGTTGGCCTCATCACACGTGTCGACCGTACAAATCACGCCGTCGTCGAGGTTCGGCGGGGCGCCGACCTGGCAGTCGAGCAGCGCATCGCACGTCTCGGCGCCGTCGCAGAACAGGCTGTTGTCACACAGCGTATCGTCCGGCGTGTGGACGACCACATCGTTCGTCTCATCGCACGTATCGATCGTGCAGCCCACTGCATCATTGACGTTCGGCGGTGTGCCCGCCTGGCAGTCGAGCAACGCATCGCACGTCTCGGCCCCGTCACAGAACAGGGCGTTGTCACACAACGTGTCGTTCGGTGTGTTCACGACCACATCGTTCGTTTCGTCGCAGGTGTCATCCGTACAGCCGACCCCGTCGTCGAGATTCGGCGGCGTGCCCGCCTGGCAGTCGAGCAGAGCGTCGCACGTCTCGGCGCCGTCACACCACTGACCGTTGTCGCACAGGGTGTCGTTCGTCGTGTGGACGACCACGTCGTTCACCTCGTCACACGTATCGTCCGTACATCCCACGCCGTCGTCGAGGACCGGCGGCGTACCCGCCTGGCAGTCGAGCAACGCGTCACACGTCTCGGCACCGTCGCACCACTGACCGTTATCGCACAGCGTATTGTTCGGCGTGTGGACGACTACGTCACCCACTTCGTCGCACGTGTCATCCGTGCAACCCACACCGTCGTCAAGGACCGGAGCGGTACCCGCCTGGCAGTCGAGCAGCGCATCGCACGTCTCGGACCCGTCGCAGAATTGACCGTTATCGCACAGCGTGTCGTTCGGCGTATGGACGACCACGTCGTTCGTCTCGTCACACGTGTCGTCCGTGCACCCCACGCCGTCATCGAGGACCGGAGGCGTGCCCGTCTGGCAGTCGAGCAGCGCATCACACGTCTCGGCGCCGTCGCACCACTGACCATTGTCGCACAGCGTGTCGTTCGGCGTATGGACGACCACGTCGTTCGTCTCGTCGCACGTGTCGTCCGTACAAC
>JAJDDX010000486.1 GCA_029260055.1 Phycisphaerae bacterium
CCGACGCTCCGTCGCCCCATTCGCACGGGCGGCGACGCGGCGGCGAGCTTCGACGCCAGCCACAGCAAAGCGAATAGTGTCGGCAACACGAGTGAGAGCACAAAACGCTCACCGAACGCGACCTGAGCATACCAGGCGTATGCGCAGGAATAGCCCACGCCGAGCAGCAGCGAAAAGGTGGCCACCACCCAACCGCCGTGACCGATTGGGTATCGATCTCGGCGACGCCGCGCCGCGATGACCACGCAGAAGGCGACCATGACCACAATATACTTGAAGTACGGGTTCCGCACGGCACGTCCGGAGAGCGTACCGAACCCGGCGGTCAACCTGCGAGCAATCTGTCGAGTCGTGTGTGTCTGCCAATAGGTCGCCGCACTCGGCAGGCGTTCGTCCGATTCACGCGGAAACGCGTCATCCAGTGCGTGCCGGTCCGCGAGACCCTTGGCCTGATCCCAGCTATCACACCACATGAAGAACGTCGAGTTGACGTTGTAGAAGTAGCGACCAAACCGCGCTTTGCTGTCGCTACAATAGGGGTAGACCACGATACCGAACACCGCAACCACAACCAGCGATGAGAGTGCCAAAGTGCTCCACGTTCGTGATGCGCCGCCTGTCATCGCGGCTGGTCGTCGGAACGCCCGGTAGGCGAGTACGGCAACCGCCACCGCGGCCACAGCCACAAACGCAACCAGCATCGGTAACGCCGACGCCTTGGCGAGGAACGTAACGCCTGCGAGCAAGCCGGCCGCCGCGCCGCGGGCGACGCTTGGTCGAATGAACACGCGGCACAGCGATAGCCACGACGCCAGAAGTAGTGAGTAGTACAGTAGCTCAGCCTGTACGAAAGACGCCTTGTCCAGGAACACGATGAACGCCGCGACGAGGAGCAGGGCCGCGGCACTCACCGTGGGCAGGCACCGATGGAACACGACGCCGAGGCCGACCAGCGCGAGTGTGGACGAGATGATCGCGAACCAACTCGCACGGTCGACGAATTCGTCCCAGTGGTCCGTATGCACGATCGACAGCAGTGCCGGGTAGAGCGGCATGCGGTTGCGATCGCCGTAGTAACGCTCGCCTCCCTCTTTCGCCATGAGTTCGGCTGCGACGAGGTAGGGATACTGTCCGCCGGCGGTCGCGCTGAGGTTGACGTCGTTCTTCTGCTGAACCGCGGCCCAGACGTAGACTGCGGCAACGCCGAGCCAGAAGACGACAAGCCACGTACGACGGGCACGCCCGGACGTCACGACGGTACCGGGCGAATTGTCGGGTACGGTTTCGGCTGCCACGTCTTCGCTTCGCACCGCAAGGGCTCCTTCCAATCGAAGCCATGGTAGTCGTTCAAAACTGACGGAACCAGTCGGCACTTCCACGACCAGCCGGCAGGACGACGGCTTCCCTGGACATACCGGGCGCGCCGACTAGACTCGCCCCGATACGATGGTTTTGAAGGAGAACGCCTGTGGGCAAGCCCGGTAAGACGACACGAACCCGCCCGCGAAGGCTCAAGGGCTTCCGCGACATCACGTCGGCCGACGTGCTCGCCCGTGATTGGATGATCACCAGGATCCGCGAGGTCTACGAGCGATACGGCTTCTCACCGCTCGAAACGCCCGCGCTCGAGTATGTCGACGTGCTCGGCAAGTTCCTGCCGGAGGCGGACCAGCCCGACGCCGGGATCTTCGCCTTCCGTGACGAGGATGAGGAGTGGATCGCGCTTCGGTACGACCTGACCGCCCCGCTCTCGCGGTATGTCGCCATGAACGCGGAGCTGCCGCGGCCCTTTAGACGCTATCAGGTAGGCCCGGTCTACCGGGTCGAGAAGCCGGGCCCGGACCGGTTCCGCGAGTTCTTCCAATTCGATTTCGATTCGGTGGGCACCAACTCGATGCTGGCCGACGCCGAGTGCTGCATGATCATGTGCGACACGCTCGAAGCACTCGGGATCGCGCGCGGCGATTACATCGTGCGCTGTAACGATCGGAAGGTGCTCAACGGCGTGCTGGAGTTGGTGGCTGGTGGTGCCGAGATGGCGCCGGACAGGTCGCTGCAGGTACTGCGCTGCATCGACAAGCTCGATAAGGTCGGGCTCGACGGCGTCAAGCTTCTGCTCGGCCCCGGGCGCAAGGACGAATCGGGCGCGTTCATCGCGGGCGTCGGGCTCGAGCCCGAGCAGGTCGAGCTGGTGCTGGGCTACCTGTCCATATCGACCGAATCGCGCACGGCGCTTTGCGACGGGCTCGAAGAACTGGTCAGTTCGAGCGCGGCCGGCATGGAAGGCGTCGGTGAGTTACGCCAGATCGACGAAGCCCTCGTCGGCGCGGGCTATGGCGAAGATCGCGTCGTGTTTGATCCGACCGTCGTGCGCGGCCTCGAGTATTACACCGGCCCGGTGTTCGAGGGCAGCCTGACCTTCGAGGTCGTGGATGACAAAGGCGTCGCCCGCCAGTTCGGGAGCGTCTTCGGCGGCGGACGGTATGACGATTTGGTCCAGCGATTCACGGGGCAGAAGGTGCCCGCTACCGGTGCGTCGATCGGGGTGGATCGGCTATTGGCGGCGTTGAAGACGCTCGGGAAGATCGACAACCAGGCGGCGGCCGCGCCGGTGCTGGTGACGCGGCTCGACAAGGCCCTGACTACCGAATACCAGAAGATGGCGTCGGAACTGCGTTCGGGCGGCATCAACACCGAGCTCTACGTCGGCAATCAGGGGATCGGCAAGCAGTTCAAGTATGCGTCGGACAGCGGCAAGACGGTGGCTGTGGTGATGGGCTCGGACGAGATGGAAAAGGGCGAGGTGTCGATCAAGGACCTGCGGCTCGGTGTGGAGCTCTCGAAGGAGATCGGCGCCGACCGTAAGAAGTGGCTCGAAGATCAGCCGGCCCAGTTCACCACCCCACGCGCCGAGATGACGGAGGCCGTGCGGAAGGTCCTGGCACGCTATACGATCGGGTAGCGGCAAAACACCGCCACCAGATCGCTGCCTCATGCACCATCCGGCCCTGACGACAGGATCCAGATAACCGGGCGTCAGACACAACGGCGGCAGTGTTGGAGTGCCCCCCGAGTGGCAATACACTCTTCCTGACACCTTCCCGTAGCCTTGGTCCACCTTATCTGGGCCTCGGTCCTAGTGGCAGCACTCCACCGAGAAACCGCTGACACCGAGCGCGGCCGATCTCCGCTGACGGCTCAGGCACAAGTCCTCCAGCCAGCTTCGTTGCCGCGGCGGGTAGCGTGCGTTCCCCTAGCCCCGGTGCGGGCGCTGTTCGTTGAAGAAGCGAACGTACTCCGGTTGTCATCGCACCCCAGCGACTGGCCGGTCATGTCCGCCCGCTGACACCTCGCGACGAACCTGGCGAAGTGCGGGCTAGCGACTGCGCCGCCAGGCTACGTAGGCGTAGCCAGCGACAAACCCTACAACAACAAGCGCAGTCGTTGCAGGCCAAGTCATGTCCGCGAGGCAGCCCACGAGCGATGCGAGGCAAGCCGTACCGACGGTGATGTGCGTCTCAATCATCAAGGTTCTCCTCGAAGTACCAGATTCCCCCCTTAGCTGGCGATCTTTTGTTGTCGTTTCGACATATTCTACTCTCGACACAGCCGGGTTTCCACTAATGACGTGTTTTTTTGACAAATGTCTGCCTTCGCCGTGGCGTATCTCATCGAGATTTCAGGCTTCGGATCATCGCGGGTTGCCCACAATCGACGCTACAGGATGGTCGTCTCCGCTTTCCGGCAAGAAACGGTAGGTTCCACGATTGCGACAGATTCGCCTTCTTCAGATCTGCGGAAACCGCTGCAGCTTTCGCGAATTGAATGCAAGCCGATCGGAGCTGAGCGGCGGCCGCTACGACGAGCGTGATATCAGGGAAAACCCCGTAGCGGCACCCCCTTCACCTAGTGAGCGTCAGTACCGTATTTGTGATCGTCTTCCGTGTCGTTGTCGTAGTTGTGAAAGTCGTAGCTGGCTGCCTCGCGGATTGGGTCGGTGTACATACGGTGGTCCGAGTCGATACCCGTATCGACGATGCGGATACGCACGCCAGTTCCGTCTGCCGAATACCCCGCCCGACGCTTGAGCGCAAAGTGCAGAATCCGGATCCGGATGGAAGCCTACGACCCTCGTGCGCTAGATGCCTCGGCTCGCAAGATCGTCGAGCAGGCAAAACGTACGAATGCGAGAGCGCACGGGTCGATTCCGGTGCCGAGGCAATCTGATACCTCAAGCGGTTTTTCCATGTTTATCGATATGGCAAATGGCTGATGAAGGACTCGTCGGGGCCGTTGGCGTCGTTGCCGTATCCGGGCATTGGCGTTCACACGAAGTCGCGCGAGCAGTTCAAGTGAGGACGCACAAGCGCATCATCGATATCAGCGAGCCGAGGGCTCGTACGGTTGAGGCGATCAACCGCATTCAGTTCCGGCAGCAAATGGCAAAACTCGAACACGAAACCAACATCGCGACCGCAATCGCCCTGTCCGCATCCCGGTGGCGGCTCCGACGGCGGGGGTCTCTCCTGCGGACGGCCCAAGCTAACCACGTGAGCGTTATCGCAGCGGGCGGGTGGCGACCGAGCCGTCGGATAGGCCGCCAGCGTGTTTTCCGTGAGCTGGCCCGACGCATGAAACCGGGGATGCTGGGCAGGAAAACCGGCCTGACTGCCTCGAGGTGATCATCACCGACCCACTGGACCTCGAAACGCTGGACTTGCTGTGGTTCCGGCTCGCGCGGGAGATCATCCCCACGTGGGACGCCCCCGCGATACGCGGGGCGGGGGCGGTCATTGACGTCCACGTCGCCGGCACCACCAATGAATGTGGCTTTACCGGTGTAATGAAGCGTCATGGGTTCGGCGGAAAGGAGGCGTCCCACGGTGTGGAGCGTAAGCACCGCTCGGATGGCAGTATCCGCGGCCACTCCGACACCGGTACCGGTCGAGGCATCAAGAGAGCAGAGAAGAAGGCAGCGAAGAAGTAAGCGGCAAGGAAGGCCGCCCCGTATTGAGCGGTTCAGCGTGTCAAGTGGCCCCGATATCGACAAAAAGTCCCGTGAGCAGTTCTAAATGCGGATCATCGACATGACGGAGCCGGCCGCGCGATCAGTACGTTCCATGACGCATTCAGTTCCGGCAGCAAGTGGTAAAACTGGAATACGATACCCACATCGCGATCGCAGTACGCCCGACGCGGCGATCGACGCAGACCGAACAAATCGCGCTTCTCGTACTCCACAGCTCCACGATCGGGAATGTCCATAGCCCCCAGCACGTGCAGCACCGTGCTCTTGCCCGACCCGCTCGCGCCCATGATCGACAGAGAGTCACTTTACCGGTGTGATGAAGCGACACGGGTTCGGCGGCAAGGAGGCGTCCCACGGCGTGGAGCGCAAGCACCGCTCGGAGGCGGTATCGGCAGCCACTCCAACATCGGTACCGGTCGAGGCATCGAGAGAGCCAAGAAGAAGGCACACGGCGGGTGACGTCGTTCACGTCCACGTGACGGCCACCACCAGGAGGTGTGGCTTTACCGGTGTCATGAAGCTTCACTCTTTCGTAGAACAAGTGGCGTCCCATGGGAGTGGTGCGCAAGAACCGCTCGGGGGCAGTATCGGCAGCCACTCCGACATCGGTACCGGTCGAGGCATCGAGAGAGCCAAGAAGAAGGCACAAGAAGGCTGCAAAGAAGAAGTCCGAGAAGAAGGCCCCAAAGAAGAAGGCGCAGAAGAAGGCTGCAAAGAAGAAAGCGGACTACGCTGCCATGGCAGAGACGTTGCATATTCCATCCAAGTCGTGGAACTCAGGCAACTGTAAAAAAGTTGACAACGCTACAGAGCCGGCAATTGCTCGGCTCTTGTTCGATAGCAGGATTCGTGCAATTATCGCTGCCCGGAAGCGTGCTCCGATCACCGGGATCGGCCAATCGTACTTTTTTGTAGAATTGCGGGAAATCTCCTATCGACAAGAGTGCGCACGTGACTAGTATTAGACGTGGGCGGATTGTCGAGTGACGCGGAGAAATGCCGTGAGCCACACTTTAAAAGCGCACCCGCTTGCCGGGGCTTTCCCCGAGATGCAAGCGATCGAATTCGAGGCGCTCAAGCTGGATATAAAAGAGAACGGCCTGAAGGAGCCGATAATCGTCTTCGAGAAGAAGATCCTTGACGGCCGAAATCGCTACCGCGCGTGTGCCGAGTTAGGCATCACTCCGAAGACAAGGCAGTTTCGCGGCGGCGACGAGAAAGCGAGCGAGTTTAGCGCGTCGGCGAACCTGATGAGGCGACACCTAAAACAGTCTCAGAAGGCTATGATCATCGCGCGGTCCGGATTAGCAGCAGCACCGACGGCGTCTTTGGAGGAAAAGAAGGGGAAGATGAGCGTTCGTGAAGCCGCTACCCGGTTCGGGGTCAATCACCAGACCTGCTATAAAGCCTTCTTTGTACTCAACGCGAACGAGGAACTGGCCGAGCGCGTGCTGGCGGGAGAACTATCGGTCGGGCGGGCGGAAGCGGTTCTCAGATCACCGGACAACGCCAAGCGCCGCCATGTGGGCAGGCGTTCGCAGGCCGAGGATGTAGCCGCCCTCACGAGACGGATCAACCGCCTCGCCAAGGCGACTAGCGACATCGATAGGCTTACCAAAGCGGTTAGTTCGCTAAGAAGGCTTGAGTCCCTGCTCTCCAAAGACTGAGAGCCCGAGTACTTCAATCAGTCGCGTAGGGTGCGGCTTGCCGCACCGATTTCGGCTTGTCCTTACGCGCTCGCGAACGAGCGACCATTCGGAACGCCGAACGGTAAGACCTCATCCCCGGAATGCACGCACTGCCGCGGCCTGCGACAACAACACGGGAACGCGCCTGCGAGCGCATCAGGAAGATGGTGCGGCGAGCCGCACCCTACACTTGACGCTCGCGCTGAGGCGATGGCCTAGTTATCGGACGTTTCGGCGTCGGGGGGCGGAGGATGCGGCTTTTTTCAGCGGGAATTCGCAAGTTGGGCTCTGGCATTACCCGATCAACTGGGTTAGATTTGCTGGTTCCTCGCAAATCAGCGTGAGCGTGCGGGGAGCGGCTCGCCCGACGGGCGAGGGAGAAGACGACGGCTCGGGACCAAGCGAAGGGAGTTGGATACGCAGTGATCAAGATCAGGCCTCGCGGCAACGAATCCATCCAGCAGATGTTGAAGCGCTTCAAGCGCCTTTGTCAACGTGAAGGGCTCACACGCGAACTCAAGCGACACAGCTACTACGAGAAGCCCTCCGATCGCAAGCGGCGCGAAGGACGCAAGTCCGTGCGAAAACTCCAGAAGGACGCTGAGCTCCAGAGCTAGCCGATTCGACAGCAACAACCGGGCGGCCGCACGTGCGACCGACCGGTTTTCTCATGCGCATCTTACGCTTCGCCATGCCAAGCCATCCCGATTGACGCGCGCTAAGCGACACAGCCTCCGCACTTTGCACTGCGCCACTTCGTGACGAGCGCCCGTGCAGCCGATATATTACCGGCGTCGGCGAAACTCATGAGACACGGAGACGGACGATCATGGCAGAGGAGCTAGTAGCGCTGGTGACGGGCGGGGCGAGAGGGATCGGCCGCGCAATCTGTCTCGAACTGGCGCGCTCGGGCTATTCGATCGTCATCAACTTCAACGAGAACTTCGGCGCGGCTGAAGAAACGCGCCAACTCGTCGAGAAAGCCGGGGGCAAGGGTGAACTCTGCCAGGGCGACATCGCCGCCAGGTCTCATCGCGACCTGATCGTCGCCTTTACCATGGAGCGTTTCGGGCGGATCGACCTGCTGGTCAACAACGCCGGAGTAGCTCCCGCCGTCCGCAAGGACATCCTCGAAACGGAAGAGGAAAGCTTCGACCATATCCTCGACGTGAACCTCAAGGCGCCCTACTTCCTGACCGGACGGGTCGCGCGAGAGATGGTGTATCTACGCGAATCGGGAGCGATCGAACGGGCCGCGATCATCAACATCTCGTCACTTCGGCGCTACACAGCCGCCATGAACTACGGCGAATACTGCATCAGCAAGGCCGGCATGAGCATGATCACGAAGCTCTTCGCCGTGCGCCTGGCCGAGCACGGCATCAACGTCTACGAGCTGAGCCCCGGGATCATCGAGACCGACATGACGTCGTCCGACACGGTCAAGGACTACTACAACGCCAAGCTGGCCGGCGGCTTGGCTCCGATCAACCGCTGGGGTAAGCCGGAAGAAGTGGCGTCGGCCGTCGGTGCGATCGCTCGGTGGGAATTCCCCTTCTCGACCGGGTCGGTCTTCGACATCGACGGCGGCTTCCACCTCCGCGAGCTGTAGCCGCCCTTTCGGCTGCGGCCCCTGCCCGTTTTCCAAAGCCTTACCTGCGCCATACAATCGCGTCTGCGCCGCGCCTTCCGTGCGTAACGGGCTGGGCAGCGGCTGAACTAACGATCGAGGATTCGCTTTGACCGCCAACGATGCCAACTCAATCCGCGTACGCTTCGCCCCTTCGCCGACCGGCTATCTGCACATCGGCGGTGCGCGGACGGTGCTGTTCAACTGGCTCGTGGCCCGCCGCGCGAGCGGGACGTTCGTGCTTCGCATCGAAGACACGGACCGGACGCGGCATATCGAGGACTCGGTTCAGAAGATATGCGACGACCTGCGATGGCTCGGGCTCGATTGGGACGAGGGGCCGGAGGTCGGCGGCGACGTGGGCCCCTACTTCCAGAGTGAGCGGCTAGCCATCTACAACGAGCACTTGCAGCGGCTGCTCGAATCGGGCGACGCGTACTATGCCTTCGAGACCCCGGCTGAGCTGGACGCGATGCGTGAGGCGGCGAAGACTGCCAAGTCGAACATCTCATACGCGCGGCCGGACCCGCTTCCGACGGTTGAGGAGGGCGTAGCGGCGAAGGCGGCTGGTACGAAGGTGGTCGTGCGTTTCAAGATGCCCGGCACGGACATCACGGTGGTGGACGACATTCTCGGTGAGGTCACGCTGGCGGCTGATCAGTTGGAGGACTTCATCATCCAGAAGGGTGACGGCTTTCCGACGTATCACTTTGCTTGTGTGGCCGACGACGCATTGATGAAGATCACGCACGTGCTCCGCGGGCAGGAGCATTTGATGAACACGCCGAAGCATGTCGCGATGCAGCGGGCGCTGGGATTCGACACCCCGCACTACGCTCATATGCCGGTCATCTTCAACATGGACGGCAGCAAGATGAGCAAGCGTGACAAGGAGAAGGCGATCAAACGCGGCGAGGCGCCGCCGGAGATCGACGTACACGACTTCCGCCTGGCGGGCTATCTGCCGGAGGCTGTGCTGAACTTCATCGCCCTACTGGGCTGGTCGCCGGGCGAGGATCGTGAGCGGTTCGCGCTTGACGAGATGACGTCGCTGTTCAGCATCGAGCGGGTGGGCAAGACGAACGCCAAGTTCGACCGTGACAAGTTAGTCGCGTTCAACACGGACTGGGCGACGCGCGCGTCGTCCGAGCGGTTGCTGGCGGCCTTCAAGGATTACCTGTCGGTCAACGAGTCGTCGCTGTGCGGCGCGGATGACGCCGCGCTGGCCCGCGCGCTAAAGGCCTCCGAGGGGTTCCGCACGTTCCCCGACGTGGTGAAGAAGACGGGCTTTCTGTTCAAGGCGGACGATGCCATCGCGTACGACGCCAAGGCGGTCAAGAAGGTGCTGGCCAAGAACGACGGCGCGGGGTATGCCATGCTCGAACACCTGCTCCCCAAGCTGGAGGCGCTGCCGGACTTCTCGGCTGATGCGATCGAGGCGTTGCTGGCTGCGACGTGTGAAGAGCGCGAGGCCAAGCTCGGCCAGGTGGCCCAACCGATCCGCGTGGCGATCACCGGTAGCACGGTAAGCCCGTCAATTCACGAATCGCTGGAGTGGTTGGGGAAGGGCGCGACGCTGGCGCGCATCGGGCGATGCCTGGCGCACCGTGGCTAATTCGGCGACTACATACTTTCCCCTATGGGCTCCGCCCCGATCACACCCTCGGCGTGTCCCGCGGGCCCCATGTCAGCTACCGCGGCCTCACTAACGCACTGACAATTAGGGAAGCCCACCGACATCCATTGGCGCGCCGGGGCAGCGCAACTCACAGGTTGGAAACGGCATGCGGTAGACAGGGCGACGCCGGGTAGCCTGCAGGTTTCTAATGCTCGACGAGCTGAGCGACAGTATGCCATCAGCGTTTCGGTCTGGGACGCACCGAGCCACCGGGAATCAGCTCACGGTCGGCGTTCGCAACCTGTGATATTCTCCTTTCCTCTCGCGCCAATGCTCTTGCGGTCAGTAGGCTCATACCAGCCCGATAAGAAAGGCGATTCCAGCCCATTGACACCAATATGTACGCGAT
>JAJDDX010000487.1 GCA_029260055.1 Phycisphaerae bacterium
CGCACGAGAGTGGATCACCGCACCGGTCGTGCTCTATCTGGCGAACCATCTGGTCAACAACTACGACACGGACCCGTCCATCACGGCACTCGTCGACGGCACCGACTTCTATCTTCTGCCTTGCATCAACCCCGACGGCTACGTGCATACTTGGACCACGAACCGGTTGTGGCGCAAGAACCGCCGCAACAACGGCGACGGCAGCTACGGCGTGGACCTGAACCGCAACTGGGCGTATGGCTGGGGCGGCGGTGGATCGAGCGGCAACCCGGGCGACACGACGTATCGCGGCACCGCCCCGTTCAGTGAGCCGGAGACGACCGCGCTGAGCAACTTCATCGCAGCCGACCCGACCATCATGGCGCACATGGACTACCACAGCTACACGCAGCTCATCCTCTGGCCGTTCGGGTAGGATGGCTGCTTGAGGTCCGGCATCTGGAAATGTCGGGTACGACACGTTCGGGGTTGGCCCTCTCCGTCGTAGTAGCGACGACTGCTACTGGGTCGAGACGGCGTTACTTCTTGCGGCCGATGGCGACGTAGTCCTGGCCGGCGCCCGGCACCTTCTTGATGACGGTGTTGGCGAAGCCCGCGTCGTCGAACCACTTGCGGATATCCTCGCGTCGGAAGAAGTACACTGGGCAGCTCTTGAGCTTATAGCGGACTCGGCGGACAGGCGTGCGGAACCAGTGGATGCTGGGCATGGAGAGGATGGCGCTGTTGCGGACCATCTTGCAGACGGTGCGAATGAAGGCCGGGGCGTCGGCCACGTAGTCCATGACCCCCGTGACTATGGCGTGGTCGAACTCCTCGTCCGGCGCGGCCTGCGGGAACGCCCCCAGCGTGAACTCGCAGACCGAATCCACCTTGAATGCAGCCGCTCGGCGTCGGGCCAAGTCCAGCATGCCCTCGGCCATGTCCAGCCCAAGGACGCGCGCCGCACCGCGACGAGCCGCCTCCACGGAGTACGGACCGGACCCGCAGCCGATGTCGATGATCGACTTGCCTTTGGCGTCGCCGATCTCCTCGAACACCCAGTCGAAGCGGACGAAGACGTCCGAGCGGAACTTGCGGTCCACCCAACGCATGAAGGCGCTCCGCTTGCCGTCGTAGAATGTGTCGAAGGTCTCAGCCGCCTCCGTGAAGTAATCCCCCACTCGGTGATCCGGCTCGGCTTTGTGTGTCTCGGTGGCCACGATGTTGGTCGCTCCCGGAGGTTGCGGTCCTTACGCAGACGTCCCCGTTACAGTGTCGGATAACTCCGTGCCCGTATTTCGCATCTCCCTCGCGAATGCACGAAATCCGCGAGTCTTGTCCGTCCCCCCCGTAAACCTATAATGCTAACCTAGGTGGCGTCTTCGCGGTAGGGGTATGTGGAATCGTCGTGAACCAGGCAGATCGCTCCAACGACAACCGACCGTCGCTGATCCTCAGCGTGGATATCGAGGGCTGGGCTCAATCGACCCTCGACACGAACCTGCCGATCAGCAGTTATTGCGCCGACAACGCCCGACGACTTCTCGGAATCATCGGGGAGCTGCCAGGTGCAACGGCCACCTGCTTCGTGCTCGGACTGTTCGCCGATAAACACCCCGACGTCGTAAGGGAACTGCACGCCGCCGGCTACGAGGTCGCCTCGCACGGGTACGGGCACGTGCAAGTGCATCTACTTACGCCGGAGAGCTTCCGCGAGGATCTGCGCAGGTCGATCGGTGTCATCGGTGACATCATCGGCCAACAGCCGGCCGGTTATCGGGCGCCGGTTTTCTCCATCGGAGAGGGGAACCTCTGGGCGTTGGACGTGCTGGCTGAGGAGGGCTTCCGCTACGATTCCAGCATCTTCCCCATCGCTGGTCCGCGGTACGGCATCCCCGACTGGCCCAACGAGACTTGCAGCGTGGTGGTCAACGCCGACCGTCGGATCACCGAATTCCCGCTGACGGCCAAGACCGTGATGGGACGAAATCTGCCGATCTCCGGCGGCGGTTACGCTCGGCTGTTCCCCGGGTGGCTGCTGCGACGGATGCTGCGGACCGAATGCCGCCGGCGTTCCACATGGCCGGTGTTCTACTGTCATCCGTACGAGATTGACCCCGGCGAGTTCCGGCGCGAGTCGTCCGAAACGCCTTGGGGGACGATGCATCTGCCGCTCACGCTGCGTCTGCACCAGGGCCTGGGACGACGCGGTTTCGCGGAGAAGCTGCGACAGCTCGGCAGACACTTCCGCCTGCGCTCATTCGCCGACGCTCTGAACGCCGCACCGACCTTACGCGAGATTCGCGCCGCGGAATTCTCCCGCAACTCATGACCAGGTTGTTGCGTCGCTGCTCCTGGCCCAGAGCACCGGTGCCGAAGTCCAACGCCACCTCGCCGTGGTCGTCATCTTCGGCGTGGCGAGCTCGACCCTGCGTACGCTATTCGTCATCCCCTCACTCTACGGCCCGCTGGAAGCCAAACGCGAACGACGCGCCACGCGAGCCGTGGAGCCTCTCGCGCCATTAGGTGCTCTTGTACCCCGCGCCGACGCCAAAGCCGTTCTCGGTGCCGAATTCGCCGGTTTTCGATGGCCAATTTCGGCCGGAATCAGCTAGGGTATAGCGTGGTCATCAGACTCGGGCGGGTTGGCTGTGCGCCTGCGCGCTCAGCCGCCGATTTGGCCGAAAGCTCGCGTGAAGGAGCGTCACACCGTCACAC
>JAJDDX010000488.1 GCA_029260055.1 Phycisphaerae bacterium
GGTTGCAGCTTCACCGGGAATCAAGCTGACGAGAAAGGCGGCGGGATGGCGGAGTTGTACGGAAACTCGACCTTCACGAACTGCCGGTTCATCGACAACGATACGTTGGGCGGTGGGTTTCAGAATTCGATGGGCGGCGGCATGTACGTCCACCAATTCGGCGGCAGCCACGGTGTCGCGGCGATGACCAACTGCCTCTTCCGGGGAAACGCATCCGCTCACGGCGGCGGGATGCTCGCCATGGGATCGTCTACGCTGGCCAACTGCACGTTCATCGAGAACAGTGCGACGTACGACTCCGGTGGCTTCGGGTCGTTCTTCTCCTTCGCAGCGGTCACCAACTGCATACTGTGGGGCAACACGGCCGGGGTGGGGACGACGCTCGAGAGCCAGCAACTCTTCGGGGCCTCGCTGTCAGTCAATCACTGTTGCGTCGAAGGTTGGACCGGCAGCATGGGCGGCAACGGCAACATCGGGGATGATCCGCTCTTCGCCGACCCGGCGGCCGGGAACTACCGCCTCGCCGAGGGTTCGCTCTGTATTGATGGAGGCGACAACGCGGCCGTACCTCCGGCGGTCACCACCGACCTGGACGGCAATCCTCGCATCGAAAACGGCGTCGTGGACATGGGTTCGTACGAAGCCCAGGGCGTCAACCCGGCGATCCCGACCGTATCGCAATGGGGGATGGTCGCGATGGCGCTGCTGCTGCTGACTAGTGGGACCCTGCTATACCGCAAGCGCGGGGCTAGCCCCGCTTAGGTTGGCCGCGGGCGAAATCCGCACCGTTACCGCGTCGCGGTGAAGCTGTCGAACTGTACGTACTGCGTGAGGTAGTCGTCGCGGAGCGGTTCTTCGTGGCACAGGTCGGTTGACAGGTACTTCTTGCTGGAATCAGCCAGTACGGTGACCACGACTGCATGCTCGCCGTATTTCTCGACGAGCTTGATGGCGCCGAGGACGTTCGCCCCGCCCGAGATGCCGACAGCCAGGCCCAGCGAACTGCAAAGTGCTTGAGCTGCCAAGATCGCGTCACCATCCCATGTTTCGACCACTCGGTCGAGTTCGTCGAGCTTGACGATGGAGGGGATGAACTCATCCGAAATGCCCTGGATGCGGTGCGCTCCTACCTTGCAACCCGTGGACAACGTCGGCGAGTTGGCCGGTTCGAGCGGATGGATATACACCCGCCGCCCGGTGTGGCGGAGGTAGCGCCCCACGCCCATCACCGTGCCGCCCGTGCCGACGCCAGCGACGAACGCATCCGCCTGGAGCCCGAGAGCCTCTAGCTGCGCCTCGATTTCCGGCCCGGTCGTCATTTCATGAGCTTCCGTGTTGGCCGGGTGAGCGAACTGCCGTGGCAGGAATACGTGCTCATGCTTCAGGGCGTACTCCTCGGCCATTTCGATCGAGCCGACGAAGCCGCCCTGCTCGTGGGACACGGGAACCACTTGAGCCCCGTAATTCTTGATGAGCTGGACCCGCTCGCGGCTCATCCAGTCGGGCATGTAGATTCGCACGGGATGCCCGAGCGCACGCCCGACCGCAGCGAAGGAAATACCGGTATTGCCGCTGGAGGCCTCCACGATCGTATCGCCGGGCTTCAATTCGCCGGATTCGTAGGCGCGCCGGATAATGTGGGCGGCCATGCGGTCCTTGATGCTGCCCGTCATGTTCATGAGTTCGTACTTAGCGAACAGCCGCCGCGGCTTTCCACGATAGCGGTAGTGGATTTCCAGCATCGGCGTGTTGCCGACCAGCGCGGACAGGGCATCGATTCCTGCGGCGTCGCTGCACGGTGCTTGGGCTGCGGTCATGGGCTGGCGCTCCTTCGCGGACTTCGGGTATGCACAAACGAGTGTTATACCAGAGCGTCCCGCCTTGATCAAACGCCGGGGCGGCGAGTAGGCTACGCGATTCGCAAAGGTGAGAAGTGCGGCGAGAAGACGGACCGCGAAATCCACGGGATCGACAGAGCACAACCATGGCCAACACCAGCGGCGACCACGAGAACCTCAAGGGCGACAGTGCAGCTTCAAGCGATGACGGCAAGCCGCGTCTGAACTTCATCCAGGAGATCATCGCCGCCGACCTGCAGGCGAAGAAGTGGGACGGGCGGGTCCACACGCGCTTCCCTCCCGAGCCGAACGGCTACCTCCACATTGGACACGCCAAGTCGATCTGCCTGAACTTCGGGCTGGCCGCCCAGCACGACGGCGGGAAGTGCAACCTCCGGTTCGACGACACCAACCCGATCAAGGAAGAGGACGAGTACGTCAAATCGATCATCGAGGACGTGCGCTGGCTCGGCTTCGACTGGGCGGACCGCCTCTGCTACGCCTCCGGCTATTTCGAGCAGATGTACGATTGGGCGGTTCAGCTCGTCAAAGCGGGCAAGGCGTACGTCTGCGATTTGAACGCTGAGCAGACGCGCGAGCACCGCGGGACGTTGACGAAGCCGGGCAAGGACAGCCCGTTTCGAGATCGGAGCGTCGAGGAGAGCCTCGACCTGTTCGCACGGATGAAGGCCGGCGAGTTCCCCGACGGCTCGCACACGCTCCGTGCGAAAATCGACATGGCTTCGCCGAACCTGAACATGCGCGATCCGGTCATGTACCGCATCCTCCGCGCCCATCACCATCGCACGGGCGACGACTGGTGCATCTACCCGATGTACGACTGGGCTCACGGCCTCGAAGACTCGATCGAGGGCATCACGCATTCGATCTGCACGCTGGACTTCGAGAACCATCGCCCGCTCTACGACTGGTTCCTCGATCAGCTCGGCATCTTCCATCCACAGCAGATTGAGTTCGCCCGCCTCGAGCTAACCTACACCATGATGAGCAAGCGGAAGCTGCTCGAGCTGGTGCGGGACGGGGATGTCGGCGGCTGGGATGATCCGAGGATGCCGACGCTTTCGGGCATGCGCCGGCGCGGCTACACGCCGGAGGCGATCCGGATGTTCTGCGAGAAGATCGGCGTGGCGAAGTTCAACAGTACGATCGACATCGCCCTGCTGGAACACTGCGTGCGGAACGACCTGAACAAGCGTGCGATGCGCGTCATGGGCGTATTGCGGCCGCTCCGGGTCGTCATCGACAACTATCCCGAGGGTCAGAGCGAAGAACTCGACGCGATCAACAACCCGGAAGACGAGTCGGCCGGTACGCGCAAGGTGCCCTTCTCACGTGTGCTCTACATCGAAAAGGGCGACTTCATGGAGGAACCGCCGAGGAAGTTCTTCCGGCTCGCGCCTGGCCGCGAGGTGCGACTGCGATATGGCTACTTCATTACATGCGTCGATGTCGTGAAGGACCCGGAGAGCGGCGAGGTCGTCGAGCTGCGCTGCACCTACGATCCCGAGACGCGCGGGGGCAACGCCCCGGACGGGCGGAAGGTCAAGGCGACACTGCACTGGGTATCAGCCGAGCACGCGCTGACGACCGAGGTGCGTCTGTACGATCACCTGTTCATCAAGCCCGATCCGAGCGATGTCGAGGAGGGCGCGGACTACAAGAGCAACCTGAATCCCGATTCGCTCGAGGTCGTAGCCGATTGTCGGGTCGAGCCGAGCGTCGCGGGCGCGGCACCAGGGAGCCGATACCAGTTCGAGCGACAGGGCTACTTCTGCGTCGATCCGGATTCGACGGCTGATCGCCCCGTGTTCAATCGCACGGTGGGCCTGCGGGATTCGTGGGCCAAGATCGCCAAGGGGCAGAAGAAGCCGTGAACGAGGCGGGAATCGCTCACCACTCGGCCTCCGTGATCTGGCGCTACGCCAAGGTCCTCGTGCTTGTGAGCGTTGGCGTCCTCTTGACCGTCGGCCCCTTCTGCCTGGCGATCACCACGGAGCGTCATCACACGAGCGTAGGGCTCGGGATCGGGCTGTCGTTAGGCTTGGGAATCGGCCTGCGGCTCGGCAGCAGGAGCGGCGTGTCGATCGGCATCGGTGCCGGCTCGCTCGTCGGCATCATCGCTGCCCTGATCGAAGGGTTCGCCCCGTTCAACGGAATCGGAATCATCATCCCGCCCATCATCGGCATCGCGATCGGCTTCGTGGATGGGATTGGTACGGAGCGACTGCGGGGCTTCCGCGAAGCGATCGTCGTGAGCCTGGTGATGGGCGCGGTACTCGGTGCCGGCCTGTGGCTTCGGTACGGGTGGCAAGGCTTTGCCGGCGCGCTAGTCATGTCCCTGTTCGTGGGCACGATGGCCGGCATGCGATCGGACTCGGACGGCGGGATGTTCCGGCGTTTTCGCCGTCCGCCCATACTGGTCATCGTGCCTTGCGCAGGCCTGTTTGCCCTCGTCACCTGGGCCATCGCGGCCGAAGGCCATGGCTGGGCGAGTCCGTTCGTAGCGCTGATCTCGCTGATCGTCCTGCCCGGCGCCGGATTCGCGATCATGCGCGCGGTCGCCGCGTGGCTTCGACCGCGGCTGACGATCTACCGGCAACTCACGGGGTACCTGAACGTCATGTGGGTGCCGATCGGTGCGTTCGCGCTGGGCTACGCCGCGATCATCCTGGTCTGGGCCGGCTTCTTCGGAGCCCTACACCAGACCTATCCCGCCGAGTCCTTCACCGGCATCGATCCGGCCATACCGCCTAGCATGAACGACTGGCTCTTCTTCTCGTTCTTCAACGCAACGGCTCAGGACTACAACCAGCTTCAGCCGGCGTCGAACTTGGCGCGCCTGCTGGTGGGTTCGCAGTTGATCGTCAACGTCGGTTGGGCGGTGGTGGTCTTCGCCGCCGTCATGTCACTCGTGCAGCCGCAGATGAAGAAGCTGGCGGAAACGCAGGCGAACGGACAAGACGCCGAGTGAGCTTCCCGACCCGGGCCGGCACACTGACGGGATCGGGTACACGCATCCGCATCAATCGTACAGACGCACAATGAGCAGGATGTTTGCGTTGCGTGCGAGGCACGGTTGGAGGTTCAGCGTGCAGGCCAGCTTGTGCGGCCCCTTTGGGAGTTCCCTGTAGCCAACGGTAGTCCCAAAGTCCACCATCTCGCCGTCCACCATCGTCCGAGCCGGACCGCCGGACATCCCGTGCCCCTTCCCTTCGAGGTTAACGGCGACGAGTATCACGTTCTCCTCCGGCGGCGTGAACTCCATCGCCCATCCCTGCAGCGCCCGCTTTCTCCGACGATCATGTTTCGGGCAGCACATGCGCATCTGTGGCGCACTACCCGGGTAGCCCACGAGCCACACTCTGCTGCCAACCGGCGGGCGGTACTTGCGGCAATTCCCCTCGGCCGTAATCCCGGGCGGCCTTACCATGGTCGCCGCGTCATCGTATTCATGGAGCCTCTTGCTCAACTCGAGCACTTCGGTCTCAATACCGTCGACAAAGATCTTGGTGATGATCTCGTCGTCCTCAGGTGTGCATACGTGGTCGGCGGTGCGAACGACGTCCCCACAAGCGATAGCTGATCCAAGGCCGAGCCCGCCCGCCTTCGTATCATCATCGCCCCGGAGCCCCTTGACGAATACCCTCAGAACCGGCGCCTCCATGGCAAGGCGGTATTCCTCCGGGTAGAGCACGCAAGGATCCCGCGTGGTGACACAGCCGGTGACCATCATCCCGAGGACAGAGAGTAGAAGCGTGTATCTTCGCATGTGCGGGCTCCAAGTTGTTAGAGCAACGTCGACACAGACGACCATCTGGTTACTCTTACTCACTCGTCGTGCCGTTCAAGTCGATGCCTCGGCCGATGCCGGGCACAACCGTCGCACCCTCGCCGGGCTCGCTCGACCAGGTATCGTCGTTCTTCATGCGGCCTGGCGGGTAGGTGTCGACGCCGCCAAGTTCCAGGAATAGCCCGATGCCCGGGATCGCGCTTCGTATCGAACTGGCATGATTGGGAGTGGCGTATCCCATATTGTTCGTGCCGCGTGTATTGTCGTACCGATCCGAACCGACGCAATCAATGAAAACCCCGATACCGGACGAATTGCCGGCGCCGAGGCTCAGGGTGCCCGCGATGTACTCATCGTTCCCGGCCAAATCGGCGAGCAGGCCGACGCCCACGTCATGTCCGGCGCCTTGGGCCATATTCATTTGTGCGTCGTAGCGATCGTCGCCGTCGCCCTCGATCAGCAGGCCGGCTGCGAAGTGCGCCGACGCTCCCTGGGCATACCACTGCCCGGTGTATGAGTCGTTGCCGTGGCGGTCGATCAGGATTCCCGAGCCGAACCAGTAGCCCACGCCTTGGCCGAAGATGCCGCAGGTGTAGGCGTCGTTACCCCCGCCGTCGTACAAGACGCCGACCCCGCCGGGCACGCTGAGTCCCTGCCTGTAGTCACCCCGCCAACCGTGGCCCGCACCCTGAGCCATGGAGACGTTGTGCTTGGCTGACTGGGGCGATGGGAAACGAATGTCGGTATCGTTGGCGGTGTAGACATCGTCGCCAGCGAGGTCCGCCAGCACGCCCACGCCGCCCGGCTGACCATTGCCCTGCCCGTCCTTGTAGATGTCGTATGTGTCGTTGCCCTCGATGTCGACCAGCAGCGCGGTGCCTGCAAAGGCGAAGCCCTGCGCCTTTTCCACCGCGGCGTAGCGGTCCGTGCCGGCTGCGTCGAATAGTACGCTGACACCGAATAGAGCCTGACTGAGCCCATTCCGCGGCACGGCGTATTCGTCGTCGCCGGCGAAGTCGAAGAGCATGCCAATGCCGCAGTGACCGGCTGCGAAGTTGCCGGTCGTGATCTGATCGTTGACGTACTGATCGTTCCCGTCGAAGTCGATCGCGACGGATACGCGTCGCTTCGCGCCATCGGTAGCGGCCGCCACGGGGTAGGCATCGTCGCCCTTCCAGTCGATCAGCAGCAGTGGCGCGGCTTTCCAATCCGTCACGTTGTGCTCACTTCCGATCGAGATGAGCCCGAGGGGTGTATCGACGCTGAGCGACCAAGTCGGCGGATCGTCGCGGTCGTACACATCCCGCAGGTCGCGCACGGCGAACGCGATCTCTTGCGCGCCCACAAGCGGAAGCGCGGTGTCGAACTCGATGATCGCGCGCGTCACGTCGCGGACTTCGCGATAGGTATCAAACGGCGGCGGCTCCTGCCCATCTTCGTCGACGTCCGACTCCAGCAACTGTGTCAGCGCCGTGTCCCATCGCGTTGTCGGTAAGGGCTCCAGGGCTATCTCGACCCATTGATGCGCGTCGCACATCGTGTGGAGGAGCGTCGCCACGGTTTTCCGTTCCTCCAGTGGTACGTCCTTGGCACTGCGCTGCAGCTCGGCGAGCACTTGTTCATCTGCCACCCCACCGCCGACGCTGAAGACGCGCTGGATCGCCGTGACCAGCGGCTCGTCGCCGCCCACAGCCGCCTTGGCGCGCTCCAGCGGATCGCCGATCAAGCCGCGCCTCACGGTCTTGCCGCCCCATCGCGACATGCGCGACAGCGCCTTGACGCAGCCTGCCGGCGTTTCGATGCGGAATGACTCATCGAAGTAACCCAGCAGCAGCGGCGCCTTCAGCGGCGAGGCGACCAGCCAGTCCAGCAGCGGTGATCGCGGCGGTTGGCGGTCGAAGAGGTTCAGATCGTGCGGTGCGATCCGAACCTGTTTCGCGTCAACATCCAGGCGAGCGAGTGCCGCCTCGATTCGCGCCTGCGTGTAGCCATCGGCGGCTGCATCCACGGGCGCGACGACCGGCGTCGGTACTTGAACGAGACACAGCAGCACAACGACAATTGGGTGGAGTGGCATCCCGGCAGACCCTCGCATACTTGGTTGATTCGGACGTTTCGTCTTCGGTCGTCGGGATTGTGTCACCGAATCCGCAGATAGGAAAGGGGCGGTGCGGTTGCAGGGCGAACAAGGCGGTATCCCAGGCTACGGGCGAGGCGCGCCGTGCGTCTTATCGCTGTCCGCAAGGCGAAGGTCTGAGCCCGGGAAAACGACGTGGAACGTGCAGCCTTCGCCGGGCTCGCTTTCCACTTCTATCCGCCCTGAAAGTTCATTGACGATCTTCTTCGCCGCAGCCAAGCCCAAACCCGTGCCACCATGCCCCTTGGACGAATGGAAGGCGTCGAACACCTTGTCCTTTTCTTCCTCGGGAATCCCGGGTCCGTTGTCGCTCACGGAGAAGCTCACCTGGCACTTCTGCGTGTCGTACCGGGTCCGTACGTTGACTCGCCCGCCGTCGGCCGGAGATGCGTCGATCGCGTTGAGCACGACGTTATGGACGACCTGATGAACGCCTTCGGGATCGAGCGGAGTCGCCGGAATGTCACCGAGTTCGGCGAGGATCATCACGCCCTTCTCATCCGCGCGGCCCTGCGCCAGCGAAATGACCTCTTCGACGATGTGGTTGAGCTGCGCGGTTTGGACTCGCGGTTGACGGTCCTTGCTGAAGGTAAGCATGTTGAGCGTCAGGTGGAAAATGCGGTCGAGGTTGCTCCTGACCAGGGTCCACCCGGACGCAGCCGAGTCGAGGCTCTTCTTCTTCAGCCCGAGCTCCACGACTTCCGCACCACCCTGCATGCCTTGGAGCATGTTTCTAATATGGTGCGACAGGAAGGCGACGGTCTCGCCGGCGGCGGCGAGCCGCGCCGTGCGCATCCGCGCTTCCTGGAGTCTGGTGTTTTCGATCGCGAGACCCGCCAGTCGGCCGATGGCCACGGCTAATCGCAGCTGCTCCTGTGTGTAAGTGTGGTGCGACATCGAGCAGTCCAGGTGGAAGACGCCGAGCACCTCGTCGTGGGCCACGACGGGCACACAGATAACGCTCCTCAGACCGAGCACATGGATGCTGTCCTGCGAGTCTTCGCTGCTAAAACGAGCGTCGTTCATCGCGTTGGCGCACAAAACGCCTTCACGCGTCTCCATCACATGCTTGATGATGGTATGCGAGGTGACGATCTTGGGACGTCCCTTACGCTCCGAAGGCCGAAAGCGAACGAGCTTCGGTTCGAGCGTTTCGCCGTCGGCCGCACACATCAGCAAGACCAGATGATCCACGATGAGATGCTCGAACAGGATGTCGGCGACGCGCTCGAGGAAGGGATCGACCGCTTCGACCGAGCCGATCATCTCGGCGACCTTGTAGACGACGTTCCAGGCGGCCACGGCGTCCGCCGTCTCGGGCGACTGAAGGATCACGCTTTCTTCGGAGCCGTTGACCGCGGAGAGGATCGACGAACCGCCGGCTGCGGGGCCCATCTCGAGGTCGACGAGATCGGGGACCGCTTTCCCACCGCTCGCCGTGCCACCTTCGCCTTCGCCGCTGAAGACCATGAGGGTGGTGCCGAGTTTGATCTGATCACCGTGGTTCAGGGGCGTGGGCCCGACGATGCGCTGGCCGTTGAGGAAAGTCCCGTTCGAGCTGTTGAGGTCTTCGAGAATCCAGTCGCCGTTATCGGGCCTGATCTCGGCATGATGCCGGGACGCACCGTCATCCGATAGCTGGATCTGGTCGGAGTGACGTCCGATCAGCGCCGGCTCGTTCGGCGTTTCGTAGGTCCGCCCCTTATCGGGCCCCTGAAGTACATGCAGCGTGGGCACGGTAATCGCCCCATCGTTCGTCATCGCGCCTCAGCGCGCCATTCTATCGATCTCGGTTGCTCCGCCGCACTTAGCGGCGTGCCCGATGTGTGAACGCGCGGCGGTTTGTACCGGTCGTTCACAATCGATCGTACGGCTCGCGCCATCCGGTGTCAATTTGCGTTAGAACGCTCTTACGCAAGATCCTATCGGACTCGGCTTTGAGGCGGACGCAGGCACCGGAGTCGGCCCTCGCGGGGATCGAACAGACTGGCACAAAGCGTCATGCGTGCTCAAGCATGGCGTGATAGGGACCGACTAAAGAAGCGGGATACGAGCATCAAGAAGCCCCGACACAGCCACGGGCGATACGCCCGTATGCGCGCGGAGGAAACGGCGTTGAATACCAGTCAGCCAAACAGCCAATACAGTAAGCTCGTTCGTCAAACGAAGCCCAGTCCATCCGCCGCGCAGAACCCTGAAGGCGACGTCGATGCCCTTCTTACTCAGCTCGACAAGCAGTCGGCCGAGCCGAAAGAGACACCGCCGCCGCCGGATCGAGTCGAGATTCTGCGGGGCAACGTGGTCACCGAGTTCATCCCGATCTTCGTCGCACTCACCGAAAAGTACGCAGCCAAAGGCATCAACATGGAGATGGATGCGTCCAACCTGCTTCAAGGCGGACGTGAGATCAGCTTCAAGTTCGAGTTGGGCGCCTTCAAAAGCGAGCTTCACGGCACGGTCACCAGCGATGCCGTGGCTTTCCAGGAAACGCGCTATTCCCCGGACGTGGCCGGCGAACTCGCCAGCGGACCGATGATGCGTCTGCGCACCCTCGACAGTGATGTCTTCCGCGACTTCGTGTGCCAGCGCCTCGCGATCCTGATTCGCACCGCCCTGCGACGCAAGTAGAGCACAGTCGGCACTTCAGCGTCCGCCAAACACGCTCGGATCACTTCTTGTGCTTTGAACCGCCCTCGCGCTCTTCCCGCCGCTCCCCTATGTACTCGACGTTGCGCTGCCGCGCTTGCTCCATGCCCGGCGGCTCCTTGAACGCCCGAGCGGCTGACCAAGGCGGCTTCTGCTGACTACAGAGTCGAACGAAGTAGGGGTGGAGGCGATCGTAGACGTCCTGTTGCTGCCTATCGGGAAGCGCCTTCCAGAGCGTCACCTTGAACAACGGCGCGATTTCGGGAGACTGAAGGTAGAGCTCGACCTGATCGCGAAAGAGGATCGGAAACTCCTGCATCTTACGCCGGTCGTTGAAGTCGACGCGCGTATCAGCCATCCATGTCTCGCGGCACGTCTTGGCACGCTGAAGCGAGCGCTCGGCCGCATCTCTCTGCCCGATGCTGAGTTGTTTGAGTGCCCGCTGAAGGAACGACCGGATGATGCCCGCGGATACCTTGTAGGTAAACAACTGATCGGGCGTACTGCCGATGACGAATTGCTCGACGGTGCCGAGGTATCGCTGCTGGGTGGAACCGTCGGGATGCGGGTTGTTATCCCGAAGCCAGGCGTAGAAGTTCTCCGCCTTCTCGACGTTTCGTTCGCCGCCCTCGAGGTACAGCAGCTCGATCCACGCGTGCATGTTGGTGATGAAGCCGGTCATGAAGTTCGGACCGGGCGTGCCTTCTCTGAAATCCGGACGATCACCAAACTGGTCCTTGCCCAGCCTCAGGTAGGTGTCGCGGAGATAGGGAATGAACCGCGTGTCGGGCGTCATCGCGATATAGCTTTCGAGCGGCTCATCGAAGTTGGGCCACAGGACGATCTTCCCGCGGCTGATCATGCTTTGGAGCGAGAAGAAGACGAACCTCGCCGTGTTCATCGCATCATTCTCGTTAGACGCCGCATGCCCCCGCGCTTGCTTGTCTCCCCAACTCGACCAGTAGAGCGCGTGCGAAAACGCGTTTCGCCAGTCGAGCGGACCGTACTGCTTCTCCATGAGGTCGAGCATCCAGTCGAGGTCCATCTTGTATCGCTCGCGCAGGACCTTCGATCGCAATGCCGCAAGCAGCCGATCACGCGTGACGGCTGATCCGGTGTCGGAAACAACCTCGAGCCTCCGCACGTCCAGCGAATCCGGCTCAGTGGAGTCCTCGATCAGCGATTCGATTCGCTGCTCGGGGCGGAGGTGACGAGCCACGAAGTCGAGGATTTCGTCGGCCGTGTCCAGGTCGACGCCGTCCAGCCTGGACCAGTACTGCGCAACGTCTGCATCACTGTCGAGGAAGTCATCCAGGTTGCGCGGGGCGTCGACGATCTGACGGAACCAGTCGAAGTACTCCTTGTCGCTGACGCCGACGGGTGGCGGGCCGAACACGCGTTCCATTTCGACGCCGAAAGCCTTCTTGTAGTTGAGATGCTCGTCGTCGAGGTAGTCGCCGATCTTGTGCCAGAGAATCCACGCGAGTTCCTTATAGAGCGTAACGGCTCGCGGATTGTATTGGATCCCCTCG
Organism: Phycisphaerae bacterium; assembly: GCA_029260055.1. Lineage (GTDB taxonomy): Bacteria > Planctomycetota > Phycisphaerae > UBA1845 > UBA1845 > JADFOB01. The sequence continues at coordinate 11,965 of JAJDDX010000488.1, forward strand.
TCGCGCAGGATCTTGATACCGTTTTGCACCCACTGCCAACGCTCCTCGGGCGAGTACTGCATGACCGAGATGTTGTAGGCCATGTTCCAGGCGGCATTCTGCCAAACGTTAGCGAAGCGCGGCGCGAGCCTGCAGATGGTCAGGTGGAGCTGATGCGCCTCGTAGGTCTTCCCCTCCTCCTTGAGGCGTTCCGCCCGGATCGACGCCCAGTCGATCGCGAGCGCCCGGAACGTGCCGAGTTTCCCGAGCAGCGCGATATCCGGAGGGAGCGTGCCGAGCGAGTCCGGGTCCACGAGCAACTGCCGGTCCTTGCGGATCTGGTTCACCGGCCCGATCAGGACACCGGCTCCGACGAAACTCAGCAGCGCGATGATCCCGCAGGTCACCTGCACGCCCCACTCGCGCCGCTGTGCGGCCCGCCTGGCAATCAGATGCTCGGGAAGTTTACTTTGCAGTGCCTGTGTCATTGCGTCTTACAGTCGTCCCGGGCTTAAGCTGCCTACACCGAGACCTCCGCCACTTCGCGCCGGTGGAAAAGCAGCATCGCCACACCCAGTATGATGAGGGTCTTGAGCACGGCCAACTCGCCAATCCCCTGAAGCACCCACATCAGGCTGATGTTGCGTCCGCTGACGAAGTCCTCGACGGCATCGTAGTAGGTAAAGTCGGGGATGATCCACTTGAGGGCCTCGAAGACGAGCGAAAACGAAGCGATGAAGAATTCCTTGACCGACTCGAACATGCCCACGTTCGAGTTGTCGGCGAACTCCAGCGACTGGCTGATGAACGAGCGTGCCGCGGCGATGAGGTAGACCCAGAACGACACCAGGCAGGCGACGGGGAAGGAGAAGACCGTCGTCATCAAGAGAGCGACCGCCGCCAGGAACATCAGCTTGCACATCGACAGGATCAGGAGTCGAACGAGGTTCCAGCCGAACGAGCCCACGTTGAACAGAAGCTCCAGCCCGTCAGCACGACGGAACTGGATCACGCTGCGATAGAGCGGTTCGCCGGGGTACGGGTTCTGGTTGTAGAACACGGCACGTAACGTGTTGTCCTCCGCCACGGCGTCGGCGGGCACGCGGATCGTGTGAAACCTGTCGATCACGTGCCTCGTCCGCTGGTCATACTGTTTGGCGCCCTTCATGGGGTCGCCGAACGACCACCAGGCGCGGAAGAGTTCGTCGGGGGGATAGGAGCTGACGTCCGTCTTGTACCGAATCTGAATGGTGCTTGTCGGCGACCGATCACACAGGACGTTTTCGAAGTTGAACACCCGAACACCGAGCGGTTCGACCACGCGCCACCGCATCTCGTTCTTCGTCTCGAGGCGAGCCAGTTCCTTCCCGGCGTTGAATTCCGGCAGGTTGTCGTAGAACCCCTCTTCGATGTTGCGGTCAAACTCCTGCTTGGCCGGGACGTTGAAGTCCGGCATCGATACCTGAAGGGTGTGCCGCGCTACAAGGACTTCATTGGTCAATTCGGCCTCGTCGAACCGATCGTCGATGGGCGGGTGGGTGTACTTGATGTAATGGACCATGCCGAAGATGGCGAGGCCCGCGAAACCGAGAAACGCCGCGTTGAGCACGGTGATGCCAAGCCACTTCCCGAGCACGTATTGCCACCGCGCCACGGGCTTGGTCATCACGAGGAAGATCTGCCGGTTGACCAGTTCATCCGACAACGATCGGGACAAGAAAATCGTGAGCATGCCGAGCAGCACACTCGTGGCGCTAAGGCCATACGACATGAAGCTCTGGACCGCCCCGGTCAGCGACCCGTCTCCGCGCACCGAAAACGGGAGGCCCAACACGATCATGCAGACCAGCAGCAGGAAGACCAGAGCGATCTTCATGCGGATGCCTTCGGCGATCATTTGTCGCGCGACGGCCCACGTGGTCTTCACGGCGAGCCCTCACTCGGAGTGTCACTGTGACCGGCGGACTCATCGTCGGCGCGCTCGATGAGAGAGTCTATGACCGCGTCGTCGGCCACGGTGGGCGGCCGTGAGTGGTCGGCGTCCGGCTTGGGCGGCGGCTTCAACTCCGCCGGCGAGCCCATGCCCCCGGTGTCCTCGTGGTCCTTCGGTTCGGCCTTGCCCAGAAGTTCCGCGATGACCTCACGCGACGGCTCGGTGTCCGGCTTGGCGGACAGCGGGATCGGCTCGGTCATCGGCAACGGCTTGGGTTCGAGCGAAGCCGCCTCGACCAGCGACCCCACGATCTCCTGCGTCGTCGTTTCGGTCGCCTTCTTCAGGAATTCGGGAACGGCTCCCGCCTCGCGTACGCCCGATGTCCGAATGTTGCTCTTCTGCGCGTCCTCGACGATCTTCAAGAAGAAGCTTTCGAGTCGCTGACGCGGATGTGTCACGTCGAGAATCTCTTTCTGCTCCGCGCTCGCCAGTACATCGCGGATCTTGTCGATTGTCGCCTCGCTCACCGCCGGCAGCGTCAACTGTGTGCGGTTGCGTTGGGCGAGCAGGTCGCCGATGTCGCCGGCGGCCATCTGCTGTCCGCCGTAGAGAATGACGACCCGGTCGCAGACATCTTCTACGTCCGCGAGCATATGGCTCGACAGGAGGATCGTCTTGCCCTTGCGTCCCAGGTCGCGAATGACATCCTTGATTTGCCGCGCGCCGATCGGGTCGAGACCGGAAGTCGGCTCGTCGAGAATCAGGAACTCGGGATCGTTGATCAGGGCCTGCGCAAGCCCGATCCGCCTGGCCATACCCTTGCTGTACTCGCCGATCGGGCGCCGAGCCTCGTGCCGCAGGCCGACCATGTCCAAGAGTCGCTCGGTGCGTTCCTCGCGAACCCGCTTTGGAAGGCGAAAGAGGCGCCCGTAGTAGTCGAGCGTCTCGCGCGCGACGAGAAAGCGGTAGAGGTAGGACTCTTCCGGAAGGAAACCGATCTTGGCTTTCACGGAGACATCGGTCGGGGCCTTACCGAACAGGGAGATTCGCCCCTTGCTCGGGTAGAGCAGGCCCAGAAGCATCTTGATGGTCGTCGTCTTGCCCGACCCGTTGGGGCCGAGCAAGCCGAATACTTCCCCCGGCTTGATCTCGAGGTTCAGGTCCTTGACCGCCTCGACGCGCGGACGGCGCCAGAAGTCCCTGAACGTCTTGCACAGACCTGCCGTCTGCACTACCGCGAGTCGTCGCTCCGCCATCAAACCGTTCTCCGGACGGGTCCCGTTTTCCCTAGCGTGGCTCACTCGGCCCGCCGGTCAGCTAGTCGTACTCAGGCCCCACGGCGTGCCAGGTCTCGGGCCGGAGCTTCTTCGCGTCGAACTTCTGCTGCCGGGCACGATGCACCTCGTCGACGCGACGTTGCTCCGGGTCAAGCGGTATCTTGATTCGGAATTCCTTGATGCCCTGAGGCCGATACATCTTGGTCACCCGCGGGTTGGAGAAGATGCGTTCCCGCGTCTGCTCCCACAAGCGTTCGATCAGCACGGCCGGGCTTCGGCGGTACTCCGGGAGCAGGGTCCTGTATTGCGCCACGTCGCTTTCCATGCGTCCGACGACGATCGACGAGTACGCCCCGGCGGTCTTGATCATCTCGCCGGCTCTGCCCTCGGCGCCTTCCAAGACGCGTTGAAGCTTCGCTCGGGTCTCCGGGACGTCGTTTCGCTCGGCTTCGTCGAGCGCCTCGACCAAAGCGTCGTAACTGGCACCGGCCGCCTCGTTCAGGATCTTCGTCCTCTGCTGCTCGGCCTCGCGGATCTTCTTCTGCTTCGCGTTCTCCGCCTGTTGAGCCCGGTCGAATGCCTCACGAACTTGAAGCGGCGTGGTGGGCTCGTGCATCTCCACGGTCTCGACCACGATGCCGGTGCCGAGCGTCCGCAAACGCTGGTTGATGCGTCCCGTCATTTCCTCGCGCACTTGGTCGACTTCCGTACGTATGACCTCCTCCGCCGTGAGTTCGCTGGCGACCTCGATGCCCGTCTTCTCGATCAACACACGGATGAGCGTTTCGGCCGGCGCCAACGCGCGGTCGTCCGGGTCGATCGGCTCGCCGGTCGAGTCGACATGGCGCTCGGCCAATCCGCTGACATAGGCACGGACGTCGTTGAACTTGTAGGTCACCTTCCATTCGACGTGAACGAGGCCCGTGTCAGCCGTGAGCAGCGCGCCGTCCAGCGATGGATTGAGGCCCGAGTGCGATCCGCGACTGATGAACGAGAGCGCCTTGCCGACTTCGTTTTCCCGCCGATAGAAGGTGTGGCTGGCGACGGTCAGCTCGTTGCTCTTCTTGGTCGGCAGCCGGACGATCTCGTCCACCGGAAACGGAAACGCCCAGATGAGTCCGGCATCGTGGACGTCGGATTTGAGCGCCCCAAGTCGGAGCACCAGTGCTTCTTCGTGACTGCCTATCCCCCCCACGTTCGAGAAGAAGTAGAGGATGACGAGGATCAACATGATCCCCTTGAGGATGCCGAAACTCGATCTCAGCGCGTCGGACAGCGACTGATTCGCGGCATCGAGCGGCTCCTCGACGCGATCCAAATCGCGGTGGGCGTGATGGTCGTGGTGCTGGTGCATACCGTCTTACTCCACTGCCGCGTCGGGCCGAACCGCCGAGCGTCCCTCGGGTGTCACGATATCCCAAGGCGCAGCGTTCGAATCGAGAATGAGGGTCGCCCGGTTGGACAATGCGACTTCCAACGCCCGCAACTTATCGAGGAAGATCCGCAACTCCGGATGTTCGTCGAATTCCTTGTACATGCTGGAGACGACCTTCTCCGCTTCATTCTCGATCTTGGCGACCTTGTCGCGTGCCGCAGCCATGATGCGGGCTTCGGTCGCCTTGGCCTCGGCGAGAATGTCCTGCGCCTGGGCTTCGCCTTCGGCGGCATACCCGGCGGCGGCGCCCTCTTCCTTAGTCTTCATCTTGGCGAAGATGTCCGTCGTCACGCTCTGCGGAAGCCCGAGCTTCTTTATGCCGAAGCCCAGGATTTCGATACCGTAGCGCTCGCGCACCTCCGTAGCGACGGCCCCGCCGATTTCGTCCTCGATACTGCGGAGCTTGCGCTTCATGGGATCGAGAGACACGAACTCGGGAAAGGCGTGCTTGCCGATGATCGCGTGCTTCTGGGTGACGACGGTGGTGCGCAATTGCTTCTCGCCGTCCTCCTCGCCGCTCGGGAAGTTGGTGAGGAAGTTCACGGCATCGCCGGGTTTGTCGCCGATGCGCCAGAGCGTAAAGGTCGTGACCACGAGGTTCTTGTGATCAACCGTACGAGTCTCTTCAGTGCGATCTTCGAGGATTCGTATCCGCTTGTCGTACGTCGTGACCGTTTGGATCGGCGGAGGCCACTTGAACCTCAAGCCGGGTTCCGCGATAGCCTCGGACGCGGGCTTGCCAAACGTTTTGACGATGGCGACTTCCGTGAACCTCACCTGAAACGTGCACATGTACAGCAAGAGCACGAGTCCAAGGAACACAGCCGCCGCGATGGTGCCGATATTCTTCATTCCGAGCCTACTCCCAATAGCGCCGCTGCCCCACGCGCTACTTCTTACTTGCCCTTTTCTTTCTCGAGCCCTTCCGCCAGGACCTTGTCGAGGGCACCTTCCTGGCGGGTTTCATATTCCACGATGACGTTTTTCGGATCGCCCGCGATGAGATACCTGCGGACGTAGCCGAGGTTCTCGTAGACTTCCAGTTGTTTGCGGCGTTTGAAGAGATCCGGCGCCGCCTCGTAGGCCGCCACTTCGGTCCCGAACGTGCGGACCTTGGTCATGGCATTGCTGATGCTCCGGCTCGCCGCCGCCCTCGCGTCGGCAAGGACAGCCGCCGCCTCGCCACTTAGCGAAGGAATCCCCCGTTCGGGATTCCCCATCAGGAGGTCCTCGACGGCTTGCTCGGCCGCCGCCAGCGCCGCGGGATCGGCCTGCGGATCATCCCGAAGTACGTTGCGCTCCACGATCGCTTCGTCGAGCGCTCCGGCACGGGTCTCGGTACCCGCCGAACGAATGAGAATCCGCCGGGCCTCGCTCTGCGCCGCGTTGATCATCGTCCCCTTGGCCGTCTCCGCGCGGATGACGCTCTGGAAGGCCTCCGCCACCTTGTCCTTGGCCGGCGGGTGCGCGCCCCGCACTCCGGCGAACACGATCTCTATTCCGACATCGAGTTCATCGAGACGACGCTGGATCAGTTGTCGCAGTTCACCGTTGAACGCCTGCCGCTGCGGACCCATCAACGCGTGGATTTCGACACTAGCGGCGAAATCCGACAAATGCTGGTACGCGACAGCCTCCAGCAGTTTGACCGGCTCGTCGTAGTTGTACAGGTAGGCGTGAACGTCCTTGATTCGGTACGCGATCGGGACGGACACCATGAGCAAACTAACCGGCGACGCTTCCGATCCCCCGCCGGCACCGGGCGCGTCCCCCCTCGCAGCATCGATGTCTCGCCCTTTCGACGACGCCACGAGCAACATCAACTCAGGGACGTATTCGTGTTGCTCGGTCCAGAGGATCGCCTTGTCCGGGTGCTCATCCTCAGCCGACGCCTCACCGATCACCAGCTCGTCCACACGCCGGACGGGCGCGCGCCGTACAATATCGATCGGGAACGGCCATTTGAGGCAAAGCCCCGGTTCCAGTGCTTCGCCCTTCTCCTGAAGCCGTTTCCCGAAGCGTTCGATGACCACCTGCTCATCGGCGTCGACGATCACGACACTCGTCAGCAGGAGTATGGCCACCATCGCCACGGCGATGATCGGCAGCAGCCAGCGTTGGAGGAGCTTGTAGAACCAGGTCGTGCTGACTTCGAACCCGAACTGGTAGTTGACGGCGTCGGCGATGGACTTTGCGATGCCGCCCGGTTCAGTGATCAATCCGAGGAGCCTGCTGTCGAACGAGGGTCGCGGGATCTCGCCCGGCACCCTCGGGCGGTACAGGTCGAGGATGAAGTTCATCGCGAACTCGATCCCCAACACGAAAAGAATCGCTCTTACGAGGTAGGCAAACAGCGGCTCGGCCCACTCGATCGTTCCGGCGGCCATCAGCGCGACCGCGAGGCCGAGGCACATGATCGAGTTACCCGCCATGGAGGTCGCACCGGCACGCATGACGCGCCACTGCGGAAGTTTCGCCAGCGCGATCGCGTACCGCGCGGTGAGGAACGAGCCGAACCCCGCGGCGACCACAAACCACATCATCAACGTCGGATCTTCCGTCCGGGAGATTCCGTTTTTCGTGAATGCCGAGTCGAAGGCCCATCCCCAACCGAGAAAGTGGCCGGCCAGAAGATAGACCGAAGCAGCGACGGTCACCGACGGTAGAAGCCAATTGACCATCCAGCGCAGACGGTTCTGTTCGAGAAGGAGCGCTTCGTCGTCGAGTTCGAACAGGCCTTCGCCCGGAGCCGCCTCCTGAGCCCGCCGCAGTTCCGCCGTCTCGAGCGCCTCGGTCGCAACCCGACGCATTTGCTTGAAGACGAGGAAAAGGATGGCCCAGATCGGCAGGCCAACGACCATCAGGCGTGCCACAGCCGCGATGGCGTCCGACGCGGACCAGTAGGCCAGGCCCACCAGGCCGCCACAGAGGACGAGTTGCAGTGTGAATCCGAACGCGGCGACGTGCTGTGCGCGTCGGTCACTCGGCGAGGAAGCTTCAGTCATCGGTAACAAATCCGCTCGGTTCGCTTCACGGGGCGAACCGGGTGCAAGAAGTCAGCGTATCCAACGTTGGCGGCGGCTGAAAATGCCGCGTAGGTTGTCGACACAGGTCGGGAGCTTACAATAATCGAAATTGTGTGCCAACAAGCGACTCTGAGGCGAAAGCCGGCACGCCCCGAAGGGCACGCCCCCGGGAGTCACGCGTTGAACCGCCGGATTAAACTGTCGATCCAAAGCCATGTGGCAACGCTACTACACGATAGCTCTTAATACGTTCGTCGAGACGATCCGTCAGCCCATTTACGGCGTCATATTGGCCGTTACCGCGGCCATGCTGGTCCTCAACGTGTCACTTGCCGCGTTCACCCTGGACGACGACGACAAGCTGGCCCTGGACCTGGGACTCTCTACGCTGCTGTTGAGCGGTTTGTTCTTGGCCGCTTTCAGTGCGGCCGGGGTCGTGAGCCGCGAGATCGAAAACAAGACCGTCCTGACCGTCATCTCGAAGCCGGTGAACCGCCCGCTGTTCATTTTGGGTAAGTACTCGGGGCTTGCGGGTGCCCTGTTCCTCGCGTTCTACCTAAGCTGCCTAGTTTTCATCCTGGCGGTCCGCCACGACGTAATGCAGAACAGTTCTGACCCATGGGACGAACCGGTCCTGACCTTCGGATTCGGTGCCCTGGGCGCATCGCTGTTCGCCGCGGCCTTCTGTAACTACTTTTATGACAAGCACTTCTCGACCACGCTGGTCGCTTTCGTCACTCCGCTGCTCACGCTCGCGGTGCTGCTGGTCGGCATGTTCGACGAGCTCTGGGAGCCCATCCCGTTTGGCAGCAACCTCGTCGGCGGGCAAGTACTGATAGCTGCTTTCCTGGTCCTCCTGGTGGTCCTCCTGACGGCTGCGGTCGCCTTGGCGGCGTCCACCCGGTTTGGCCAGTTGATTACGCTCATGATCTGCCTGGGCTTCCTCGGACTGGGGCTGACGGCCGACTACGCGTTCGGCCGTCATGCCGACGCCTCGACCATGGCGCAACTGGCCTACGGCGTCGTTCCGAATATCGGCCCCTTCTGGGTGATTGACGGGCTCTACGCCGAATCGGAGGACACGACCGTCACGCTCGAGTACATCGGGTACGTGACGTCCTACGCAGCCCTCCTGATCACCGGCGTGCTGTGCATCGCCATCGCGGCATTCCAGAAGCGCGAAGTCGGCTAGAATGACGGCGCTGGGATCGCGTCCGCAAGTGTATCGGGGTCCGTTTCCGTGCGTGCAAGCAATCAGAGCACCGGGCGCCAGCCCGGTGACATGACCGCCAGCTTGCGCCACGCGGCTCCGAACACGGCATAGCGCTGGCCTGGCTGGTACCCGGCCTCACTCCGGCGACCCGGACATACCGTGCCTCCGGCTCGAGGGCTGTTGAGGCGCGATGGTCCGGTAAGTAGACTTGCGTCATGCAGGTCGATGATCAGCCCTTCTGCTCCAACTGCGGCTACCAACTCACCGGGCTTGTCGAGTCGTCCAAGTGCCCGGAGTGCGGGCGGCCAATCGTCGAGGTCCTCACCCGCCGCTCGCACGCACCGGCCTTCGGCAAACGCCACAAGTCAGCGGTGACGGTCTTCGGCCTGCCATTCGTGTGCATCGCCACGGGTCCTTCGGGAACCGAGCGTTACGGACATGCCAAGGGGATCATCGCGATCGGCGATGTCGCCACCGGTGTCGTGGCGATCGGCGGGATCGCCCGCGGCATCGTCGCGATCGGCGGGGTAGCCATCGGCGTCGCCGCCTTCGCCGGATGCGCGATCGGAATGCTCGCCGCGATGGGCGGCGTGGCTTGCGGCGGCCTCAGCGCCGGCGGATTGGCCGTCGGCGGAATCAGCCAGGGAGGGCTCGCTATCGCCTATGTCGCCGACGGCGGGATGGCGATCGGCCATTTCGCACGTGGCGGGCAACCACGCGGCACGCTGAACGTGCGCGGCACACGGGGATCGCAGGCCGCGAAGGCGGAAGAGGCGAAGTGGACACTGTTCATCGGAAAGACGCCCGGTCGCCCGGTGCTGGCGATCTGGTGCGTGGGCGTCCTGCTGACGGTCGCCCTGCTGGCGGCGCTGGTCGTGGCATTCGGGTACGTCACGGCGCGCGGCTCACCCACGTGATCCACCGCCACGCGGCGACACACGTGCGACGCGTTAGGTTGCCTCACGATTCCCCTGACTAATGCGATGAGGTAGGCTGGTCACCATGGGACTTGACGCGGTCGAGCTAGTCATGGAGGTCGAGGACCGGTTCGGGATCAGCATCCCCGACGGCCCCGCGAAGCAGATTCGCACCGCGGGAGACCTCTACGTTTATGTCCTTGGCCGCGTTCAGCGACTTAAGGATGGAACGTGCCGCTCCGCAGTCGTCTTCTACGGGCTGCGAACGGCGTTGTTCAGCGCGTTCGATGTCGATCGAGCACTCGTTCGATTGGATACTCCGGTTTCCGAGTTGTTTGGAGACCGGGCACCCCATCGGGCCTGGGGGCAGCTACAACAGAAGCTGGAGTTCAATCTGCCCGGATTGCGATATCCGAAATGGGTCGGGCCGGCGTTTGCGGCCAGTCTGATATGTGCGGCGGCTAGCGCTCTTGTCGGCTTTATGTTGGACTTCGCAGCCGGATGTGCACTTCCTTTTCTCGTATTGCTCGCGTTTCTTCCGCTGATCCCGTTGGCCAACGCGCAAGCGCGAGTGCCGGACTCGTGCAGCACCGTACGCGGTTTCGTCCGCACCATCGTCGACAACATGCCCGCAGATGCCGAGGCTGATCCGGACGCCGTGTGGCACACCGTGGGAGAACTGATCGCCGACACGGCGGGCGTCCCTGCGGACAGTGTCAAGCGCGATTCACGTTTCGTTGAAGACCTGAATATCGGATAGAGGCGCCGACAGTCTCGCGCCGCTCGAGAGCATTGCCCATGAGCGGCTGCGGTGTGCTGTGAACGCTGCGGCTCGGCCGAATCAACTAGCGACGAGCGTCACCTCGCGCGACACGGCCACGACGTGGCAGCCGCCATCTAAGACTACGATGTTCTCGATCGTCACCGTTTCGAAGCCCTCCGCCTCGACGGTGAGGGTATACGTGCCGGTCCGCTCACCGGCGCCGGCGAATGAACCGGTTCCGAGTTCGTCCATCTGCTCGGTGTAGGTGCCCTCAGTCAGCGTGGCCGTCGCACCTCCAACCGGATCGCCGTTGTCGTCGACGACCGTGACGTTCACCCCGGATACAAACACGGCCGTGCACACGCCACCTCCAAAAATGCCGCAGCCGGCAAGCGTAACGACTACCGCCAAAGCCAAAAGTGCTACTCTCATGGTCCGGCTCCTACTTGGAAATGCCCGAGATTCCAGTTCCGCCCGCGCCGCCGGCTAGCCTACTCGGCACGAGCGGAGAAGCCAACTTGCCGGACGAATCGGCGCGGCACGATGCTCCGCTCGCGTGTATCATGGCCACTCGCGGCCATACCGCGCCAGTGAGATGGATCGATGCCCGACAAACGACACCATCGCGGCAAGCACCCCGAGGACGATCGGCTGTTCGCGCCGTCTTTTCATGAGGCGTTGCGGACGGCCGTCGCCGAGTATGCCTGGCTTCTGACACACGGGTACGCCACGGAGTCGGCGCTCAAGCTCGTCGGTGACCGACACGCCCTGACGGCCCGCCAGCGCATGGCGGTGATGCGCTGTGCCTGTGCGGATCAAGCACTTTCACACCGCGGTCGAAACCTCGTGCCGCCCCAGGATTGCCGAGGCTCGCCACTGGGCATCGACGGCTACAACGTGCTGATTACGATCGAGAGCGCGCTGTCCGGCGGCTTGGTCCTTGTCGGACGCGACGGCTGCTATCGAGACCTGGCCGGCGTGCATGGCACCTATCGAAAGGTCGAGGAGACGCAGCCGGCGGTCGAGTTCATCATCGACTTCGTGGATTCGCTACCAGTTAAGCGGGTGGACTGGTACCTGGATCGCCCCGTCTCCAACAGCGGGCGGCTCAAGACGCTGATGGCTGAGGTGCTCGACGAGCGATCGGGCGAACCACGCCTGACATGGAACATCGAACTCGTAGATAGCCCCGACAAGATGCTCCGCGTCTACCCCGGCGTCATCGCGACAGCCGACAGCGGCATCCTCGATACCCGGCCGACCGGGTGTTGGATGAACCTGGCCCGCGCCATCATCGACGAACGTAACATGGATGCCTGGCGCCTCGACCTCGCGACCATGGTCCGCACAGCGGACCCTACGTGATTCAGCGCTCGTACGTTCCGATGATCTCGGCCTGCCCCAGTACGTGCCCTTCCATGGCCTGGAGTATCTGTGTCTTGGTCAACCCAGCGACGACGGACAACTCACTGCCCAGCGCGTAGAGCTTGAAGTGATAGTGATGCACGCCGTGGCCTTGCGGCGGAGCCGGCCCGCCATAGCCGACGTTCCCGAACGAATTCTCGCCCTGGAGCGCCCCGGCTGGACTTGCCGGCGAATCGACCTTGGCAACGCTCTCCAGTAACGACACAGCCGCGGCTGGTATCTTGTAGATCACCCAGTGGACCCACGGTTCCGTAGTCGGCGCATCAGGATCGTCCATGATCAACGCGAACTCGACGGTGCCTTGTGGAGCGCTGGACCACTGCAACTCCGGGGAGATGTCGTCGCCGTCTCCAGTGTAGCGGACGGCTATGCGGGCGTCCTGTTCGAACGCCGGGGAGGTCACGGTAAACATGGCAGGGGTCTCCGGAGTGTCCGCCCCAGCATCCGTGGCGGCCTCGTCGCCCGGGGCAGCGGTCTCTTGGCGTTCGTTGCCTGCCGACGGAGCCGCGGACCGCTCGCAACCGACAGCGAAGGACAGCGACACCGCCGAAATCAAAGCGTGCAAGAACGGACGTGCTAAGCGCATGATATCTCTCCGCGGCGGGGTAGGTATCGTCGGCGACTCGAACGGGAGCCGCTGCTGCCGCGTCCCGGACAACCATGACATCGAATCTGCGGATAATCGTACCGCGCGCATGCCGCCAAGCAACGGCATCGGCGCCGCCAGGTCATGGGGCTTGCTCGGGCCGCGCGCAAAGCCCTCTTGCTTACGCGTCGGCTGGAGGTCGAGTTGGTACGATATCCTCTGTGGCGACGTGGCGGACGATCTTCCCGCTGGCTAGGAAGACCACGTCCTCGGCAATGTTAGTAGCGTGATCGGCAATGCGCTCCAGGTTCTTGGCCACGGACAACACATCGAGGAACTGGGCGACGCTCTCGGGCGCCTCGACGGTCTGCGGAATGACGGCTCGCACGAACTGGCCATACAAGGCATCTACGGCATCGTCCTTGACCAGCACGCTCTTGGCCTGATCCTCATCCTCGGTGGCGTACGCCTGGATGGCTTGCCGCAGGATCTGTCGAACGGCCGTCGCCAGCCCTCGGATGTCCGACTCCTGCGTCTTGGCGAACTCGTGGTCGAGGTGACTCGCTCGCTCGGCGATGTTGACCGCGCAGTCCGCGATTCGTTCCAGGTCGTTGTTGACCTTCAGCACGGTGCAGAGCAGGCGAAGATCGGAGCCGACCGGCTGATAGAGCGCGAGCAGACGAATCACCTCCGTCTCGACCTCGACCTCCTCGTTGTCGACGTCCTCGTCTCGTGCCACGACGCGTCGAGCGAGCGCGTCATCATGGTCAAACACCGCTTCGCATGCCTCCTGTAGGACGTCCTCCACCAGGCTCGCCATGCGTAGCGACTTACGTCTCAATTCGTCGAGTAGATGTACGAAGTGGGCGGTCATGAGATCATCCGAATCGTCCGGTGATGTAGTCCTGTGTACGCTGTTGCTTGGGCTTCGTAAAGATCAGGTCCGTCGCGTCGTACTCGATCAACTCCCCCATGTACATGAAGGCCGTCCGATCGGACACGCGAGCGGCCTGCTGCATGTTGTGCGTCACGAGCACTACGGTGAACCGGCTCTTGAGCTGATCGATGAGGTCCTCGATCTTCGCGGTCGCGATCGGATCGAGCGCCGAGCATGGCTCGTCCATCAACAACACTTCCGGGGAGAGCGCGATCGCCCTGGCGATGCAGAGGCGTTGCTGCTGCCCACCGGACAGAGCATAGGCGCTGTCGTGCAGCTTGTCCTTGACCTCGCCCCACAGAGCGGCCTGCCGCAACGACTTCTCGACAAGCTCCTCGATGTGCCCACGATAGCCGTTGATCTTCGCGCCCCAGGCGACGTTCCTGAAAATCGACTTGGGGAACGGATTGGGCTTCTGGAAAACCATGCCGATGCGGCTGCGCAGCTCGACCGGGTCGGTCTTTGCACCGTACACATCCGTCCCGTTGAACAGCAGCGAGCCGGTGATGCTCATCGACGGGATGAAGTCGTTCATCCTGTTGATGGCGCGCAGGAGCGTGCTCTTGCCGCATCCGGATGGTCCGATGATGGCGGTGACCTGGCGCTCGGGGATGCGCAGCGACACACTCCTGACCGCCAGCGTGCCACCGTAGCAGATCGTCACGTCGCGTGCTTCGATTACCGGCGAGGCAACCACTTGGTGCGCCGCGTCCGATCCCTCTTTCGGGGCCACGCTGACGGTGAACGTTCCGGCTGAGTTGGCGGTGGTTGGACGAACCTCCGGGGTCATGAGCTTCACCATACCTTTTTCCTCTGATGCCACGCTCTGATCCCGACTGCGACCGCATTCATCGACAGCAGGATGATAAGTAGCACGATGATCCCCGCGGCTGCGAGGTGGTGGAACTCGACCTGAGGCCTGTCGCACCAGTCGTAGATCTGAATGGGCATCGCCGTGAAGTCGTCGAGCGGTCCCTCCGGCACGAACGCCACATAAGTAAGCGCACCGATCATGATGAGCGGCGCGGTCTCGCCGATCGCCCTCGATAATGCCAGGATCACGCCGGTCATCATCCCCGGCAGTGCAGCCGGCAACACGTGCGAGCGGATCGTCTGCCATCGTGTGGCGCCCATCGCGTACGCCGCGTGTCGAATCGTCTGGGGCACGGCCGCCAGCGCCTCGCGAGACGCGATGATGATCACCGGGAGGACGAGCAGGCTGAGGGTGAAAGCCCCCGCCAGCACGCTGCGTCCCAGCGACATCCAGCGAATGAAGACGGTCAGTCCGAGGATGCCGTAGACGATCGACGGCACGCCGGCGAGGTTGGCAATGTTCAGGCGAATGATCCGCGTCAGGCGGCTGTCCGGTGCGTACTCTTCCAGATAGACGGCCGACGCCACGCCCACCGGCACGGAGACGAGCGTCGTGATGCTCACGAGCCATAGTGTGCCGAAGATGGCGCTCTTCATACCGGCGGTCTCCGGGTAGAGCACCGACGGGAAGTTCGTCAGGAAATGGCTAGTAAGCCAAGGCCACCCCGCCTGCACCACGACGACCAGCAGGACGGCAAGCACGACGAGGCCGAAGACGCTCATGAGCGCGCAGCAGACGGCGAAGATGAAGCCAATACGGCGACGACGAGCGAGCTGCGGCTGAAAGTCGCCGGCGCCGCTCATTCGTACACCTCTCGGAAACGCCGCATGACACGCTGGGCGACGAGGTTCGTCGCGAGCGTGATCAGAAACAGCGTGAGCCCGACTGCGAAGATGGTCTGATACTCGATGGTGCCGGCGGGCGTGTCGCCCAGGCTGACCTGGACGATATAGCTCGTCATCGTCTGGATGCTCGCCAGCGGATTGGCCGTCAGGTTCGGCGTCATCCCCGCCGCAAGGGCGACGGCCATCGTTTCCCCGATCGCTCTGGCAAGGGCGAGCAGTATGGCTGCGACGATGCCCGACAGGGCAGCCGGCACGGTGACCCGGGCCGACACTTCGAACTTCGTCGTAGACAGTGCGTAGGCGCCTTCACGCAAGCTCCGCGGCACGGCCCGAAGTGCGTCGTCCGAGAGCGATGCAATCGTCGGGATGATCATCACACCGACGACGATGGCCGCGCTGGCGGCGTTAAAGACCCCGGTGCCCGGCAAAAGCGGGCGCAACACGTGCGGCGTGATGAACATCAGGGCGAAGTAACCGTAGACGACGGTCGGTACGCCGGCGAGCACCTCGAGAACGGGCTTGGCCGCACCGCGCATACGCGGCGTCGCGTACTCGCTAAGGAAGACCGCGGTGGCCAGGCCTACCGGTATGGCCACGAGCAGCGCGCTGCCGGCCACCAGGAACGTGCCACAGACAAGCGGCAGTACGCCGTAGCTTCGAGGTTCGAGCAACGGCGCCCATCGCGTGCCGAGGTAGAAATCCCACGGCGATACCTGCTGGAAGAACGCCAGCGACTCCGTCAGCAGCACCCAGACGATCCCCAGCGTGGTCAGGATCGATACGAGCGCGCATGCCAGCAGCGCCGCATGGACGCCGCGTTCTTTGACTCGCTGAGCAACCGTGAGCATGCGTTGATTACCGATCAGTTACTGCGGTAGAGATCGATCAGCGAGCCGCCCGATGACTTACCTTCGCCGAAGACGGACCCGGTGACACGGCTTGCCAGTCGCTGCCGGCTGAGGTTGTAGAACTCCTCGCTCAGCGCCACGTAGTTGACGCGCGGGTGCTCGACGATCGACTTGGCGTTGTCGAAGATGAACTTCACGAAGGCCTTGACCTCCGCCCGCTTGTACGATTCCGGATTGACATACAGGAACAGCGGACGCGACAACGGCTTGTAGGTCCCGCCGCGGATCACGTCGAGACTCGGGGTGACCGGCGTACCGGTACCCGGGTCGATGCCGATGACCTTCAGCTTGTTCTTGTTCGCCTCGTAGTAGGAGAAGCCGAAGTAGCCGAGCGCGCCGGTGTCTCCCGCCACACCGTGGACGAGCACGTTGTCGCTCTCGCTGGCGGTGTAGTCGCTTCGCGAGGCCTTCTCCTTGCCGACGATGGCCTTCGTGAAGTAGTCGAACGTGCCGCTGTCGGTGCCGGGGCCGAAGAGTTTCAGAGGCACATCGGGGAAGCCCTTGCGCACCTGGCTCCAGTTGTTGATTTCGCTTCGCGGCTCCCAGATCTTCTTGAGTTCGTCGACCGTCAGCGAGTCGCAGAACGTGTTGCCCGGGTTCAGCACGACGGCAATACCGTCGATGGCAATCGGCACCTCGATGAACTCGACGCCGAGCTTGCCCGCCTTCTCGATCTCTACGCCCTTGATCGGACGCGAGGCATCGTTGATGTCCGTGCGGAGGTCCGGGTTCGGGTCGAGGAACTTCTTGAAACCGCCGCCGGTGCCGGAGATGCCGACCGTCACGCGGATGCGAGGCTGCTGGGCGCGGAACAGCTCCGCAGCCGCCATCGTAATCGGTGCGACCGTGCTGGACCCGTCCAGCTTGACCTTGCCGCTCAACTGAGCCATCGCCGATGCGCTCATCACGAGCGTCAGAGCCACGCCCGTGATTGCCTTCGTGCATGCTCTCTTGTGATGCATGGTGTATTCCCTCTCTGTGTGGAGACGTTCCGGCCGCGGACCGGATCGACTACTCGTCGTCGCCGTTGAAGAAGTCCGATGCCGCGGGGATCAGGGCTTCCCAGAAGTCCGCGGTGTAGCTCTTGATGAACGAGTTGGTGCCGCCGACGACGTTGTGCTTGACGTCCGTCCAGGTGCAGGCCGAGGCCAGCACGGTGCCGCCGCTGACAGCCGCCAGAAGAGCCATCTTGACCTTGCGAATGCGTCCCTTGCTGATGTTCATAGTCCGTTTTCTCCTGAGCAAAATGCCTAAAGGCTCATCTTCACACGAAGACCCGCCACCATGACGTTGTCGTCGTCCTTGTCCCCGCCGGCGTTCGTGACGAACTGGAAGTCGGGGCTTATGATCAACCATGGTGCCACTCGAATGGCATAGTAGAGTTCGTAGACGGTTTCCCGGTCGGCTTTCGGATGCACACGCCGGTATTCACCGGCGAAGATCCCCTGCGCCACGCCGAAGCCGAGTACATCTAAGTCGCGTGTGGGGATCGGGCCCTCGTACTGTGCCGCGAACGACCAGAAATGCTCGATCTTGTTGACCTCGCCTTTGGAACAGCCGTACCGCCCGGCGATCGAAATACCCTGCTTGTCCTTGGGGTTGTCGTTTTCCTTCCAGACCATTTGGTCGAAGCCCATGAACATGCCCCAATCGCCGCTCTGATAGCGTTCGGCGCGGAGGCCGTCGAGCGTGTCGAAATGCTGCTTCTTGCGGGCCGGGTCATAGAAGGTGCCGACCCGGTAGTGCCCGGGAAGCTTGCCCTTCGCCGTCTCGAACTTGGGCTTCCACCCCAGTTCCGTGAAGAAGCGGAAGTGATCCGGGCCGTGGAAGGCCGTGTTGAAGTTGGTCTGGCGGCTCTTGGCGTCGGCATCGAGCACAGCCGCCGAGATGTAGAGGTTCGCCGGAAGTTTGTAGCTCGCAAAGACGCCGAGCCCTTTGGTGGATGGGATGACGGCGTTCCTTACCAGGGCTCGGTTGAGGAACTGCTTGTCCTCATGGCCCATGATGTTGCTCTTGTCGAACAGGTCTTTGACGGGCTCCTGTCGGCCGATCCGCAACTCGAGCTTCTTGTCGAGGAAGTACTGCTTCCAATGCCACTTGTCGATGAAGATCACTTCTTCTGAGCTGGCATCCTGGTTGGTCTTGAAGTAGGCGCCGACCTTCTCCTTGTCGAAGTCGCTGTCGTCGCCGCCCCAGGTGCCTTTGCCACGAATCCAGAACTCGGCATCGGGCACGCCGAGGATCTTCTCCATGTCCAAGTAGAGATTGACCTCGTAGCTTCCGGCGGTGTCGTGGCCGTTGCGGACCTCCTTGCCGCCGTGCATATTGACCATGACCTGGTTCATCAAGGTGACCTTCCACTTGATGCCCAGGTCCTCGAGGTCGGTGCGAACACCGCCCCAGTCACCGGTACCGCGATCGGTCGTCCACAGATCGAACGGCTTGGATACCGGCTCGACCTCGGTCGCCGCCGCTGTGTCCGGTTGCGGTGGAACGGATTTGACCGGCTCCTGCCCCGCCGCCTTCAGCGCGAAGACTAGGGACGAGGCGATCGGAAGTGCCAGCGCCGGTGTGAGCCGATAGGGTCGGCGGATGCTCATTCCTTTGATCCTTGTTCCTTTGAACCTTAGATGTCGACGCCGTTC
>JAJDDX010000489.1 GCA_029260055.1 Phycisphaerae bacterium
TCGATAGGAGCACGTCCGCCTCGCGGAGCTTGTTCACGATCTCTTCCGCCTTGAATCGCTTCCTGTTCATCGCCTTTCCTCCAAGATCCAGGCCGGAATACTAATCCAAACCCTGGATCAGGTTGAGGGGGAAAGGTCACGTCCCGATGTCCGGCGGCGGCTAAAGCGTATCGGAAGAGAGCGGGTTCTGATGTATGAAGTGCTTGTGCACACAGGCCTGCGACGTGGCGAGTTGGCGACCTTGGCTTGGGGCGACTTGTCTCTGGATGGCCCCACCGCCTGGCTTACCGTCCGTGCTGAGAATGCCAAGAACAAGCAGGAAGACTCATTGCCGATCCGCACAGATCTGGCCGCGAAGCTGCGGGCCTGGTGGCACGATAGAGGTTCCCCGGGACCGCGCGAGAGAGTGTTCAACGTGCCTATCGCCCTGGTTCAGATACTCGACAAGGACCTCAAGGCCGCAGGCATCGCCAAGGTAGACGAACGCGGCCGGACATTCGACGTGCATGGCTTCCGGCACACCACGGCAACCTACTTAGCCAAGGCGGGCGTCCCCCCGCGTGCGGCACAGCGCCACATGCGGCACTCCGATATCCGGCTCACTCTCGGCACGTACACGGATCCATCGCTGCTGGACGACTCGTCAGCACTGGAGGCCTTGCCGTCCCTTAACGGAGCCAAGGATGTTCCGCCCCAGCAGGCCACCGGAACCGACGGAAATGGCTTACCCACCGGCTTACCCAAACTGGGCCCATCTTGATGCCTCGCGATGCATCTGCGTGCACTTTCAGCACCTTGTCCGCGAGTGCCTCGCGTACGCACGTGCGCGAACAGACGCGAGTCCTTCGGGCGGTTCCGGCCCATCATTCTCGGAACCGAAACCCCCTTCGCGGCATCTCTGGCGGGGTTTTGCACCTTGCCGCATCAGTCTGCACTAGCAAGAAGAAGCTGCGACGGGTACGGTTCTGGCGTGATCTTAGATGTGAAATGAACAGCGGGCGAACGGACTCGAACCGTCAACATTCAGCTTGGAAGGCTGATGCTCTACCAATTGAGCTACGCCCGCAGCTTCCGTACGGCATGCCGCACCGGGTCGCATTATCGCGTCTAGACCCGCACGTGGCAAGGACTTACGCACGTCATCCGCCCGCCCCACCGGCGTCGGTTCGTCGCGTAGTGTCGCAGGCTGTCGCGCTGTTTCGCACCCCAACTGCTGGGGATATAGCTGGGGGTGTTTCGCCGCAGAATCGCCGCCACGCGAGTCACAAGTCCCGGTTGCGGCCAGCCGCTTGCCAGGTTTGATCGCGGGCAACTGATCGACGGCCTTTGCCGTATCGATCAACCCCAGGACGGTGTAATGACGCAACGTCGTCCGGTAGTCGGCGTGGCGCATGATCCGCTGAGCGATCTGCGGGGCGACGCCGGCACGAGCCAAGTTCGTTCCCAGCGTTGTTCGCAAGGCGTGAAGATCGATCACCCGACCCTCGGCGTCCTCGGCCACGATCCGAGCCTTGGGTCGCTCTCTTGTCCCCGTCCCAACCATGACCGGGTTGCCCTCGGCGTCGGTTACCGGCACGCACTTTGCGAGCCCCGCCCGAAGAAGATCCTTCTTCACAGTCAGCGCCGTCACAGCCTCCGGGAACACGTTCGCCGTAGGCAGCGCCGGGTAGTCGTCCTTCCTCCTGCGCAGGGCATCCGCAAGCTGAGTGTGCATCGGGATTACGTCCTGTCGCTTCGCCTTGCCGCCGTTGATCGTGATCGTTGCCTCGGCGAAGTCGACGTCCGCCCATGTTAGGCGCTGAAGGTCACCCCGCCGGAGACCCGCAAGCGCGGCTGCGAGATACCAAGCCTCTCGTCCGCGTTCCTTGGCCACCGCCAACAACTCTGCGAGTTCATCCTCGGTGAGGGGCCGGCGTATGCGTCGTCGGTCGGCGGCTTCGTCCAGTTTTGGCACGACTCGGAGCGGGTTGGACTCGCTACGCGCTGTCTTGACACACCAACTCATGAAGGCCACTGCGATTTGTCGTGCGAAGTTCACGGAACGTGCCGACAACCCATCATCCCGCAATAGCCGCAGATGTCGCTCAAGTGCGTCAGCCGTCAGGTCGGCGAGCCGGGACGCGCCCGTCGCCTGCCGCAACCGATTCAGGTGGCTTTTCTTCTGATCCACGTGCCGAGGCGCGTGGCCGGTATGGCGGCAGTGTGTGATGTAATCGCCAACGTGATCGATCAGCGGCCTTCGGCCCTCGATCGCAAAGCGGTCCTTCGCAGCGTCGATCACGCCATCACGACGCAAGGCCGTATCAGCGACGAACTTGTTCAGAATGCGCTCCGCCGCAGCCTTGTCGGTTGTGCGGGTGGACCGCTCCTTCCGCTTGCCGTCGTGATCATACCAGCTTGCGATCCACGGCCCGCGGCCGCCGCGTTTGAACAGCGTCCCAAGCCCCCGTGACCGTTGCCGCTTCCGTGCCATTAGTTACCTGCCTTTCGCCCGCGCAAGCGCCACCGGGTGATCTTCCGAACCGACCTTGCCATCACTTAGAGTATTGCGCATGATTCCGCCCCTCGCGAGGGTATTTTCGTTCGGTGGCAATCAATCTGATCAGTTTCGGTAGGTGCCGTGGTCATGGCTCGCGACTCGCCTCCCCTGTACTCGAATGAGAATACGCCTGTTCCTGACCGTCCCTATCGTCCCGACCGTCCCGAAACACCGCCATCTGCCCAGAATCGCGGCTTTTGGCGGGACGATTGAGATTGGCACTTGTGGACGTACCGTCCCGGTTCCGTCCCGCGTGATCCCCGTTTTCACCGCCATCAGAGGAGGTCCGGGACGATTGGGACGGTTGGGACGGTCGTGCGCGGACGTTTTCTATTCGTATGAGCCTGCTACGCGATCCACCGGCCTCACGCTCAAACCGGACTTCTATGCCGCGTGATCTGAGCACGGGCGCAAGGCGGCGCATGGCCGTGCCGATCCTCTTCGCCGTGCCCGGCCAGTCACGTCGCTTGCGTGTGCGTTCATCCGTGTGGCGATCGGATTCCAGCTCCGCGAGCAGCTCGGCCGCGGTGCCCTCCCATACCCCACGATCCCGCATCAAACCGAGCACCGGCGCACCGATCGGCGAAGCCTCGATGACCGTCTCCACACGGGTCGCGGCGTTACCGATGTATGCTTGCATGAACGCACCAGGCGCGAGTCCGAGAGCCGGCTCGGCGGCTGTTGCCCACATCGCGAAGTCCGCCATCCTCGGCAGCGTGGGTAGGGACACGGTCGGCAGGTTCCGCATGGCTGCGGACACGGCATCGAGCAACGCACCTAGTATTCGCGGGCGAGCTTGCTCGAAGCTCCGGAATAGAGCCGCCTCGGTCTGCCGCTGGGTATCCGGAATCGGGGGGAGGGTCAGCACGATGGCGCGGTCGGCCAAGTCGCCCCGCACCGCCACATCCTCGATGCCGTTGAGGAGAATGGGCCGCATCGACTCGAAGATGCACTCTTCGCGATCGCTGTACAACTCGCGGGTCGCGAAGCCGCCCCCGGTCGCGAGCCGACACAAGTCGTCGGAGAGCGCGGCCCGCACGCCCGAGAGGTTGTCGAATGCCACGAGCCAGGCGTTCGAGGCTGCGATGTGCAGATCGCGCGAATCGCGCGGTTCGGATCGAAGCGGGGCTGCGTTCGGATCGACGACGGCGCGGAGCACACGCGAGGTCGTACTCTTGGCGCTGCCGGCCTCACCGTTGATGCCGAGCACGGGATATGGCCCGTCCGGTCGCAGCGCAGCCGCCAGCCAGGAGAGGACCAGCGCCCAGTCATCGGCATCAGGGACATTGACGAACGGACGCAGCTCTTCGATGGTTCCGTCTCGCACGGGCGCCGACAGCGCTTGCATCCCGCGCCGGCGAGTGAACTTCACGGGTGGGTGTTCCACGACCTCCCAACCTTGTGGCGTGATACGAACCGCACGCCATTGATCATCCGCAAGATCGAGCCAGTAGTCGCCGTCGTGCTCGGCGCAGCGGACGTGAACTTCTATCTCGGGGGCATCGAACATCGCCTGCGCCGAGAGCAGCGCGAGCGCGTCTTGCATCGCCTGAGCGGCCGGCGCCTTCTCGTGTTGCCGGTAGAACCCCGCCAAGAGCCAGCGGTGTAGCGCGGCGCTCCGGATGCGGTGGGTCTCGCCGTGGCGCCTGACTGGAATGGTGGCGTACGCCTCGCCGTCCGAACCCGGCGCGTGGAAGAGCTCGGCGTCTTTGGCGAGTTCGGCAAGGAGCGTGGCTTGCGATGGGCCGCGCTCTTGTTTCTTCTTGGCATCCGGGTCGGGTTGCCACTCGGTCGCAACCGCGGCCAGTTCCCGGAGTCGCTCGGCGGTTCCGCCGGCATCGATCCAGTTGGATACGTCGCCCTTGTTTGGCAGATCGGGAAGCGTCAGGATGCGCACGCTCTTGGCCATGCCGTGAACTGATGCGGCGGTCTTCTCGACATGCTCACGCCCTGTGTCGTCGTTGTCGGGCGGAATGACAATGCGTCGACCCTTCAAGGCTGCGTTGTAGGAGTCCTTCCACTTGCCCGCGCCACCGGGATTCGTAGTCGCAATGAGCCCGAGGGCAGCGAGCGCGTCGGCGTCCTTTTCGCCTTCCACGAGGAAAACGGGTTCCGATGGGTCCGCAGCCAGCAGTTCGGGAAGACGGTAGAGGACACGCTCGACGCCGCGTAGATTCCAGACCCAGCCGCCGTGGCCATCCGGCCATCGCTGGCGGAAGTCCTTCGGATGGAACCTGACCACCTGATAGAGTAGCTCGCCATCCTTGTCCCGGTAGTCGTACGTGTCGACGATCCGCTTCGCGGCCTTCCCGTTGCGGTCGGCTGTCGTGACGGACAGGTCGGCCCATGTAAGATCGAGCCGGCGGCAAATGTCCTCCGTGGCGCATCCGGCGTGGCAGAACAAGACCGCGCGCCCGTCCTCGCCGACGGAGATGGAGAGGCTCGGCCTACGGTCATCATGGGCCGGGCAGTGTGCCATCCAGCCTGCGCCGCTACGAACCGGTTCCTTCCCGGTCGCGGCGCGCAAGGCCCGCAGAACTATCTCGATGGGGCGTTCGCTCACTTACTGCCGCCCCCCTTTCGCCTGTTCGGCGAGCCAGGCGCGAACCTGATCGACCGGATAGAGCGTCGCGCGACCGATCTTCACGTGCGGAATCTCACCCCGGTTTGTCAACGACCAGAGTAGGCGCTCGCCGATCCCGAGGGCCTTCGCAGCGTCCTTCGGACGAAGGGCAAGGCGTGCTGGACCCCCGACTTCGGCGTGAGGAGCATGCCCGACCTCAGGCTTCATCGTGGCCCCCCTTATCCGCCGCGTTCGGCGCGAGCGCCCGCATGACCGCATCAACGTTGTAGCGGATCACCTTCCGGGACAGCGCGACGCGCGGGATTCGCCCTCGCCGCGACCACAGCCGGACCGTCTCCGGGGTGACCTGGAGCCACTTCGCCAACTCCGTCGCCGTTACGAGTTCTGTAGTATTCATCGCTTCGCATCCGGCACAAAAACACCAGGGTCGTTCCCGTCTTTACCGGCGCATATGCGCGAAGAGGCGCGCATAATGAGCGCATTTCCATGTCAATCAAGGACTTAGAGCGCGCATGGGCGCACATTCAGGTGGGTTCGATTTGTGCTAGTCGGACCTGGCCCGCTGACGTTCGGAGAGACCGTCGGTACGGCTGCCAAGGTCGATCTTGGCCGGGTCGATCGAGTCGGCAGCCTTGCCCCGTGTGGGCAGATGTTCGGTTAAGCCGCTCGCATCCGCATGAGCTTTCGCGCGGCTAACCATGCGAGAGATATTCCCCTGGCAGTAATTGGTACCGTGCTCGCGGTTCAACTCCTCGGCGACCCTGGTCTGTGACATCCCGTGTACCAGCGATAGCTGATACGCTAGGCGGTCGTGGGGGCGGAGGTGTGGAAGCCTGGTTCTCCCGACCGCTGGCCGCTCGGCAGTGGGCGCGTTGCACGCCCTGCCGGCTTCGCTCTCGTTCGCCTCTGCTGGGGCATCGTTGGCAGCCGGTTCCGCGTCGTCGACGTTCGAAGACAGCCAGTCGCAGGCCAGATCAGACGACTCGGCGATGTTGACGATAAGCGACTCTTGCGAGTTTGTGCCGACTGGATGGACGTGCTGATCCGGCAGCGCATCCCACACGAACCAGACCCATCGGACGTGTGGTTCCATTTCAACGTCATCATTCTCGAACGTGCTTGACAGCCGCCGCAGCAGGCCGCCCCCGCGATCGGCTAGGCCGCGGAACTTCGTCAGGCAGTACTCGTCGGCGCACGTGGCGTCGCCCAAAGAGCCGGCAAAACCGCTTTGCTGCACGATCGGCGCGGGCGAGCCAAAGGTGGACAGCCAGTGCATGTCCACCCCAGGGTCAAACGGCGACGCAGAATCGTAGCAGAAGCACTCACCGTACCTGGTTACATAGATCGGAAGTCCCATCTTCCGCGTCGAGAGGGTGTGGACTAGGCCGCGGAAGCCGTCCTGGATTTGAGCAAGCTCCGTCCGCCAATGCATCCTTGCACCTACCTTCGGACCCGGTGAGGGTCGAAACGCACGTATTTGACCCGCGCGAACCGGGAAGCCCCTCTTCGTGTCCCCGTGTTCTACGTCAACTAATGCCGGCACGCGTGATGCGAACATGCAGAAGGCTCAAGGCCACAGGCCCACTCAGCGCTTACCGCGATCTTGAGAGGCGTGACGACCGCACCCCGGCCAACTCACCAGACTTCATTGTACACGCGCCTTTCCGGCCAGCCAAGCTAAGTACGGCGCTAGGGCCGACGCGGACGCCATTGAACAGGAGCGAACAGCATCGGACGGGCAGTGTGCCGATCGTCACCTCGTCAACATCAGTGCGAAGCCGATGCACGGCGTATCCATCTCTCATGTTTGGCAAGCCGGTTTCCCATAGCGAAACGCCGAAGGAATCACGCCGCCCCAAGGCGACAATTCGCCCGAGACGGCGATAACGGGACCAGCGTACGCCATTCCGCAGGGCTAGACCTGGGAGGCGATCGGGATCACAATCCGCACATCGGCGCCTCGCGGGTCGGCTGACGAGATGATGACCTCGCCGCCGTGAAGCTCCGCGGTGCGCAACACCGACGCAAGTCCGATGCCGTTGCCTTCCGCCTTGGTGGTGTAGAAGAGTTCGCACGCATGCCGGCGGACATCCTCACGGAAACCGGGCCCGCCGTCGGCGACGCTCACCTCCACGTGGTCGGGCTTTTCTGCGGACCGCTGACAAGCGATCTCGACGACGGTGCCGGTTGGGGCAAAGTCGAGCGCGTTCGACACCAACTCGATGACCGCCTGGACCATCTGATCTCGGCTTCCGGACACGCGTACATAGCCGTCTTCAAAGACCGTCTCGAGGCGTACTCCCTGGCCCTCGGCGGTGGCCTCCACTTCATGGACAGCCTGCGATGCGGCTTCGCGCAGAACGTACGTCTCCGCAGCGTCGTCCGGGCCGCGCGCGAAGTCGAGCAGGCGTGTCACACGCTTATCGAGGCGGCGGCTTTCCGTAACCACGTCGCTCAGCCTCAGTCGAGTCGGCTCGTCCGCCGTCCCGAATTCCAGCGCGAGTTGGGCGGAAGTCGAGATAGCCGCCAGCGGGTTCTTGATTCCATGTGCCACGGACGAACAGACTTCACCGACCGAGGCCAAGCGTGCCTGCTGCTCTTCGTAAGCGCGTTGCTGGCTCTCGATCATCCGCTCGTGCATGCGCTGCAACTTGCGGCCGTACCAGAACACACCGAGAAGTATAAACAGGACAACGCCGAGCAGGACGTTCTCGGCTCGGGCGCTGCGCTGGAGGTCGAGGAGGTACTGATTCAAGAGCCGGGCGTCTTCGGTTTGGAATTGTGCTTCCAGACGCGACAACGATGCGATCGCGGAAGCCATGTGGCGGTCCATCAAGGCCATCGCACCCGTGGCACGATCGAGCCATTGTGCCTGCGCTTCGTCGCCCGTCTCGGATTCCATCCGCATAAAGTACTCGAAGATGGCGGTCTCTTGTTCGACCATGGCGTCGACGCTTGTATCGAAGCTCGTTATGTCCGGCACGGAAGCATCGCGCTCCTGTGCCAGTGAATCGAGGTGGCTGTAGGCTGATGCGAAGCGGTCGCGCTCGCCGATGACGTCTCGTGTCTCGAATACGTCGTTGCCCGGCGCGTTGAGGTCCACGACAGCCCGGCGCAGATGCGTGACCCACTCCTGCTTGGCATCACAGGCGCGCAGCTCCGCAAGCGCGTGCTCAAAGGCACTGAGTGAACGGTGCCACAAGACCAGGCTCGCGGCGATCACGATGACGTCGAAGAGCGCCAGAAGGAAGTAGAAGTGGTACCACCGCCAAGCGAATGCCATCCGGCGAATCCTGGTAGCGGTTTCGCTGGACTGCTTGTCCTGCGGTGGGTATGACGATGGCATATCAACTTCCGGCGAACGGTCCAGCCGTGCCGGGAACGGGAGACCGTGCGTGGCGACGAGTCAGGCATTCCGTTCCGGCGTGTGCCGCGATACTAATGCGTGGTCCTCCACAGCCCGACCTGAGCATTGACTCTACCAACCGGTGTGCAAGAATACAACTCGCGTCAGCCACCACAACCGATGACGCAACGGAGAATCACGTGGCAACCGTTCTTGTGATCGAAGACGAGCCGATACTCGCGCGCAACATCTGCGATGCGATGGTCTACGGCGGACATGAAGCCTCCGTCGCCTCGACGGGCGAGGATGGACTGAAGTCCGCCGCCGAGACACGTCCCGACCTCGTGCTGCTGGATTACCGCCTGCCGGGCATCGACGGACTCGAAGTGCTGCGAGAGCTGCGCAGCCGCGGGCAACAGGTCGCCGCGATCATGATGACGGCTCACGGCAATATCGACACCGCCGTCGAAGCGATGAAAATCGGGGCGAGCGACTTCCTGACCAAGCCACTCGACCTCCAAGAACTGAAGTTGGTTGTGGAGCGCGTCCTCAGGCATCGCGCCGTGTCGGACGAACTCGAGTACCGTAGGGACCGCGAGCGGGCGGACAGCGAACTCGATCGGATCATCGGTGACTCCGAGCCCATGCAACGCGTCAAGTCATTCGTACAGCGGATCACGTCGACGTCCGCGCTAGCCACCGACGCGCCACCCAGCCTCCTGATCACCGGCGAAACAGGGACCGGAAAAGACCTCGTGGCGCGGGCGATCCATTACGTGGGACCGCGGCACGATGCGCAGTTCGTACACGTCAACTGCACGGCGATGCCCGATCACTTGATCGAGTCCGAGCTGTTCGGCCATATCAAAGGCGCATTTACCGACGCACGTAGCGACAAGCGCGGTCTTTTCGAGTTGGCCGACGGCGGCACGCTGTTTCTCGACGAGATCGGACACATGAAGCCGGTGCTGCAGGCGAAGCTCCTGAGCGTCCTTGAACAGCGGACAATCCGCCCGGTCGGCGGGACACGGGAACGCAAGATCAACGTCCATGTCATCGCGGCCACCAATCGGCCGCTCGAGGAAGCGACAAGCTCAGGCGACTTCCGCGAGGACCTCTACCATCGGCTTCGCGTGCTGGCGGTTCACATGCCGCCGCTCCGTGAACGCGGCGATGACGTCGATATCCTGGCGGGTCACTTCACGGCGGCGTGCGTGGCCCGCTTCGGTGTGCCGGTCAAGGGGCTCAGTGACGAGGCACTCGAACTCGTCCGCGAGTACAAGTGGCCGGGTAACGTACGCGAGCTTCTGCACACGATCGAGAGTGCGTCGCTCATCACGGACGGACCCTATATCGGCCCGGAACACCTGAACATCCAGGCCGCCCCGCGCGCGAAAGTCGCCCTTCAAGTACCGAACGTGGAACAGACGATCGTGCTCGATTTCTCCGACACATGCCCGAAGCTCGAAGACATAGAGCACCAGATCATCGTCGCAGCCCTGCACCACTGCCGACACAACGTCAGCCGCGCGGCACGAATCCTCGGAATCTCTCGCGATGCCGTACGCTATCGGCTCGAGAAATACGGCGGCGAGCCGGACAAGGCGAGCTGACTGCCCTGCCGGCCGCCGCACGTGGGCAAGTGCGATCCGTGCTAGCGCTTCGGCCCCGTTACGACGCATGGATCGGCGCACGTAATATCCAATCCCTGAAAGGCTCTCACCGTTTCGGAAATATCATTGAAATCGATCACGCCGTTCGGCAAACACGGATCAAGGTCAACCGTCTCTCTGCTCGCGGCGCTGAAATCGCCCTGGAAACCGCGCACCACGAGTGCGATGTCACTGAAATTGACGACGCCGTTGTTGTCCACGTCACCCCACGCCCACGTCGCCACGATCACCGGCTGAGACATGAACGGCGTCCCACCCGTGCCCGGGATCTCCGACTGCACGGCATACACGGTGCTCGGTAGGATCGCTGGATCGTGGACGTGGACCATGCCCCACGCGGCCGGCATCTGATGCACCGGGTCCGGTCCCAGCGTGCCGTCAGGTTGAACGTACATGGACAGGCAAGCGGCCGCCGGATCGGAAGGCTCACCCGAAACCAACAGTGCCAACGGCTCGGTGATCGGTGCCGGCGTCACGGCCACATACCGCGGTCCCTCGGCGAACGCCGTCGGCTCAGGATCGATCACGCACTCGTCTGGCACGCCGTTGCCGTCGGCATCCGTCGATGTGCCTTCGTTGATGTCGCACTCGTCGGCTCTTCCGTTGTTGTTGCAGTCATCACAGCCGAAGCCGCTGCAGGCCGGCGGACCGCCGACACACACACCGCCCGAACACGCATCGGGGGTCGAGCAAGAGTCACCGTCGTCGCAAGAGGCGGTATTGTCGACGCTTGAACAGACGCCGTCGGCGCCACAGGCATCGTCGGTGCAGGCGTTGCCGTCGCTGCAATCGGCATCTGCGACACACTCGGGTCCCGACGGCGCGCAGTCAGGGCCCATCAGCGTCAGCGTGAAGTCACCGGTCTCCCACATCCAGCCCGACACGCGAATCAGGTAGGTCACACCCGCCTCGACGCTGAAGTTGATGTGCGAATCGTTGACCCCGCACTGGTCGTCGTTGCATGCGATCGTGTTCGCCGATTCGGCCGGGCATCCCGCGTGGATCGACAGAAGCGTGTCGTACGGCGAAGTACACGTTGTTACCGTGGCGGTGCCGGACGTGGCCGGCGTATAGGTGTAGTACACGTCGTTATTATCGACCGGAACACAGGTCGCCCACCCGTCGGGTGTCGCGGTGAGCGTCGAACCGGTGCCGACGCCCGGGCAGATCGCGATGGCGTCGGCACAATCGTCGTTGTTGCATTCCAGGATCGTCTCGCACTCGTCGGGCACGACGTTCCAGTTACAGTCCTCACTGGTCCCGGCCGCGATGTCGCATCCGTCCACCACGCCGTTGTTGTTGCAGTCGTTGGCCACGAGATCGCACTCATCGGGCGAGCCGTTGTAATCGCAGTCCGCACTGGAGCCGTTCGATACGTCACAGTCGTCGGGAGTTCCGTTGCCGTTACAGTCGGACGCAGCTACTTCGCATTCGTCCGGCACGTTGTTGCCGTTGCAGTCGAGACTGCTTCCGGCGATGATGTCGCAGGCGTCGAGCGTACCGTTGGCGTTGCAGTCGCGCGCCTGGATTTCGCATTCGTCGGGGACGACGTTGCCGTCACAATCGGCGCTCGTTCCGTTGGCGATATCGTCGACGTCCTGCACGCCGTTGTCGTTGCAGTCGCAACTGGAATCCGCGGTGCCCAGGGTGATGTTCACTCCCCAGTTGTAGAAGCTGTGCGACGGCGAAGAAGAGTGCGTCGTCACCGTTACCGTCCACGTGCCCTCGCTGGGCATTCCGTCGAACGTGCTCAACGGTTGATCCGGCGTGTAGTTGGGCGGCGACACGATCGGTTCAAACGGGCTGCCGAAATTACCGACGTCTTCAAGGGCGCCACCCGTACCTTCATCGTCGACGACAATATCGTAACCGAGCTGCCCATTACCCAAAGGACCGTCATCGGGAACACCGGGCCGGTCGAGGATCGTGATCGTCGTGCCGTTGTGGGCGAGCTGCACGGTCAGGTTGCCGATTCGGTAGCCGATGTCCAGCAGGAAATTGATGTCCGCAATGGTACCCGGAGTCGTGACGAGCAGGTCATCCTGGAACACGTTGTTGGCGATCATGTCGATCGGCGGGTCGAACACGTTGAGCAGGTCGGCCACACCACCTACGTCGTCACATTCGTCGGGAATCCCGTTGGCGTTGCAGTCCATGCTGACCTGGCTGAGGATATCGCATGGATCAGCCACGCCGTTGGTGTTGCAGTCTGCTTCGCAAACATCCGGTACACCGTCGCTGCTGCAGTCCGGCTGGCACTCGTCCGGTATGTCGTTCTCGTCGCAGTCCGCGCTGAAGCCGCCAACAACGTCGCAGTGGTCACCGGCACCGTTGGCGTTACAGTCGTCGACGATGAATCCCAGGTCGGCGAGCCGGTCGATCAGCCACTGCTCGTCGGCAGCATCCACGTCGCCGTCACCATCGAGATCGATCGGCAGGGCCTGCCAGGCGCAGTAGTCGTCGAGATCGACGAAGGCGTCGCCGCTTACGTCGCCGGGAATGATCATCTCGCCGATCGGTGTGAGCAAGACGACGCCTCCGATGTCGAGGCCCGAGTTCCAGCCGAAGAGTGCGATCTGGCCATTCTCGTTGATCGCCGCGTTCCCACTGTCTAGACCCCAGTTGCCGTACTCCGGCAGGAGGAGGTCGTTGAGCCAGAACAACCCGTACTCGTCGAAGTAGACCGACCCGGTGAGCATGTTTCCGACCGTGACGTGGCTGTCATTGATGTCGGACGCATGGATCCCCGCGGACTGGTCTCCGGCTGCGCCGAGCTGCTCCCATCCGAAGGTCTCGGTCCAGCGTGCGGCAGCGGTGGTCTCGGTGGTTGGTCCGTAGTTTCCGGCGAGATCTTCGTGGTTGTTCGCTGCGAAAACCCCCGCGCCGAATCCCGGCGGAATCGGCGTGCTCGTCATCGTGTCGAGGTAGAACATGCGGCCTAGGCCCCCTACCACCACCCCGTTGTCGTTGACGTCGCTCGGGGGGGAGGGCGCGCCCGGCCCGAGCGCCACGATGCCGCCGGGCCCGTTGAACCAGACCGTCGGCCCGCCGGAGTAGCCGGGATTGTAGGATATACCGATGATGTCGCCCCGGTTGTTGATGGCCATTGCCGACGTGTGCACATGAGGAGGCGTTTGACCGGGCAGTGGGTCGAGGAGTTCGATGGTGTAGCCACCGGCGCCGTCGGGCGTCCACACGGCACCCTTCAGGTCCCCACCGCCCGAGACGTCGCCCACGACGACGCCGGCATCGTTGATGGCCTTGGAGAGGCTCGAGATGTATCCGGGGGGTAGCGGCAGCAGGGTGTAGGGTTGGTCCACACCGACGACGAAGCTCTGGCCCGGGCCGGGCGACAAGCGCCAGCCCGTGATCACGCCGGAGGCGTTGATGCCCTCGATCTTCGATGCCTCGCCGAGATATCGAAGGGCGTACGTCGGCGGCCCACCCTGCGCCAGGGCGCTCGCCGCACCGGTGTGCAGCCCGACGGCAACCAGCGCTCCTACGACGATCCGGGCACTTGCGTTTTTCGCGTGCATCTCAGCTTCTCCGAGTTTGCGTTTCCATGCCCCAGCTCAACGCCGGCGCCGATCGAGACTCTAGTCCGGCCGCAGCGACCTCGAACTGGACCTCGTCTTTCTGGTACCGAGTTCAATCGACTCGTGTGATACGACCTGAAACGGAATGGACGCACCCGCCGAATCACGCAGGAACGAGCTGCGACCCAAGTCAATCGAGCCTGTCTCGCTGCCAGCATCGTTGCCAGCATCGAACCAGAACGTCCCGAGGTACGCTGGTGCCGTCGGATTGGCCCCTTTTCCCATGGACAGCGCACCGAGACGGCCGCCCACGGGGTCCAGCGCCTCCAAAGAGTTCACACCGCTAAAGACGTAATCTCGCGAGTCGTCGTGGATCCAGAAGTCGTACGGCTCGATCTCGCGCCCTCCCGCAGCGCCGAGCCTCGCCGATAGCTGATAGACCGCGAGGTCGGACACATCCCTGAGGTACACGTCGAACGCGCGGATTCCAGCCGGATGGTCGACACTCGTGGTCTCGCTTGCGTAGAGGCTCGCGGCGTTGGCACGCTGCGGCACCGGCTCACCGGCGTCATTCGCGGCCGCGGTCGTACTACAGGGGTCAACGCACGAGATCGAGAATCCCTGGAACGCCTTGACCGTCTCGGAAATATCGTTGAAGTCGATGACGCCGTTGGGCAGGCATGGCTCGAGGTCGACCGTTTCTCTGCTTGCGGCACTGAAATCGCCCTGGAAGCCGTGCACGACAAGCGAGATGTCGGAGAAGTTGACGACACCGTTGTTGTCCACATCGCCGAAGGCCCACGTCGTGACCGTGGCCGCCGAGGACGTAAGAGGTTGCCCGTTGCCGGCCAGGAGGTCCGCCTGGATCAAGTAGGTCGTGCTCGGCAGGATCGCCGGGCCGTGGACGTAGGTCGTGCCCCATTCGCCGGGCGAGAGATACACCGGGTCAGGGCCCAATGTGCCATCGCTTTGCACGTACATCGAAAGGCATGCCATTGTCGGGTTTGAGGGCTCACCCGTGACGATCAGTGCCTGCGTACTCGACCCGACGACGGGCGTGATGGCCAGATACCGTGAACCCATCGGGTCGACGATCGGTCTGGGATCGAGGTCGCACTCGTCCGGCACGCCGTTGCCATCGGCGTCCATAGAAATGCCGTCGTTGATGTCGCATTCGTCCGGACGCCCGTTGCCGTTGCAGTCGTCACAGCCCACACCAGTACAGACCGGCGGACCGCCGACGCACGTCCCCGCGACACAGGCATCGGGCCCGGTACAGCCATCGCCGTCGTCACAGACGGCGTTGTTCTGCTCGTGCGTGCAGACGCCGTCGACGTTGCACACGTCGTCCGTGCAGGGGTCGAAGTCGTCGCACTCCAAGTTGGTCGTGCATTCAGGCCCGGCCGGCACGCAATCCGGCCCGATCAAAGTGAGGTTGAAGTCCCCGGTATCGCCGTCGTAGCCAGCCACACGAACCATGTAGGTCGTCCCAGCGACCACGTCGATCGTCACCGACGAGTCGAACGTCCCACAAGCGTCATCGTTGCACGCGAGTTCGTTCTCCATGGAGCCGGGGCACCCGGCGTGAACCGATAGGACGGTGTCGTACGGCGCACCACAGGTATCGAGCGTGGCTGTGCCATCGCTTGCCGGCGTGTAGGCGTACCACACGTCCGGGCTCGTGCCGGAGATGCCGCAATTGGCGTAGCCGTCGTTGCTCGCCCCCGTGGTCGTGCCCGGCACGACGCCCGGACAGAGCACGGTGGGCTGGACGCACAGGTCGTTGAAGCAGTCGGGGTTGCCCTCGCATTCGTCCGGCACGCCGTTGAGGTTGCAGTCGATGCTGATGCCCCCGGCGATGTCGCACTCGTCGAGTGCCCCGTTGGCATTGCAGTCGTTTCCGACGAGATCGCACTCGTCGGGTCGGCCGTCGCCGTTGCAGTCGTCGCAGCCCGTACCGGTGCAATCGAACTCGGTCCCGACACAGACGCCGCCCATGCAAACGTCGACCGTCGAGCAGATGTCACCGTCATCGCAGCCCGCGGAATTGGGCGGGAAGATGCACTCCCCGCTGACATCGCACACATTGTCGGTGCACGGGTTGCCGTCGTCGCAATCGCCATCAACGGCGCACTCCTGACCGCACGCCGGTCCGGTCAACGTCAGCGTGAAATCGCCGGCCGACCATTGCCAACCCGTGGCACGGATGAGGTAGGTCTGCCCCGCCACGCCGTCGAAGCTGACGAATGGGAAACCGGAACAACTGTTCACGTCACACGCCACCTCGTTGGCGATCTCGCCCGGACACCCGGTGTGAACCGAGAGCGCCGCGCTGAAGGTGGCGCTGCACATATCCACCGTGATCAGCCCATCCGTAGCCGGTGTGTACTTGTACCAGACGTCGCGGCTGTCCTGCGGGAGGCCGCAGGATGCCCAGCCGTCGTTCGTCGCCTCGACGTTGGACGCATCGAAGGACCCGGGGCAGATGGTCACAGCCTGTGTGCAGTCGTCGGGCACGACCGTGTCACACGCGTCGCCGAGGCCGTCGCCGTCACTGTCCGCCTGATCGGGGTTCGGCACGTCGATGCAGTTGTCCGTGATGTCGAGTACGCCGTCGCCGTCGGAATCCACAAACGGCACCGGATCGAGGTTGACCGCGTAGAGGTATCCGTCGACGGCGTCGCCGCCGAATCGTGTCATGAAGTAGGCCGTCCGGCTGTCCGCGGAGAACGTCTGGGTGACCGAGTTGACGCCCTGCATCGCACCTTCTTCGAAGGGGATGTCGACGTTCCACAGGAACGAGCCGTCCGCCGGGTCATAGCCGCGCACCCAGCCGGGCTGCCCGAACGTAGCGCCGCCGGCGGTAAAGAGGATCGAGTCGTCCGGGGTGATCGCGACCTCGGATAGCGTGTCGTCCGGCTGATCCGGCATCGCCCAGAGCGTGTTGCCGTTGGGATCCAGGGCCCACAGTTCCATCCCGAGCCAGTCACCCGAGTAGATAGTGCCGTCCGACGCGACGGCCGGACCCAGCACGAGGCTGCCCGTGGGGTGCTGGGTGATCCAGTCGACGCTGCCGTCGGGCTGAATCGCCTGCATGCCGATCTGTCCCCAGACGTAGATGATCCGTCCCTGAGGATCGAGCACGGGAAGCCCGCGCCCCGATATCATCATGTCGCCCTGGTCCCACAGCAGATCGCCGTTGTCCATGTCGAAGGCATACAGAGACGGTCCGCCGCTTGCCGTAATCGAGATGCCCGCGAAGAACCGTTGCGTGCCGAAGACGATTTCGGAATTACTCCCCGAGAAACTCACGAACTGAGTACCGGTCCACAGCAGATTGCCGTCCGGGTCGAGCGAGAAGACGCCGAGGCCGCTGCCCTGCAAGTCGCTGTCCTGAACGGCGTAGATGTTCCCGTTGGGGGCGATGCTCGGTCCCGCCAGCAGCGGCTGATTGGTCGCCGGCGCCGTGAATTGCCATTTCAGCGAGCCATCCGGGTTGATCGCCTTGATCAGGTTGCCACCGGTAATGATCGTGCCATCGGGCATGAGGCTGATCGGTCGCCTGTTGCCCGCCATCTCGTGTACCCAGAGCAGTCCACCGTCGGGCGAGAAGGCGTAGAGGCGTAAATTGTCGCTTGCGTAGATCGTGCCGTCCGGCGCCACCGCCGTGAAGTAGCCGGAGACCGGCGAGTCCAGTTGGAAACGCCATCGGATGCGGCCATCTTCCTGACGTAACGTCACGTTCAGCAGGGCCGGGTTGCTCGCGCCAATGTCCGTGGTGACCACGACGGATACGGAACCGACCGACGCGCCTTCCGGCACATAGGCATGGATCTCCGTGTCGGACCATGTGGTGGCAATTGCAGGCAGGCCATCCATGAACACCGTGGACGTGCCTTGCGTAGCACCGAAATCAGTGCCGTAGATGAAGAGGCGGGTGCTCCGTGGAAGCGTCGTCGCCGAAGTCGCGTCGATGTGCGGCGCTCCCTCGACTACCGTGCATGCGTCTCCGACGCCGTCCGAGTTGGTGTCGGTCTGGTCCGGATTGGGCGTAAACGGGCAGTTGTCGCAGGCCGTGCCGACATCGTCGGCATCGTCGTCGACCTGATCCGCATTCAGAACGGAAAGACAGTTGTCGCATGCGTCACCCACGTCGTCGCCGTCCAGATCCGCTTGCCCGACGTTCGAGTCGCCTGGGCAGTTGTCGCAGACATCGCCGAGACCGTCGGTGTCGCCGTCGGCCTGATCGGCGTTGGGAGTGTTCGGACAGTTGTCCACTTGGTTGTCAACACCATCGCCGTCCGCGTCACCAGCCACCGACGCCGTCACCGCCAACTGGCGATCCGAGCCGTCGGTGCTCGTCTGAAAACGCATATCGGTCGCCATCACCTGCACGCGCACATCGGCGATGCCCTCACTGGGCGGAAAGAGGAAATCGTAGCTCGTCGCGGTCGAGGGTAGATCGCTCACGATCGAGTGCCACGTGCGCCCGCCGTCATAGGACGCTTGGACTTGAAACTCGCGAAGTCCTTCATCGTCGGACGCCGTCCAGGTGATCGGAATGACCGTCTCACCCGGGAAAGACTCGAGGTGTTGCGGCGTCAGCATGGTGACAACAGGAGCGGCGTCGCCGATGCGAGCGTCCGGCCGAACGGTAAACCTCTCGGTGAAGAAGTACTTGGCTCGGTTCAGACCCGCCGCGGTGGACAGCATGATTCGCGCGCTGTCGCTGCTGATCAGCGGCGCGTCGCGATCGAAACTGATGCAGCCCGCGAACGTCGTGCCTAACCCGGTGCTTCTCTGGTCGCCGTCGTAGAGGATCGCAATGCCGAGGTAACCCGCGTCGTTTCCGAACGTGTCCTCCCAGCAAAGCTCACCCATGTCGTGGCCCGCCACGAACGGTCCGTTGATGGGCGTGACCTGGACGAGCTCGATGGCGGGCGGGTCGCTCGGAACGAAGAATTCCTGCATGTCCCAACCTTCCTGACCCGCCGTGTCGATGGCGACGATACCGATCGTCGGCCGGACGTTGTTGACGATCACACCGGGATCGGGCACCGTCCATTCATACGCTCGCTGGGCCGCGGGAAGTTCCGCGATCACGTTGCCCTGGTACTTGACGCGTTGCGCGACGATGCCCTGGTCGTCCTGGGCGGTCCAGGTGAAGACCACCTTCGAGCCCGGTTCGAGCACCGAGAAGTGGTTGTTCATGTGGACAATCGGCGGATTGTCCGTGAAGTCCGGGGCGGCCGTCAGGAAGGGGAAGTAGTTCTGCCCGCCGTTGACGATGCTGTCGCCGGTGCCGCCCGGGTTGCCCGGTGCAGCGGGCCCACTCGGATCGCCCCACCAGTTGTTCGGTGCGTCGATGATGGAGCCCGAGCCGTCGACGCCGACGCCGTTGCCCTCGAAGCTGTTTCCGCCTGCGGCTCCGTCGAGCGCGTCGGGCCAGTTGTCGCCCCACGAACCAACGCCGTTGTTGACAAAGCGCGTCTTGCGCACGGTGACGTCGTTTTGCGTGCCAAAGTCGCAGTTGCGGATGATGCAGTTGTCGATGAAGCCGTGCGTCGAGGCCGAGTGGAAGCGAGCGCCGATATCCCCGCCGTCGATGATACAGCTCTCGAAGCGGTGGAAATACTGCAAGCCCTGCCATGCCTGCGTGGGATCGAGGCGCTCGAAGATCACCGGCGCCGACGGTAGACCGCGCACTTCCAGCGGAGACGAATCGCCCCAGAAGGTCGTCGCGGGTCCGAGCTTGATGGTT
Source organism: Phycisphaerae bacterium (assembly GCA_029260055.1). GTDB lineage: Bacteria > Planctomycetota > Phycisphaerae > UBA1845 > UBA1845 > JADFOB01. The sequence goes on from JAJDDX010000489.1 coordinate 19,440, forward strand.
ACACCCGGGTCGATATCGAGGCTTCCGCCATGGTAGGATTCGCCGGCGACCACGTACGGCACGCCCGCATCGGTCCACACCATGCCCGTGGTGGCCCAGCTCATGAACTCGACGTTGATGTAATTGTTGACGTTACCGGTCGCCGGCACGACGCTGCCGGAGAGGATGCCTGAGCCACCGATGAGGAGCGGGTAGACGTTTCCCTGCAGGGTCACGCTGCTGTCAACGACGAAGTTGCCCGCCACCAATTCCAGACCGGCCTCACCCGAATTCGTGACGGAGAAGTTGTCGAGGAACAGGGGCTGCTCACCACCACTCAGGCTGACACCGTCGTATGGAGAGTTGTTGACGGTGACGCCGTCCATGAACAGGAGCGCTGCGTTGGTACTCACGAAGGTGTTCTCGAAGCTCGAGTTGCGGATCACGGCCGTCTTGGCGCCGCCATACAGCGCTGCGTCGTTGAAGGAACACCCATCGATCGAGAAGAAGTCGCCATTGCCGAGAATGATGCCGGGCGCGGTGAACGCGCAGTTCGTTAGAAGCAAATCGCCGCCTTGCGGTCTTATCTGACCGGAGACATCCGTGTGGGTCAGGTCCAATGTGCCGGAGGTGGTCACGATCGGCGGGTAGTTCACCGCGCCGGTCATGACGATCGGCGCGATGGACGTACCCTGCCCGATCATGGTGCCCTGCAACGTGATCGTCGTGCCCGCCTGTACATGGACGGTGGTTCCCGCCTCGATGATCACGGTCGAGTCGACCGGGATTGTGAAGTTCTCGCAGACCTCGTAAGGCCCACCGGACGCCGTCCAGGTCACCGTCTGGCCTGCACCGGGTGCCGGAGGCTGATTACACGCGGGACCGGCGGGCCCCACGCTCAGGTTGTCGATGTCGAAAACCGCCCAGAACGCGTCCTGGTCGGCTACCGGTGGCACATGGAGTCGAAAAGCGATGCGCCCGCTGCCCGGGACAGTCACCGTGTGTTCGGTCCATACCTCATCCACGGAGGGGATGTCGGACAGCAAGACCGTGAAGTCACCCACCTGGTCCGCGTTGGAACCGGTACCTGTTTGACCCGACGGCGAGTAGCGGATCTCCATGCTGCCTGCCGGCGGTGTAAACGGAAATGGCTGCGAGTTGAAGTAGAAGAAACGCAGCACATCGCCGGCAACCTGGTTGGGTATTGGCGGAAGAATCGCCCAAGTGCTCGCCTCGGCGCTGGGACCGTCCCACCATGCGACGAACGAGTCAACCGACAACGACCAATTGCCCTGATACGACCACGCTGATCGATCCCAATCCACGGACCCTGCCGGGTCGCTTTGATTGCGGAACGTCCAGCCGCTCGCGATCAGCCCGTCCGGGCCGTGCTCGCCGGTCTGGACGGTGCCTATGCCCTCGAAATCCTCAGAATAGGTCGCTTGAGCCAGGCAGACCTGTGCCGAAACCGCCAGTGCGATAGCGAAGCACGCGCGTCCCGGACCGCTCCGCGATACCTTGAAGACGAATCGTGTAGTGGATTGCATTGTACGTTCCTTCCTTGCCAGTCTATTGCCGCGGCGACTCTTGGTTCATCGCCGAACTTGCTGGTAACTCCGTGCCCGAACTGCCCCGGGGCCACAGTGACCGACCGGGACAGCCGGGCGTGCCTCGCTCTCCCCCATCTCCCCCCACATGCGGTGGGGGCGAGCGCCTTTCCGCGCTAGAAACAACCTTGGCCGGGGCAATCGCACGGCGCGGCAAACGGATACACAGCGCCCTGGAAGCCCCCGACTACTCGATTTATGTCGCCGAAGTTGATATCGCTGAACTCCGGAATCTCCGGCACCGCGACCGAACCCTGCAGGTCCAGCCAGACCTTCGGTTCGCTTTGGATACTCTGGAATCCGCGCACCACGGCGGAGATGTCTCTGAAATTGCGCTCCCGATCGGGCGGCGATCCGATTTCGGCTCCGATCACGTCGCCGTACGCGGCAACGGTGCCGAGCACCAATTCTTCGGAGTAGCTTGCCTCGTCGGCTTCATCCGCGCCATCCGCGACCGCTTGGATCACATAGGTTTGGCCGGGCGAGACCGCGCAGTCTCCCACATGCACGGTCCCGGCGGCATTCCAATCCGTGTAGTGCGACGTGGCTTGGATTCTGGAGAGCCACTGCGCCGCCGCTTCCGGGCCGTCCACGGCGACTTGTGCTGGCGGGCCTACCCAGCCGAGCACTTCCCCGGTGATGAGCTTCACACGCCGCGCGCTCTGAAGGCCCGCGTTGTTCGGGTTGGGTCGAATCGACACATACTTGTTGCGCCGGACGTAACAGCTCGCAAGACCGCCACCGCCGGCCGGTGCCTGCACACAGTTGATCTCGGAGACCGGATTCAATCCGACGACACAGTCGGCATCGGTCGCACACAGCCTGACCGCACCGGTAATGTCGATCGCGTCGTCAGGCAGGGGCCGCGCGACGCCGCCGCAGGCTCCAGCCGTCTGATTGAGAATGATCGAGATGTCGTCGGAGTCGGTATTCGCCGTGACGAGGTCAGGTGTGCCGTTGCCGTCCAGATCAGCGGCGGCCACGTGATCCGGCAGCAAGCCGACAGCCGTCGTGCCGGGCGTTCCGAACACGGCGTTGCCGAGGTTCGGGAGCCATGACACCGTGTTGGAGTCGCGGTTGCCCGTGGCAAGGTCCAGGTCGCCGTCACAGTCAAGGTCGCTGGCCACGATCGAGCCGGGATTGACACCACCCACGGCAAAGTTCTGCGGCGCGCCGAAGGTACCTAAGCCGTCGTTAAGGAAGATCGTGGCGAAGTCGAAACCGCCGCCCGAAGTAGCCACCGCAAGGTCAAGGTCGGTATCGCCGTCCAGATCACCCGCGGTGATTCCGTCCGGGCGAACGGCCGGTCCAACCGAAAGTGTAGTGCCCAGCGAGAACGTCCCGGTACCGTTGTTGACAAGCAGCGAGATCGTCCGCGTGTCGTGGTTGGTGACAGCTAAGTCGATGTCGAGGTCGCCGTCGAAGTTCCCGGCTGTCACCTCTCGCGGATCCAGATCCACCGCCACGTCCGCCGCAGGCCCGAACGACCCGGTTCCATTGTTAAGCAAGATCGAGACGTCGCCAGAGTCGCGGTTGACGCACGCAAGGTCGACACCGTTGATGCCATCGAAGTCGGCGGCCGCCAGGTGCACCGGGGTCATGCCCACGCCAAACGTTCCGCCTGCCACGAACGCTGCGGCGCCGCTGTTGAAGTAGACACGAATGCTGTCGATGCCCTTCAGCGCGACGGCCAAGTCCAAGTCGGTATCACCATCGAGATCGACTGCCGTAATGTGTCCGGGCCCGGTGCCGCCGCCGGTAGGAATGGCGATCGGTGCCGCGAAGTTGCCGTCACCGTTGTTCAGTAGGATCGAGATCTTGTCCGGAGTCTCGCCCGTGACCGCCAAGTCCAAGTCCAGATCGCCGTCCAGGTCGCCGATTGCGACGGTGTCGGGACGCACGGGGACGAGCACGTTCCCGGCCGGCGCCAGAACAATGCCGCCACCGACCATGCACGCGGCATCGGAACCGCAGTCGGCCACATCATCGCAGTCGGTGAAGCCGTCGCAGTCGTTGTCAACGGAATCGGTGCACGTGCCTCCCGGAATCTCGGTCACCGGCGGGTCGCCGCAATCCACCGCGCACGTGCATACGTTCTCACCAGGATCGCAAAAAGTGTCACCGCAGATCGTGGGTTGGCAGGTCGCGCTTTCATTTGTCAGGATCGAGATGTCGTCGGAGTCGGTGTTGGTGGTGACGAGGTCAGGGGTGCCGTTGCCGTCGACATCGGCGGCCGCCACGTGATCCGGTAGCAGCCCGACCGCCATCGTGCCCGGCGCCCCGAAGATCGCGTTGCCCAGGTTCGGAAGCCAGGACACGGTGTTGGAATCCCGGTTG
>JAJDDX010000490.1 GCA_029260055.1 Phycisphaerae bacterium
ATAGCTCGCACGGCCATGATCTTCTTCTACGACAAGCTCGAGCCCGGCCGGCACTACGGTTTTCGCCATGCGTGGAATCTAAACCTGTCCGTCGATCGGGAGCTAATCGACAACCTCGAGGGTCCATTCGCTTCTAAGCTAAGGCCCTTTATGTACGAGGATATCGAGTCGGCATATCGGTTGATGGAAGGCAACCCGCGCGTGTGTTACCAGCCGGCCGCCCGGGCCGTTCATAACCATCGCCATAACCTCCCGGCCTACTGGCAGCGCGAAGCCATGCTGGGCGTGATGGCTCCGCAGCTCTTTTCCGTCAACCCGCAATGCTTCCGCGCCGTCTTTCACGGCGATCTGGACGATTTGATCCGCCAAGCCCGTCAGGCATTGCCGCTGGATATCCCGGACGGGCGGCGTCTGCTCGGACAACTGCGTTTGCTCGCGGGGCGACCCTGGACCGACGCCGGCACGGACCTCGATACATTCTACTTAGCCCACCTTCCGCTGAAGCGGCGGGCGTTCCGCGTTGGCCTGCTGGCCGCCGTAGACCGGCCCGATACACCGTGGCAGGCGCGTGTCGAACTGCCGGCTGCGGCTCTCGCGGCCGACGAGGTCTTTCAGGCCTGCAAGCCGCCATCTACTCCCGCTGCCAAGCTCGAGCCGCAGACGGCCTGATCACGCAGATGCGCCCGCTTACGGGCCTTCTGAGCCCGATCCCTGGACCAAATCCGCTCATATTCCGATAGAAACTGAGATTACGAAGCGTTTTCGCTGATTCTGGCTGTGCATCCGCGCGCAGCGCTTGAGGAATAGTGCGTTGGCTGATATCCCCGACTTTCCAACCCACTTGCAGATACAGACGACCAGCGCCTGCGGTGCGGCCTGTTCCATCTGCCCGCATCCCGTCGAGTCCCCGAAGTGGTCCAACGGCCTGATGAGCGACCCGCTGTTCGACCGCATCGTGGATCAGTTGCGCGGCCGAGATGTACGGTACATCAGCCCCTACCTGATGGCCGACCCGCTGTCGGACAGGAAGATCTTCGACCGCATCGCCACGCTGCACGCCGCGGCCCCCGACGCCCATGTCGAAGTCAGTACGACGGGCAAGTACCTCGCGCCGGGTCTTGCGGATCGGCTGTTGTCGGCGCCGCTTAGCGAGTTGCGGATCAGTAGTCACGGCATCACCGCCGAGGAATACGCCCGGACCATGCCGGGCGTCGACTTCGACAAGGCGATGGCCCACATCCGAGGCTTCATCGAGCGTTGGCAACAGCAGCAGCCCTATCCGCTTTCGGTGGTGTGCCTGTGGGGTCTGTTTCCCGCCGAGCGCGAACGGCGAATCGAGGCCTTCTGGAAGGAGCTTGGTGTCGAGTTGAGCAAATGGCGGGTGAATTCGCGAGCAGATCAGGTCGACCTGACGGTCCTCGGCGAAACCAGCCCCGATCCGACCCCCTACGCCGAAGGGCGCCGCGAACCGCCCTACCGCTGCCGTTTTGACCGAGATACGCAATGGATGCACATCCTCAGCGATGGCCGCGTGGCGCTTTGCTGCATGGATTACGGCCAAGAGGTCATCCTCGGGGACCTACGAACGAAGACCATCGAGGACATTTGGACGAGCGACGCCTATCGCCGCGTGCGAGACCAAGTTCGTGGCGATGCCGCAACTCGGCCGGACTTCCTCTGCAACCGTTGTGATTGGCACGTCAGCGAATCCGTCCATGAGCGTGCCATCCTGGCGGCCGCTGACGAGCAAAACGAACTTGTGCCGGTGAAGTGAAAGGCAACGGAGTCTGAACTGACCGACGAAGAGAACCGAACCGACATGACAACAGACACTCATTCTTCGCAGATACTGAAAGGCCCCGTTTTCGCCGATCGGCTGGCCGACGTGTGCCGAGCTGGGCTTCCTACTGTCGAGCCGCTCGACGGGCTGCGATACGCTAACATCCTCATTCCGCATCTGGTCGGCGGCGAATTGCCGTTCGCGTTACACGGCGTCGTGGGTCAAGCCCTCCGCATGCGCGGCGCCCAGGTCACCGCCTTAGTCTGCGACAGCATTTTGCCCGCCTGCGTGTCCCGTAAGGTGGACCACTACGAAAGCGCCTGCACGCGATGGTGCCACAGCAACGCGGAGCCCTTCGCACAGGCGATGGGACTGCCATGCCGTCTTCACAGCGAGTTCATCACGGAGGCGGAAATCGCCAGATGCGACCGGCTCGCCGAGTCCGCCGCCGAAGACGAGCTGGCCATCTTCAGTACCGACGGCATCGACTACGGACACCTGATCGTTCAGTCGGTGGAGAGTTTCTTCCGCGTCGGGAAGTACGATCCAACTGACGCCGAGATGGTCGCCAAGGCGCGCGACTTCCTGCGCAGCGCCCTCTACGTCACGATCATCGCAGAACGAGCGTTCGACGAATTGCACGTCGACAAGGTGCTCACCGACTGCGGCCAGCAGGTCGAGTGGGGTGTCTTTAGAGCCGTGGCGAATAAACGCGGGATCCCGGTCGACGTGATCAACGTCGGCCTGAGGGGAAACGCGCTCAAGCTCGAGACGGACCGCCCCGGCGAACCGACACGGCAGGTGCCCGGTTGGGAAGTCTGGCGGGATCAGCCGCTGAACGACGAACAGAACGCGGCCCTTGATCAGTACCTCCACCGCCGAGAGAAGGTGCCCTACGAATTCAAGGACGAGAAGTGGCAGGGACGCATTAGCGATAAAGACGAGGTACGCCGCTTGATCGGACTGCCCGACGCTCCGTCCGGCAAGGTCTTCGCCATGTTCCCCAACGTGGGATTCGACGCGGGAAAGACCAAGACTCGCCCGGCCTTCGACAACGCCGCCGATTGGGTCGTCGAGACCATCAATCGCTTTGCAGAACTCCCGGATCATCACTTGATCGTCAAAGTGCATCCGGGGGAGCTTCATCGTGCCGCGCTCGACCCAGTGGTCGATCTGATCGCACGGCGGTGTGAGCCGCTACCGCCTAACGTGCATTTGATCGGCCCCGACACCGGCATTACCGCCCACAGTGTTCTCAGGCTGGCAGATGTAGCCCTCGTCTACACGTCGACAGTGGCGGCTGAGGCGGTCGGGCTCGGCAAACCCGTGATCCTGATCGGTGGCGGGCGGCACGCTGACCACGGCGTAACGACCGACGTACACGACTCGGCGGAATACTTTGGACTGCTCGATGACCTCGCGGCCGACCGACGGACGCTCGATTCACCCGGAGATCTCGGTCGCCGTTATGCCTACGCGGTCTTCTTCCGAGCGGACATCCCCATCGGGCACTTCCGAATGCTCGATATTTACGTGGCTGATATGACGATCGACAGCCTTGCCGACGTGGCACCCGGACGGGATCGTTACATCGATTCCTTATGCCGTGGCGTACTGCTCGACGAGCCGTTTGAGAATCCGGACGCCCTCCACCCTGCCGCGGAGACCGCCGCACGATGACCGCCCACACAACACCGATCCCCCACTATCAGAAGGCGATGGCGGCACATGGTGATCTGCCCGCGATGTCGGATGATGCGTACGTCGACCGCTTGCGTGCCCAGCAGCGAGCGATCGTGGAGTGTATCGACCGTGACCTCTGGGCCGATTCCACTTCGTGCGAGACCTTCACGGAGCTCTTCATCGAGAAGGCGACCACCTGCAAACTGTTCGTTGACGTGGGTGCCGAGGCCGGCTTCTACACCTACCTGGCCCTTAAGCATATGCCGCGCTATGGCAGGATCATCGCGATTGAACCCGACCCCATCCGCTGCGCCCTGCTGCGCGAACTGTTCGCGCCGCACGCCCACATCGAGGTCCTCGAATTGGCAATCGCCAGTGCCACCGGAGCCGTAGAACTCGTCAAGCCGCGCGGGTGCTCAGCCACTCTCGCGCCGGTGGATGGTGAGAGCTTCACGGTTCCGGCCGCCGCCCTCGACGAGTTGCTGGGCGATCGCGAGGTCGATCTCATCAAGATGGACATCGAGGGGGCCGAGGCGGCGGCGTTCGACGGCATGCAGCGGATTCTGGCTCGCCGCCGGACGGAGGTGTTCCTCGAGTACCACCCCTGGATCGACACTATCACGCCCGGAGGCGTCGACATGATGCATCAGATGCTCGCCGACGCTGCCTACCACATCTACCGAACCGACACTGGACGACCTGAGCGCGTCGAAAAGCTCGGCGGACGGGCCTACCTGGTGCCCGCGGCACGGGATGCGCTCCAGGCCTGAACCCCCCTTCCAGCATCGCGAACCAGCCTGACACCCCCTTCAGCCCCCGTTTTGTTTACAGATCCCCCATTTGACAGGCCGATAACAAACTAGGCGGACCGAACTCGCAAACGCGACTCGGCCACCGATTGGAGATCGTGCGCTCAGCGTCGGCCCACTCCGGGCGGACGACAGGGAGGAGTTTGGACCATGACGGCTGGAGCGGTAATACTGGCACGGATGTCGTCGAGGCGACTGCCGGGCAAGGTGCTGCGCCCGCTGGACGGCAGGCCGCTGATTGACCACGTCATCGACCGCGCCCGCCGAATCCCTTCCGCCCCGCGCCCCGTGGTCGCCACCTCGGACGACGCCGGCGATGATCGCCTGGCCGCCCACTGCCATTCGCGAGGCGTGAGCGTGTTTCGCGGCTCGCTGGACAACGTGGCCAAGCGCGTCCGCGACTGCGCCGAGACCCACGGGTGGGATTACTTCGCCCGCATCAACGCCGACAGCCCGTTCCTGGATCCGCACTTAATCGAGCAGGGATTCCGGCGTGCGATCGATGACCGGCTGGACTTCGTCACCAATCTTCAGCCTCGCACCTATCCGTACGGCATGAGCGTGGAGGTCTTCTCGACCGAGGCGTATCAGCGTGCGTTTGACCAAATGAGTAAGCCCGAAGACTGTGAGCACGTCAGCACGCTGTTCTACCGAAACTTGCACGCGTTCCGCTACGCGAACCTCGCCTGCCCCGACGCGCACGACACTGACGTGCATCTGACGGTAGACAACGAGGCGGATTTCGCCCGTGCGGAGACCTTGATCCACCATCTCGGCGACGGGTACGTCCGTGCGCCGCTAGACCGAATCGTGACCGCCTACCGAACGTCCGTCGGAGACGACGAGGCGACACCCGTGACCGCTGTCAGCCAGACCTGAGAGGATCGCTCGATGGTGAACATCTTCTGCATTCGGCCTCGAGGGTTCAACATCGGCAACGATGTGATCTACCAGGGCACGCTTGGATTCCTGCAGCGTGCGTTCGGTTCACAGGTGAACGTCATCTCGCTGCCCGCGACCTCGCGCTACGAAAGCCAGAGCAAAGCGGGGCTGACGCCACGAACGATCCACGAGATCAATCGTTACGGCCACGGCGTGGTCGTCGGCGGCGGGAACCTCTACGAGAACGGCGAACTCGAAGTGGATCCCGGGGCGCTCGACGCCCTGCAGGTCCCGCTGCTCCTGTTCAGCCTGGGCTGGGGCAGAATCTACGACCGCCGCTACGAACTCGTCCCGCGCACCGACGCGATGAGCCGCGACACGGTCCGTCTACTGGATGACAGGGCTTCCTATTCGCTCGCTCGCGACGAATCGACGGCCGACCACCTACGTTCGCTCGGCTGCACCAAGGTGCGGGTCGGGGGCTGCCCCACGCTGTTCCTGGACCACGTCTTATCGCGGATACCCACGTTCGACGAGGCACCGGAAGTGCTCGTATCGGTCCGCACGCCCGAGTTGATGAACATCCCCCTGCCGGATCAAGCCCGCGTTCGGGCCGACACACTGACCATGCTCGACCTGCTGCGCAGCCGCGGTTACCGCGACATCAAGATGTTGGCCCACGACCACCGCGATCTGCCGTTCGCCGCCTCGTTTAACGGCATGGAGTACCTCTACACCGATGACGCGTTCACCTACTTGGGCTGGCTGCGGTCGTGCCGGCTCAGCATCGGCTATCGACTGCACGCGGCCTTGCCCTGCTTGTCGTTCGGAAGTCCGGCGATCTCGATCAGTTACGACGAACGAGCCACGAGCTTGTTGGACACGATCGGTTTCGGCGCGTGGGACATCAACATGATCACGAATCGGGACGTCGGCGAACAACTGAGCGACCGACTCGATCGGTTGGACGAGCTGCCCCGGTTGCGTCAGGAAGCTCGGCCCCTGTGGTTAGCGCAAGAGCAAACGATGACCGACGCGTTTTCGAACTTCGCACGCGACGCATCCGCCTTGGCACCGGAAATCGAAACGCCTTGCCTTCAAGGAGCGCACGCATGAGGTCCACAGGTCTCCATCTGATTGCCGAGGCCGGCACGAACCACAACCGGTGCGTCGCCACGGGAAAGAAGCTGATCGACGTCGGTCGAGCGGCCGGGGCCGACTCGGTCAAATTCCAGATGATCTGGCCGGAAGGACTCTATCTTCCCAAGTTCTACGCGGACGGCGTGTACAGCGAGTCCGAGGTGTTCGCTCAGCGAGCGGAAGGAGCGCTGTCGCCGGACGAGTTTCGAGAACTGGCTGCGCACTGCCGAGCCACCGGCATCGCCTTCAGCAGTTCGGTTTTCGATCGGACGGGCATTGCCCTCCTCGACGAGTTGGACGTGGAGTACATCAAGATCGCCTCGTGCGACCTGAATAACTCGCCTTTGATCTGTGCGGCCGCGGAAACGGGCCGGCGGATCATTCTCTCGACGGGCATGTCAGCGCTAAAGGAAATCGAGCAGGCTGTCATGGACGTGCGAGCGACGGGAAACGACAACGTCGTGCTGATGCACTGTGTGTCGGTCTACCCCGCCCCGACTGAGCGGATGAACCTCGGCTTCATCGACACGCTCAGGTCGAAGTTCGACTTCGAGGTCGGCCTCTCCGACCACACAGAGAGCCGCATCGCAGCCGCCATCGCGGTGTCCAAGGGCGTGACCTGGATCGAAAAGCACATCACGCTCGACCGCGCGTCGTCGGGGTTCGACCACGCCTACGCGATGGAGCCGGAATCGTTCGCTCAATATGTCCGGGATGTTCGAGTCGCCGAAGAGGCTTGCACTTCGCCCCGGGACAAGGTGTTGCCCGAGGAGGCGACCGTTCGTCAGCGGGCACGGCGATCGCTGTATGCGTCTCGCGATATTGAAGCCGGCGAGACGATTCGAGAACAGGATGTATTGGTCGTGCGCCCGGAGGGCCCGCTTCGACCCAACGACCTGCCTCAGGTGCTCGGCTGCGCGGCGAGGCGGACCATACACCAGTATGAGGCTTTGCGGTGGGACGCGCTCGAGGCGGCCGCGAAGTCGTGCGCAGACACTCTTGCCACGGAAACGGTCGGATGACGCGTGTGGTCTTCATCTGTCGCGGCTCCGCGTCTATCGGACTCGGTCACGTCATGCGCTGCCGGACGATCGCCACGGAGATGATGGCGTCAGCCGACGTACACGTGATCACCCTCGGCGACGCGACCGTTTGCGCCCACTTGCTCAGTCCGGTCGTACCGTTGACGCATGCCCACAGCGATCACGAGGCTCAACGTATCGCCGGCAGGATGCACGCCGGCGTCGTGGCCTTCGATATGCTCGAATTCGATCGGGCGGCATTCGAGGGCATCAAGCGAACGGCGACCACCGTGTGCTTGTCTCCGATCTTCAACTTGCTCGATCGGGTCGACCTCGCTTTCACCCGTGCAGCCTCCGACACGCACAGGCGCCTGATCGCAAGCGGAGGTTCGGCGGTACGCGCCGGCTGCCAATACACCACCATCAGCCCGCATTGCCGGCGCGTGGACACGAGTGACTACCGTCGCGGGTTGGCGATGGACCCTCTGGCGGTGGCAATCTCGATGGGCGGCGCTGACGCCCCCAACCTCACCTTGCGGCTACTCGAGGCCTTACGGAATGTCGATGCCGGCATGCTCTTCTGGGTGATGCTCGGGGAAGGCTACACGCACTCGTATCAGAAGCTCATTGATTGCGTGCGTGCCGATCGCCGCCACGAAATCATCCTCGCCAAGACGAACAACTCGATGTGGCGCATCCTGAGCGGCTGCAGCGTCGCTATTCTCGCCGGCGGGATCACTACGTTTGAGGCCGCGTACGCGGGCATCCCTTCGATCATCGCCCTGAGCCACGACAAAGATCGGTTCCTGATCCGTGAGTTGATCGATGGCGGCGCGTGCAAGTATGCCGGAGCGCCGTTCGAAAACGCTCTTGCCGGCATGGCGACCTTACTCGGTCGTCTCAACCGAGACCGCGATGAACTGCTGCAGATGCACACACGCTGCAAGCGACTTCTCGACAACAAGGGCCCGCAGCGCGTGGTGCGCGAAATCCTCCAGTTCCGACGCCCGGGCGCAAAGACCAAGGAGGCCGTGCATTGCGCGTCGGTTTGATCGATTACGGCGCCGGCAACCAAGCCAGCGTCCGCAATGCGCTCGAGCACATCGGAGCGTCGCCCGTCATGGTCGCCGCGCCTGGCGACTTCGATCGCGCAACCCACCTGGTGCTTCCCGGCGTCGGCGCTTTCAGCACAGCCATGGCTCAGCTCGAGCAGCGCGGCCTCGTGGAGGCGCTTCGGCTTCACGCCGGCGCAGAGGGCAAGCCGCTGCTGGGGGTGTGCGTCGGCATGCAGATACTGGCGCGGGTCGGGTATGAATTCGAAGCTCGCGAGGGACTCGGGCTGATCAACGCGACCGTTCGCACGATCGACGTGAGTGCCACCGGACACCGTCTGCCGCACATCGGATGGAACGAGGTCACGGTCACCCGCGACTGCCCGCTGTTCGATGACATGCGTCAGCCGACGTTCTATTTCGCTCACAGCTACGCGTGTGAGCCTGATGACGATGCGGACGCCGTGGCCACATGTGACTACGGCGCGGGCGTGGTCGCGGTGGTTCAAAAGGACAATGTGTTCGGGGTACAGTTCCATCCCGAAAAGAGCCAGCACGACGGCCTGCAGTTGCTGCGGAACTTCGTACGGCTGGCGGCCTGAAGCTTGGCGATGCGGGCGGAGGCTCGTACCTGAGAAACCATGCTCAAGACTCGACTCATACCGTGCGTGCTGCTTCGCAACGGGCTCGTGGTCCAGAGCAAGGGTTTCCGGCGCTATCAGCTACTTGGGAACCCGACGACGGTCGTGCAACGGCTCAGCGATTGGGCCTGCGACGAACTGATCTACCTGGACATCTCGAAAGACGCATCTTACGACCTGGGCCGCGACGATCTGAACCACCCAAACCGGAGCGATATTCTCGACATCATCTCCGATGTCGCTCGGCGCTGCTTCATGCCGTTGACCTTCGGCGGTCATATTCGCACGCTCGATGACGCTGCGGCCCGCATACAGCGCGGCGCCGACAAGATCGCGATCAACACACAGGCCTGCCGTGAGCCGGAGTTCATTACCAAATGCTCCCGCGCGTTCGGTGCGCAGTGCGTGGTGGTCTCCATCGACGTGCGCGGTGATGTGGCAAGCGGCTGGCGGGTCCACACCGATGGAGGTCGTGAGGCGGCCGGGCGATGCCCCGTCGAGTGGGCTCGCCAAGTCGAGCAACTCGGCGCCGGCGAAATCCTGATCAACTCGATCGATCGCGACGGGCTCGGGCAAGGTTACGATTTGGAACTAGTCGCGGCGGTCGCGGCGGCGGTGACCATCCCGGTCATCTGCCTCGGCGGCGTGGGCACGTGGGATCACTTAGCCGATGCCATGCGCGCCACCGACGTCAGCGCGGTGGCGGCCGCCAACATCTTTCATTATTCGGAAAACAGCGTCTACAACGCCAAGAAGTACCTGTACGAAGCCGGGATGAACGTCCGCCGGCCGGAGCTACTCACAACCGAATCCGTCGAGGAGAAGCCGTCATGCGCTATTGCCAGCGGTGCGTGTACCCCGAAGTAGCCGTCAACAACATGTTCGATGACGAGGGCGTCTGCAGCGCCTGTCGCGTCGCCGAGGAGTTCGCCCAGCTCACGCCCGAGTTCTGGCACCAGCGCGAAGCCAAGTTCCGCGAGATCGTCGAAGAGGCTCGCACCAAAGCGCGTGGCGACTACCACTGCATCATCCCGGTCAGCGGCGGCAAGGACAGCTACTGGCAGACCTATCTGATCAAAGAGGTGTACAAGCTCAATCCCCTGCTGGTTACATACCACGGCAACAACTATCTACCGGAAGGGCAGGGCAACCTCGACCGCATGCGCGATGCCTTCGGCGTGGACCACCTCGTGTTCGGCCCCGGGGTAGCCACCTTGCGAAAGCTGAATCGCCTGGGATTCAGGAAGATGGGTGACATGAACTGGCACTGCCACACGGGCATCAAGATCGTGCCGATGCAGATCGCCGTGCGGTTCGGCATTCCGCTGGTCGTGTGGGGCGAGACCACGTGGACCATCGCCGGCATGTTCAGCCCGGATGACTACGTGGAGTACAACAAGCGGACGGTACTCGAACACGACATGCGCGGCTTCACGTGGCGCGATATGATCGAGGAGTCCGAGGGGCTCACGGAAAACGACATGACCTGGGCCAAGATGCCGTCCGATGCCGAATTGGACCACCTCGGCGTACGAGGCATCTACGTCGGTAACTTCTTCAACTGGGACCCCAACCGCCACGCCGAGAAGATGCAGCGTGAATACGGCTTCGAATTCGCTCGTCAACCGTTTGATCGAACGTACCGGCACATGTCCAACCTCGACGACATGCACGAGAACGGCTTGCACGACTACATGAAATTCATCAAGTTCGGCTACGGCCGGGCGTCCGACCACGCGAGCAAGGACATCCGCAGCGGCGACATGACGCGCGAACAGGGCATCGAAATGGTCCGCAACTATGACCACGTCAAACCGCGCGACCTCACCAGATGGCTCGAATACGTGGAGATGACTGAAGACGAGTTCGACCGTATCGCCGACACGTTCCGCGACCACCGCGTGTGGCGCCAAGAAGGCGGCGAGTGGATCAAGGGCAACATCTGGGACGGAGCGACCTGCTGTGCGTGAGGAACAGATTCGACCCGCAGCATTGATGGAACGCAAGCGCGGTTGCGTCGATCGCGACCGGCAGTTCCTGCTGGATCGACAAGACCGCTTCGTGCGCGTCCCTTGCCCTGCCTGCGAGGGCACTGACCTCGGACCGGCACTGACGAAAAACGGGTTCAAGTACGAGCGATGCCGCGAGTGCGAGACCGTCCTGATGAACCCTCGCGCCGACCAGGAACTCATGCACGAATTCTACGCCACATCAGCCAACTACGCATTCTGGAATGAGCACGTGTTCCCCGCCACAGAGGAGAGCCGACGCGAGAACATCATGCGTCCTCGCGCCGAGAAGCTACGGTCAATCTGCCGGAAGCGCGGCCTGTCGCACGGAACCGCTCTCGAGGTCGGCGCCGGATTCGGGACGTTCTGTGAGGAACTTCAGCGGCTGGAACTCTTCGATCGGGTGATCGCTCTGGAACCAACGGCGGGACTCGCGCAAACATGCCGTGACAAAGGACTCACGACGGTCGAAGCGCCAATCGAGGATTGCGACCTTCCCGAAGCCAGCATGTCACTCGTAGCAGCCTTCGAGGTGATCGAGCACCTGTTCCGCCCCGCCCAAGTCGTGGCTCACGCCGCCCGACTACTCCGACCGGGTGGGCTGCTCGTCCTGTCGTGCCCAAACATCAAGGGTTTCGACATCGCCACGCTCGGCACGCTGTCCAACAGCATCGACCACGAGCACGTCAACTACTTCCATCCGAAGTCGATCGCCCTACTTCTGACACGGCTCGGCCTGACAGTGCTGGAAGTGCTCACCCCGGGCAAACTGGACGCCGACCTCGTGCGAAAAGCCGCGCTCGCCGGGCAAATCGACCTGGCCGGCCAACCGCTGTTAAACCGACTGCTCATCGAGGACTGGGACCGGCTCGGCGAGCCGTTCCAGGACTTCCTCGCAACCAACGCGCTGTCCGGCCACATGTGGGTCGTGGCTCAGCACGGCCAATAGCCCGGCTATCGGCCTGCTCGCCGCGCTCTCGGCCGGCAGTCCCGTGGCGATATATCCCGAACACCCCTTAGCGCTCGTGCCCCAAATAGGATACGATTGCCGTCTTGACAAGTCGGCACCCGGAGTCGCAGATGACGCAGCCGCAGGCAGATGAGGTTACGCGGATCCTCCGTGAGGTGAACTCGGGACGGCAGCGGGTCGAGGAGAAGCTCCTGCCGCTGGTCTACGACGAACTCCACAAGATCGCGCAAGCCAAGATGGCCACGGAACGCCCCGGCCACACCCTGCAAGCCACCGGGCTGGTTCACGAGGCATGCCTCAAGCTCCTGGGCAGCACGGACGTGGAGTGGGCGAATCGCGCGCATTTCTTCTTTGCAGCCGCCGAGGCCATGCGCCGCATCCTTATCGACCACGCTAGACGACGGGGGCGGAAGAAACGGGGCGGGGATCTCGTTCGTGTGCCGCTTGATGTTGCCACGCTCACGTCTGACGATGATCCCGGGCGAATTCTGGCCCTCGACGAGGCGATTCGGCGCTTGGAACAGCAGGACGAGCGGATGGCCCAAGTCGTTCACCTTCGGTTCTTCGTCGGCCTGAGCATCGCTCAGGCCGCATTGACCATGGGTATCTCCGAGCGCGCCGTGAAGCGCGAGTGGGCTTTCGCTCGAGCGTGGCTGTACCGCGCACTCCGGAAGGAAGGTCTTGGTCCGTAATCGGAAGGAACACCGACGCGATGGACTCCACACGGTGGAACCAGGTCAAGGAGTTGTTCAGCAAGGCGCTCGTGCTGGACACGGCGCAGCGAGCCGAATTCCTAGCCTCGCAGTGCGGCTCGGACAGCTCCCTGCGCGGACAAGTCGAGGCACTCCTGACGGCACACAGCGACGCTGACGGCTTTCTAACGCCGCCGGAGAGTGGCGTACTCGATATCGAGCAGTCCGCCCGCCCCGCCGAAACCATCCCGCCTTCCGAGGCGTGGCTGAGCAAGACCATAGATCGGTACAAGTTGGTCCGCAAAATCGGGGAGGGCGGATTCGGCACAGTCTACCTGGCCGAGCAAGTGGAGCCTGTCCGGCGCCAGGTTGCGCTGAAGATCATCAAACCGGGGATGGACACCAAGCAGGTAGTCGCCCGTTTCGAGGTCGAGAGGCAGGCCTTGGCGATGATGGATCATCCTCACATCGCCAGGGTGCTTGATGCCGGCTCGACGGAGGCGGGCCGGCCCTACTTCGTCATGGAACTCGTCAAGGGCGTGACCATCACCAAGTATTGCGACGACAACCACCTCACTACTGACGCGAGACTCGAACTGTTCATCCGCGTCTGCGGCGCGGTCCAGCACGCCCACCAAAAGGGCATCATCCATCGCGACCTCAAACCTTCGAATGTCATGGTGACGCTTCGCGATGGCAAACCGGTGCCCAAGGTCATCGACTTCGGCGTGGCGAGGGCCACGAGTCAGCGGCTCACGGAAAAAACGGTCTTCACCGAACTCGGGCAGCTCATCGGCACACCGATCTACATGAGCCCCGAACAGGCCGAGTTGACCGGCCTGGATGTCGATACGCGCACCGACATCTACTCGCTCGGCGTGTTGCTCTATGAGCTACTGGTCGGCACCACACCATTCGATCTGAAGCGGCTGCGCGAGGCGGGATTCGCGGAGATCCAGCGCATCATACGAGAGGAAGAACCGCCGAAACCCAGCACTCGCCTCAGTTCGCTGACCGAAGAAGCCACGGACATCGCCAAGCATCGCAAGATCGAGCCGGCCGCGCTCGGTAGGATCGTGCGCGGCGATCTCGACTGGATCGCGATGAAGGCGCTGGAGAAAGACCGCACCAGACGCTACGAGACGGCCGATGGGCTTGCCCTCGATATTCGTCGCCACTTGGGCAACGAACCGGTGACAGCCGGAGCGCCGAGCGCTTCGTACCGCGCCGTCAAGTTCATCCGCAGACACAGAGTCGGGGTGACGGCGGCGATTCTCGTGTCTTGCGCGCTCGTTCTCGGGGCCGCGGGAACGACATACCAGGCGTTCCGCGCGAGAGGCGCCGAGGCGCGTGCCACGCGACATCTCGAGGTCCAGCGTGCGGTCACCGCAATACTTCGGTCGACGCTCACCTCGCCCAACCCCGACGTGGACGGGGCCGACGTGCGCGTGGTGACGGTCGTCGATCGTACGGCGCGCCAACTACCGGCGTTGGCAGAAGGCCAGCCGGAGGTCGAGGCCGCCGTCCGCGCCATCATCGGCGAAACGTACCTCAACCTGGCCCGTTTCGATGAGGCCGAACCAAACCTGAAACGGGCACTCGAACTCCGAAAAGAGCTATATGGCGAGGACCATCTCGACGTAGCCGAAAGCCTCTTTCAAATGGGGCGGCTGCTGAGGGAACGCGATGATCTCGACGCGGCGGAGGCAAGCTACCGGCGGAGCCTGGCGATCCGTGAACAGCACCTCGGCCCGCGGCACGCACTCGTTGGCCTGACCGCCCATTCCGTGGGAATCGTCCTGCTCAGGGAGTCCAAGCTCGAGGAAGCTGAGGCATATCTGCGGCGCTCGCTTGATACGGGCCGCTGCGAAGGAGCGACTCGGGACCCCGAGTGTGCCACGACCATGACCGTCCTCGGCAAACTGCTCGGACGCAGAGGGGAATACGACGACGCCGAACCGTTACATCGGGAGGCGCTGGCGATCTATCGCGGCACCCACGGGAACGAACACATAACGGTAGCGCGCGCGTTGGGCAATCTGGCGTCCCTGCTTGGACGAATGAACCGGCTCGATGATGCGGAGGATGCGGCGCGCGAGGCGCTGGCGATCGGGCACGCAGCCTATGGCGGCAATGAGATCGCCAGGGCGTCAGATCTCACCGTCCTTGCCGCCATACTCAACAAGAAGAAGGAACACGCAGAGGCCGAAGCGCTGCTCGAAGAAGCCCTGTCGATCTATGTTTCGGTCTACGGCGAGAGCCACTCGTATGTCGCGGGGGTACGTCTTCGACTCGCCGAAGTGCGCGATGACCGCGGCGAAAGCGAAGCCGCCGCCAAGTCGTTTCAAGACGTCGTGAACATGTACATCGGCGCCCACGGAGCCGATGATTGGCGGGTAGCCGTCGCGCGTAGTCGACTCGGCGCCTGCCTCACAGGGCTTGAACGATACGAGGAAGCCGAGCGCAACCTGCTCAGCGCTCACGCGGTGCTGTCAGCCGGCGGCTACCTTCCCAAGGCCGGTGAGGCCGCATCCCGGCTGTCCGACCTGTACGACGCGTGGCAGAAGCCCGAAAGCGCCGCGAAATGGCGGGCGCTCAGCGAGAAGGAAGCGACCGGAGAGGGCCACTGAGGCCTCGGCGAATAGGCCAGCCCCAGGCCCAGCCGCCACTGGTGCCTCGCCCCGACCCGACCCTCGTCCAAACGCCCGACTCGCTCAGCCGCTTGTGCCATCCGGCTCCGAAGCGTGCGGACACAGGCCAAAGGCTCTGCCGAATTCGGACAGCCGTATCGCGACCTCGGTCGATAGGATGTCGGGCGGTTGATCGTCCCCGTCCTTAGGCGGTTCGCTGGCAATCCAATCGGTGGCCACGGCGTTCCAAGGCTTGTCCGCGATGTCCTCCTGCCTCAAACGCTGAGTAATCCAGGCGATCATCTTCTCATTCGTTTCGCTCATAACACCCTCGATGTGTCAGCTAGCCGACGTGATGATGGCGGCGACTGGGCCGCCATACGACTGGTATGAGGTTACCTAATCACGCGATCGGACACAAGAGCGGCCCCGCGGTCCATCCCGGGATGCCAACGCCGGACCGGCGGCACTGGTACGAGCCCCTCGAAACACCCAAGGCACTCGGCGATTGGCACCGGGCCCTCCTCGCAGCACGGGTACTGCCCGGCTACGTGCGCGTCGTCACGAATTACTAGTCGTCGTCAAGCCACAATCGCCGCCTAGGGCGTCTGCTCGCGCGGCTCGGCTTGCTTGACGTAACGATCGAGCCACTCCGTCATTTCCCAGGCCATGTGCATGACAGACTCGCGGGCGCGATAGCCGTGGCTCTCGTGCGGCAGCATGACGAGCCGCGCCGTGGCACCATGACCCTTGAGTGCGTTATAGAACCGCTTGGACTGAATCGGGAACGTGCCGGAGTTGCTGTCAGCCTCACCGTGGATCAGCAGAATCGGCTCATTGACCTTGTCCGCGTGCGTAAAGGGCGACATCGTAAAGTATATCTCGGGCGCTTCCCAGAAGGTGCGCTCCTCCGACTGAAAGCCGAAAGGCGTCAGCGTCCTGTTGTACGCCCCGCTTCGCGCTATCCCTGCACTGAACAGATCACAGTGCGCAAGCAGGTTCGCCGTCATGAACGCGCCGTAGGAATGTCCGCCGATGGCCACCCGATCTCGATCCGCCACGCCGCGACGAACCGCCTCATCCACAGCCGCTTTCGCTCCCGCGACGAGTTGGTCGACGTACGTGTCGTTCGGTTCCACGTCGCCCTCGCCGACGATCGGAAGTGTCGGATCATCAAGGACCGCAAAGCCATGGACCAGCCAGAGTAGCGGGGAATGTGAACTCGTTCGCACGAAGCGATACGGTGAGTGGGTCACCTGGCCGGCGGCATCGGCACTTTTGAACTCCTGCGGATACGCCCAGACGATCAGCGGCCATGGCCCGTCCTCCGGCTTCTTGCCCGGCGGAAGATAGATCGTAGCCGTAAGCTGCACGCCGTCGGCCCGCTCGTACCGAATCTGCTCCTTATAGACATCGCGAAGCTGCGGCGTCGGATGCGGAAAGTCGGTTAGAGCACGCAGGTCGCCGCGGGCGACTTTGCGAAGGTAGTAGTTGGCCGGCTCGGAGACGGACTCGCGCCGCGTCAGGATCGTCAGGTTCTCCGCATCAATCAGGTCGACCGGGTATTCGTAATACGGAGCCTCCGATCGCCAAAGCCGCTCGCTCTTCTTGGATCGAAGATCGAGCCGGTCCAGGAACGGACGGTCGCCCTCCTCCGAGGCGCCGCGACCGGTCAGAAAGGCGGTCCTGCCGTCGTCGACCGTCAGGATCACCGACGTGCCGTTCGGCGTTTCGGTACGGACCGGTCGGCCGGGGTCGTTGTAGCGATCCTCGAAAGAGCGATCGAACAAAAGCGTCGGCTCCGAACCGGGTGTGGAGGGATCGACGATCCACGTCCGCGATTTTCGGTTCTTCCACCACCATTCCGACACGACGGCGAGCTTCTCGTGTCCCCACGTGATGCCGCCGTAGCGCAAGCCCAGCGAGACGAGCGCGACCTGGTCGCCGGTAAACGGCTCCTTCAGTGTGTACACACGGTCGCGCACCTCGGCCTCCGCGTTCGGGTCGCCGCCGTCCTGCGCCTCGGTCCAGTGGACCGTGGCCGGCACGTCGGCCCGCCAGCCGATGGAACGCGGGCCCATCGCCACCGCACCAAACCCGATCGGAATCTCCTCCGCTAAGGGCAGGTCAGCCACCAAACGAACGACCTTGCCCGACAGGTCGGCGATCTCGACCCGCTTCGGAAAGCGACCCATCGGAACCAAGTAGGAGTAAGGCCTGTGGATCGTCTCGAGCAGGATGTACTTGCCGTTCGGCGACGGATCGGCCCGCACGATCATGCCGTCCGATCCGATCGGCGTCACAGTACCGTCCAGTGCCACCTTGACGACCCTGCAAGTCAAGTAGTGATCGAGCACCGCCTTGTCGTGTGGACTCTTCAGGAGGTCTTGATAAGTACGGACGGGCGCCGTCTTGCCGATATTCTCCTGGACCGTAGGTCCGCTCGGAACCTGCGACTCCTGCGGAACCGCGCCGCGATCCTTGGGCACCAAGCGGCAAATCAGCGTCTTGCTGTCCGATACCCACGAGTACATTCCACCATACGCAGCCATGACCCGCGCGGGCGTCAGGCGCCTCGCCGCGCCGGTTGCCACGTCCGCCACCCACAGCTCGATGCCGTCGTCACGTGCGTTGGCGAACGCGATCTTCTTCCCGTCCGGCGACCATCGGACACTGCCGATCTGCGCGCCGGCTGGGATACCTGTAATCGGGCGTTCCTTCAGGTCTGATACCCGTCTGAGGGTAAGGCCGTTCAAGTAGCGCACGCGGCTGCGACCGTTGGTGCGCGGGTTGATCCTCATCCCGGCAAGACGAAGTTCGGGCTGGGATACCTCCAGAATGGGCGGCATATTGGGGCGATGCATGAGTACCATCCACTCACGATGAGGCCCCATGCTGACACCCGGCGTCGGCGGTGCGTCGATCAGCCCGGCGATAGCCGCAGGAGGCATCTCGTACGTTTGGTCGTCACCGGCCAGAGCCGGACTCGCCAGGGCATAGACGAAGCCGATGAGCACCAACATGCATGGGACGCTGAAAAGGCGCCGCCTGCCCGGGAGTGAGGATACGAATGCCACGGTGTCTGCCTCCTGTTTGAACCGCCACGAATCAGACCTTACAAGACCACAATCGCGCGTTGCATCGGCGCCTCCTGCGCCGGGATCACTTCTTCACGGGCCGGTACTTGACCCCCAGGTGATAAAGGATGAACGCATCAACGTCCACCGCTTGGGCTATCTGCTCGGTGAGCGGCGTGCCGCCGCCATGACCGGTATCGTCACTCGTGCGCAGAAGCACGGTCCCGGACCAGTTCTGCGCCGCCTGCATCTTCGCCGTCATCTTCCGCGATTGCATTGGGTCAACGCGCGGGTCATTGGCCCCGGTCAGAAAAAGCGTCGGGGGATACTGCGTGCCGTCCTTCACATTGTGGAACGGCGAGTAGGCATACAGCGCCTTGAAGTGGTCGCGGTCCGTGACGGTCCCGAACTCCGGAATGTTGAAGGCACCGTTCGGCGAAAGCTCGACGCGGAGCATGTCGTAAATGCCGACATACGATACGACGGCCTTGACGAGCGTCGGCTGTTGAACCAGCGTCGCCCCCATGAGCAGTCCGCCGTTGCTGCCGCCGATGATCGCGAGCTTGTTCGATGAAGTATATCCCCGATCGATCATGTGCCGAAGCACAGCCGCAAAGTCGTCAAAGACGTTCTGCTTGCGCGTCAGGTTTCCCTCTCGGTGCCATTTCTCGCCGTACTCGCCGCCGCCCCGAAGGTTCGCCACCGCATAGATCACACCCTGATCCAGCAGCACGCGGCTGCTCGAGCGGAACCGCGGCGCCAGGCTCACCCCGTAGCCGCCGTAGCCCGACACCACGCACGGGTTCGAGCCGTCCAACTTGACACCCTTGGGAATGATGATGTTGACGGGCACCTTCGTGCCGTCTTTGGACGTGGCGAATTCACGCACGACCGTCACGTCACTGAAGTCCACCGGGGACTCGGTCGCGAGTGAGGTCTTGCTCGTGACGCCCGACTTCGCATCGAACTTGAAGTACGCCGGCGGGGAAACGAAGGAGCTGTTAGAAAAAAGTACGTCGTCGCCTTCGAGCGGCGTCACGCCGCCGACCGAAGACACGGAAAGCTGCGCCGGCGCCGCTACCTTCTTTCCACTGTGATCGAACACCCGGATCTCGGACGGTCCGCCCAGTTGATACTCGACGTAGATCCGCGTGTCCGTCGAAACGATCGACGGCGATTCCATGAAGCTCGTCACGATCGTATCACCGCACTCCGGCACGATCGTCTCGCCCTTGCTCACGTCGAGCGTCGGAATCGTGACGCGCAGCAGCCTGCCCCGCGGAGCCTGCTTGCGCGTCAGCACGAACAGATCATCGCCCCCGCCGAACGTCGCCTGAATCGTCTGATCCCCAAAGCGGCTGAACTGCTGCCATGTACCGTCGGTCGACCGCAGATGATGCGAGAACTCGCCGCCGTCACCGTCCTGCACGCTCGCGAGCAAGCGTCCGGTGCGCTGATCCAATTCCAACTGGATTTCCGCGATGCGCGGGAAGTTCTTGCCTATCTCGTAACGGTCCAGATCGGTCGCCGTGCCGAGGGCATGGAAGTAAAGCTGCTGGTAGAAGTTGCTGTCGACCTCGCTGCGCTCGTTGCCGCGAGGGTACCGCGTGTAATAGAAGCCAGAGCCGTCGGGCAACCAGGCGAGGTCGCCGCCCGCGGTGCCGCCGTTGACGCGCGGGATGACCTCGTGGACCTGCTTGCCCGTCGCCACCTCGTAGATATGCACATCGCCCGACTCGCTTCCGCCCTCGGAAAGGGACACCGCGACGAGCTTGCCGTCCGGCGACGGAATGTACCAGTCGATCGACGTACCGTGGCTCTCATCGAGCACGTTCGGGTCGACGAGCACGCGCGCCGACGAAGCCGCGTCAGCCGACGCCATGACGACGAGGAACGATTGCTGTTTCGGCGGCTGCCGTTTGATGGCGAAGAGCTGTCCGCCATGATAGGAAAGGCCGCCGTACCGCACCGTCTTGGCCGCGAGGATTTCGGTCACGCGCTCACGAATCTCCTCAACGTAAGGAAGCTTGGTCAGTGCCCGTCGGGCATACGCATTTTGCGCGTCGCTCCAGGCACGCACGTATGGGTCGCGGGAATCTTCGAGCCAACGAAAGTCGTCCGTCACCGCAACCCCGTGGTAATTGTCAACCACCGGAATCTTCTTCGCTTTCGGCACGTCGTCGGCTGCAACCAGTGCGGTCAGGCCGAGGATCGCGGCGATGGATACCCGAATAGTCATCGTGGATTCCTCCCTCTATTGACGCCCGCGCGCCACGGAATGTCTTGTCAGCACCGTGCCCCAGCGAGTCGCGAGCTTTCGAATTGTCCGATCGCCCCGCCGCGTGGTCTCCGGCCCAAGGTGCAAGGATACTCGTTGCAGCCCATCGACGGAAGCTGTTTCGGCAGTTGCGCCGGCCACAGCCGGTATCCTTCTCACTGGCCTAATCCAAGATAAGTTGGTATCAAGCCGCATGGCCTTTCTGCTGCAGCCTGGAAAGAGCGAGACAGGTATGGACAGTATGTGTCACGAATAAACGCGCCGAGCCCTGGAATACGTATCCGTTGAACGCTTTCAGTTGTAAAAACCTGTCGAAGCACTACGGCCGCATCACCGCACTGCGCGAGGTCTCGCTTTCGGTCGAGCCCGGCCTCGTCGGGCTGCTCGGACCCAACGGAGCGGGCAAGAGCACGCTGATCAGCGTACTGCTCGGGCAAACGCCGGGCACATCCGGACAAGCTTCGGTGCTCGAACTTGATGTCCGCAGGCAGCAAAGCAAGATCAGGCGCCGCGTCGGCTTCATGCCCGAGAACGATTGCCTGATCCCCGGCCTGACCGGCACCGGTTACGTCTACTACACGGGCAAGCTGGCCGGCATGTCGCACGGCGACTCGATGCAGCGGACCCACGAAGTCCTCGACTACGTCGCGCTGGACGAAGCGCGGTACCGACCGGCCGAGCAGTACTCCGCGGGCATGAGGCAACGGCTGAAACTCGCTCAAGCCTTGGTTCACGATCCCGATCTACTTTTCCTCGACGAACCAACCAACGGCATGGACCCCGACGGCCGCCGTACGATGCTCTCACTGATTACCGACCTCGGACGAGCCGGAGTCTCAGTCTTGCTCTCCAGTCACGTGCTCCCCGACGTGGAACGGGTGTGCGAGCGTGTCATCATCATGGGCGGAGGCGAGGTGCTGACCACCGGGCGCATCGACGAATTGAACGAGCCTCATCCCACGCTGTACGGCGTCGATTTCACGGGCGATGCCGCGGCGCTCACCACGCGGCTGGCTGAGCGCAAGGTGTCAATCCTCGAGCACACCGACGGCCGCCTGAACATCGAGCTTCCCGACGAAGGCGCCCAGGCCGCCGTCCTCGAAGCGGCGCGTGACGCGGGCGCGACCTTGCACGGGCTGCACCCCAAGCGCAGCTCACTCGAGGAGACGTTCCTGACGGCTTTGAAGAAGCAGGGGGCCGCATGAGTACGGACCCGGCAAACACGGCCCACCGCTATCGACGCTGGGATGGCGAACTCAGCCAGGGACGCTGGACGTGGCTTGCGATCGTCCTGACCGGAATTCGCCTCGCCTTCAAAGGCGTGAGGACGCGGGTGTTGATCATCGCTGCCTCGGGCGTCGTCCTGGGCGGCAGCATCGTGCTCTACCTCTTCTCGCTGCTCGAGGTGCTCGCCGGCACCCGGGAAGCCGCCGCCATCCTGGAGTTCGTAAAGGGGCTCCTCCAAGTCGATCTGAGTGACGTCACACGGATCGGAGAGTTTCGTGAGATCCTCTGGCGCATCCTGTTCCTGCTGATCATCAAGATCCAGATGTTCTGGGTGCTGCTGATCGTGGCAGCCGTCGGTCCGGGGCTGATCGCCAACGATCTGAAGCACCGCGCGCTGCCGATCTACTTCGCCAAACCGGTGACACCGCTGACCTACCTTGCTGGGAAGTGGTTGGTCGTCGCTACGTTCGTCGCGACGATCATGCTGATTCCGAACTTGCTCACGCTGACCATCGGCGTGGGTGTCAGCGGCGGACTGCATACGTGGGGGCAAACGCTCGGACTAGGAGCCGACTTGTTCGTCTCCGGACTGATTGTGTGCACGGTGGCCAGTGCGATCATCATGGCACTGTCGAGCATGACGTCGGATCATCGCTATGTCACGGTCGCCTGGCTGGCGGTTTGCCTGCTGCCCACCATTGCACAGGGTATCGTAAACGACGTATTGCCTGCCGAATCGACCACCGGTTGGCTGGGGTGCATCTCGCTGAGAGACAATGCGGTGGTGGTTACCGATTGGCTGTTCTCGACGCGCGAAGCACTCGAGGCGTCGTCACTACCGGCCGACGCTTTCACGGACGCACTCGTGAGTCCCGTTAAAATGGTCAACGCCGCGGTCGTGCTTACCGCGTGGACTGTCGCCGGCCTTCTCGTGAGCTACCGGCGCATCGTGACCTTCTCCAGATCGGCTGCGAACATAGGTTGAATATGTCCGTCATCGAACTCAACAGCCTGTCGAAGTGGTACGGCGAGGTCATCGGCCTCAACAACGTCACCGCTACCATCGGCCGCGGCATCACCGGGCTCGTGGGGCCCAACGGCGCCGGCAAGAGCACGATGATGGGCCTCGCCATGGGCCAACTTCGACCGAGCAAGGGCAGCATCCGCGTCCTCGGTCAACGGGTTTGGAACAACCCGTCCGTCCTGTCGCGTCTGGGGTATTGCCCCGAGGGCGATCCCTTCTGGCCCAACGTGACCGGCCGTCAGTTCGTGACGTTCCTGGCCAAGGCGTCGGGTCTTTACGGGGCAAGCATGCGCGACGCTGTCGACGAGGTCGTCGCGCTGACCGGAATGAGCGACAACGCGAATCGGGCGATCAGCGGGTACTCCAAGGGCATGCGTCAGCGGATCAAGATCGCACAGGCGCTAGTCCACAAGCCCGAGCTCCTGATCCTCGACGAGCCCATGACCGGGGCGGACCCGGTAGGACGACACGCGTTGGGCAACTTGTTCGCGACGTTGGCGGACCGGGGCGTGGACATTCTGGTTTCCAGTCACGTCCTTCACGAGGTCGAGGCGCTGACGAAGCAGATTCTGATGATCGACCACGGGCAGATCGTAGCCCAGGGGAGCATCGCCACGGTTCGCCGAACGCTCGACAATCGTCCGCACGCCATCCGAGTCCGGGTCGATCGGCCGCGCCAACTGGCGGCACAGCTCGCCGAGTCGGAACTCGTTACGGGACTGCGCATCACCGCGCCCGACACACTCGTCATCGAGACCCTCGCGCCCGACGACATCTACAATCGCCTCCCGGATATGATGCTCGCGGCGAATCTAGCCGTCCACGAAATCGCCGGCGCGGATGAGAGCCTCGAAGCACTCTTCGGCTACCTGACCGAACGCACCGGACAAGGAGGCGGGCTGTAGCGATGCGACCGATCACGGCACTATTCCTGTTCACGGTTCGCCAGATTCTCCTGAGTCGCAAGATCTGGCTGACGCTGCTCTTGCTGGTCGCACCCTGCGCTTTGCTTCTGGTCATTCGCAACTTCGGCCCTGAAATCAAGAAGCCCCACGTGCTCTGGGAGATGTACCATGTCATGAGCCAGTTCTTCTTCCTGATGGGACTTGTGCCTCTGGTCTGCATGGTACACGGCACGGCGCTTATCGGCGCCGAGGTGGAAGCGAGAACGATCGTCTACCTGATCACGCGACGGATGCGCCGGAGCACCGTGCTGCTGGTGAAGTACGTCGCCACGGCCTTCGTCTTGGCAGTCTTGTGCGATCTCGCCATGCTCGGCCTGTATCTTTGCGCCCTCGCCGGCCGAGGCCTGCCCGCGATGGTCGCCAACACCAAACTCGCCGAGTGGAACCCCGCCGGCGAACTGGGTTGCTACCTGGCGGTCGTCCCATTGGCGGTCATGGGCTTTCTGGCGATCTTCAGTCTGATCGGGCTACTCACCGCCCGACCACTCGGAACGTCCGTCGCCTATCTGGTGCTGGTCGAACTCATCCTCAGCAACATCCCCGTCCGCGCGAGAGTCTTCAGCCTCATGCACCAACTGCGGGTGACGATGGTCGACGCAATCCCCGGCATTTCACGCCTCTACGAAGTACCGCGGGAGCTTCACGAAGAGCTCTACGGCGGCGGCGTGTCTGCGCTGCCGGAACTCTTCGGGGTCGTCGCCGTCGCCCTCGCGCTGTCCTGCGTGCTCATGACGATGCGCGAACTCGTCCCGACCAAGGTCGCCCGCGAGTAGCAACCGCACCACTTTCGTTCGAGCCTCGGGATCGCGTCCCTCGCCGTTTCGCCGCTCAAACCGGCGTCAACGGCCATATGGGGCGTACAACCTCACGCCTGCAACGGGTGCCGCCGCAATAGAATCGTCGCGACACAGAGCAAGCCAACCGCCATGACGATCATCCCCCATTCTGATACGGCTGGGATGGGTGACTGTGGCCCAACCACGGCAAAAAGCGAAAACTCGCTAAGCCCCTCTACCTTGATCATGTTCATTTCCGGCACGCATGACTGCGCGCTGCCTGCCACGGTCCAAGTCCCCGGATCACCGTTCGCGGACCTATATACGACGAGAGACTCGCCAAGCGCAGCTAACTCCGTATTGGCGTAACGAAAAGTGACGGTGGCGTCGTAATTGGTCCGATCGGTACTGATTCCCCAGTATTCATCGAACGGCGTCCCGAAATCGATGTTTGGCGGCGCCTCTCGGTGCAGGGTCACTGTCGTTGCGCTGACGCTGTCACCCGAGTCGTAGTCGATCATGGTCCGCACCGTTGGCGATGTCGGTCCGCCGAACGGATGCCATGGCGCGTCACCGGCGCGGTCATGCTCGATAATCGAAGCGGTCGTGCTGAGTCCAACCGGCGCCAGCGGGCTGGGTGGGATCGTCCCCGGCCCGAGGACAACGGCCGCATAGCTTCCTGCGCGCGCCGAAGCGGCGAAGTCTCCCCGACCGTCAGCATTGACGTCCGCGCCGGCCACGGTACCTCCGCCGAACTCGCCACTGCTGGACGAGCCGTAAACAAGTTGACTTGGATTCGTAGTGCTGAGATCGATGACTGGCGTCGCCGGCAGAAAAGCGCCCCCGTAAATCACGCGAGTGACGCCCGGGATTCCGAAAGGCGGTGCGCCTCCCTGGCGAGACCCAATGATGATATCCAGAACCCCATCCGCAAGAGCCGGAGGAGCCCCAGCAGCCGGAGGAGGCGCGCCAACGTCACCGACGGCCACCGAATAACCCGTTTCGTCATTGCCATCACCCAGAATCGTGGTTACGAAAACGCCGGGCGGAGGCGCATTGACGGCAAACGTAAGTCCGGGGAGACCAGCGGCGCCGTAGACAATGTAGACCGCCGGGCCGAAGAGTCCCGCAATATCCGGCGCCCCGATAACGACATCCGCGAAGCCGTCGCCGTTAACGTCACCGCACGCAACCGACCATCCGAAATTGCCGGTGGAAGGCGGTGCCATGATGGTCGTGCGCACAAAAGCACCTGGCGCGGCAGCGAGGCTAAGCACGCCGCCCGTCGTCCCGAGCCCGCCGGGGCCGAACATCCCAAGTAGCCCGTCCACGACGTATACGAGACCGGCGCTCTGCGTACCGAGGACCACATCCGGGAACCCATCCCCATCCACATCCGTGAAACTATCCGCGGCGATCGACGTGCCAAGCCTGTCGCCCGGGCTCGCGCCATAAATCCGAACCTCGGTAAACGTCCCGGGCGCCAACGCGAGGCTCGCCGGGCCCAGAATCGGTGGCGGTAAGGCGGCAGGTGGAATCACGTAAACGATCCCTGCTTCCGATCTCCCGAGCGGAGTCGCGCGGGGGGCTCCAATGGCAATGTCTGAAGTACTGACGATGCCCGGTGTGATCGTCTCGAGGGTCGCCCCCAACCAGTCGCCCGTAGCCCCGCCTGCGATCGTGCTCACAAGAGCCGGCGGCGCGGGCACGGCCGTGGGGTCGATCGTAACCCCGGTGAGCCCGATGCCAGCCGGGCCGGGCGAAAGTACATAGACCGCCCCGGCGTCCGTCAGACCTGGATCGCCCGTACGCTCCGCGATGAGCACGTCCATGAGCGGAAAAATGGAAGGCGTCGAGATGAAACCCGTGGCAACGGAGTTTCCGAAACGGTTATTGAAGCCGCCCGTCGCGAAGACACTGTTCCCACTTCCGGGTGCCGCGTTCATGCTGACTATGGTGCCGGCCTGGCCTGCGGGGGCTCCAAAGACAAGGAAGGCCTTGCCCGAGTTGTCCTCCTCATCAGGCAAGTCAGCCAGATCATCTCCGATGACAACGTCGGCAAATGGATCAAGGCTAATGAATCCAAAGGCAATTCCGTTGGCTCCGCCGGACCCGATCCCCTCATCTCCGGTTTGCGCCGTAACCCGAAACACCGGGCCGCCTTCACTGCCCGGCGGCAAGCCTAAGTCGATCGTCGGCGCCGTATACTGTCCCCGCGATTGGCTCACGAAGACACAAACAAACAAGAGGCCGGCCGCAAGTTGGCGGATGGTGGCCTGCCGGCCACGACTTGGTGTGCGGCCATGTCCCGTCAGAGGGGTCAAGGAACTCTGCTTTAGACTGCGGTCGCCTCCCGGGCCATCACGTTCCGTTGCGCATGCGATCAACATAGTGACTCTCCTCCTTACGGCGGATCATTCGCCACACAAAGTGGACCGGACACACCGGTGTCCCGGTGACTATTTGAATTGCTAAGACACTGCGACGTTTGCCTGGCGGCCCGTACCCTCGGCCATACAGACCATGGTAACCAGTCGATCTCCTAGATACCACTGTGCTCGTGAATACCTAGGCGCCTTGTGGAACTGTTTGGCCATGCGCAAATCGGAATCCCCGGCCCGCACGCACGGAGCCCATCGTCCCGGCCAACTGCGGAAGTACCTCACCTCTCGGTTCCGGCCGTCGACTGTCATCCCGTGACATGTGGTTGGACTCCCGGAAAGGTCCAAGCGAGGGCTCTGCAGGCCGGTCTCGACCGACTCGCGCGCCCGGTTTCGGACGGACGCCGCTTCTATCCGCAGACAGCATACGTCGCGTGAACGGGACTCTTCCTGGGCGCCTGCGAGGACTACAGTTAAGATACTGTTCAAGGACAGCCACCCATGTACGGGGCAGACCAGGCGAGGCAAGATAGTGTCCGCGGTACGAACTCTACGCTTTGCATGGGTCGCGTCGGGCCTGCTCGGCGCTGCCCGAACTACTCGGAGTCTTGGTAGTCGCCCTGCCAGTGAGGAGAAACGAACCGTGCGACCGGCAGCGGCCACCCTTGCGACGACGATCATGCTCGCGGCCGCCGTCATCCCAGACTCAGCCTACGCTTCGGACGACTATCCGACGCTCTCGCCGTTTACAGCCGTCAAGTGGGTCGACGATAGACCTGAGGTCGAGGTGGCGGACGCGTGGTATGAATTGATCGCCATCAACAAGCTACCGTGCGACGACATCCTCACGTTCTGCCGCAAGAAGTGGTCGCGACGCTGGCAAAAGCGCTTCGAGCAGGATTTGGTCGAAGTACTGACGCGCATGCAGCACAAACCCGGGACCACCGTCGCACTACGCGTCCGCAAACCAGGCACGCAAGAGGTGCTCGACCTGACCGACGTGCGGATGACCACCGCCAACCGGCAGGCCCTGTGGCAGGCACGAACCGACGCGCAAGACCGGATGGAGCGACAGCAGAGCGCGCCGGGTTACTGGTTGCAGCGTCTGACGGGTGAACAGATCGCCGCCGACATCGAGCAACTCCGCCACGCGCTCGACACGCAGTACGCTTACGCCAAGCTCAAGGGCTTCGACTACACGAAGCATCTCGTTGAGCTTCGCGAGCGCTTCGCGGGCGGCGCCAGCCGCCGCGACTTCGCGATCGCCCTGGTCAAGCTCGTAGCGCGCTTCGGAGACGGCCACACGCGCGTGCGCGGCAGCTCACGTTTCTTCCCGTCCGGCTACCTGCCCATGGCGCTCGCGGAGTCGAGCGAGGGCATCGTCGCGCTCCGCCCGGATCGCTCCGCGCTGCTCGACGAAGAGTGCCCCACGGTCCGCCGCATCGACGGCCTCGGTGTCGAGAAGTGGATCGACACGGCCGCCACGTTTGTGGCCGACGGCTCGCCACAGTTCCGCCGCGTACACGCGATCACGCGCGCGCATCGGGCGCAGCTCGTGCGAGGCGAACTTGAGAAGCACGCGTCCGACACGATCCGCGTCGCGGTGCAGAACGCCACCGGCTCTCTGGTCAAGTCACTGCCGTTCGTGGTCTCAGCACAACCGCCCGATCTGACACCGCGAAGCCGGCAGCAACGCGTCACGCGGCTCGACCACGACATCGGCTACCTGCCGATTCCCGAAATGCGCGGCGACGCCCTTTTCACCCTGATGCTAACGCGAGCGATGGACACGCTGCGCGATACGAATGGCCTGATCATCGACGTGCGCGGCAACGGCGGCGGCACGCGAACCGCGCTGCGCACGCTTTTCCCCTACTTCATGCGACCGGACGACTCGCCCCGCGTCGCTAACGTCGCCAGGTATCGCCTGCGGCCGGGCGACAAACCCGACGCCCCCGAGGGCTATCTCGACAACCGCTCGCTCTATCCGTTAGCCTCGCCCCACTGGACAAACGATGAGCGGGCCGCCATCGAGACGTTCGCCGCGACCTTCAAGCCCGAGTGGCAGGTACCGAGCGGCGAGTTCAGCGGCTGGCACTACATGGTCATTTCACCGGAACCGGCTCGGACTGGCTCGTGCTATCAGAAACCCGTCGTCGTGCTACTCGACGAGCTCTGTTTCAGCGCAACCGACATCTTCTTAGGCGCGTTCAAGGGCTGGCGACACGTCACGCTGATGGGCCGGCCCAGCGGCGGCGGCAGCGGACGAAGCCAACCGCTCGAGCTGTCGCACAGCGGACTCGAACTCCGGCTCTCCTCCATGGCCTCGTTCCAGCCGAGCGGACGGCTCTATGACGGAAATGGGATTCCGCCGGACATGGTCATCAAATCGACGATCGACGACATCCTCGGCAAGACCGACACGACCCTCGAAGCCGCAATCAAGCATCTGCACGAACTGCAGGCCGCCAGGCCGTGATGGCACACTAATCGCCTTCGAGCCTCCGCAGTGCCGCCTTCGCGTTCTCGCTGGTCGGGTCCAGCTCGAGGGACTTTCGATAGTTCGCGATGGCAAGTTGCGTCTGCCCTCCGAATGCATAGGCTTCGCCCAGACTGTCGTACGGGTTGGCGGATTCTGGATGCAGTTCAACATTGAGCCGGAAGATATCGACTGCCGTGTCGATGTGACCCCAGAAATAGAGGTATTTGTAGCCCAATCGGTTCAGCGTGGCCTCCTGCACGAGATCGCAATCGGGGCACGCTGTGACCAACTTCCGAGCCATTTCGACAGCAGACGCAACACCATTCTCGGCGACTGCGTTCACGAAGTCGCCAATCGTCGGCGGCGCCGGGCGCGCGGCGCGGTGCTCGATCGTCAGCGGGACTCCCGGCACCGTGGCGGCCCGCTTGTCCGCGAGGAATTCTCGCGCCTTGTTGTCGCCTCGAAGATACGCATCGAAGAAACGCGAAAGATATCGGCACACCGTCTCGTAGCTGCGCCGCGCATGCCCGGAGGATCGTCGCCAGTACCCCACCGCCGGCTCCTTCCCTTCGATCAATGAGAACGACGTGAAATCCGCGTGCTGCACACCGTCGACCAATGCCAGGTAGCGCTCCGCATGCACGGCGGTGTCGAATAGTGATCCCTGAGCCTCGGGCGTGACAATGGCTCCGGATTGAGTGACATGCAGCCACGGGATGCGTAGCCGCTTGGGGTCGTAATGCGGTGAACTCCCGGGCAGCGCCGATGGATGAGGGTACAGTATCCCCGCATCGAGGCTGACGAAGGCGTCAATGTCAGGGTTGCGCATGGCGAGCACGACGCATGACATGCCTCCCATGTCGAAGCCGAGCAACCCGAGCCTCTCGGGGCTCACGAAAGGAAGCTGCCGCGCGTGGGCGATCACGAATTCGAGATCACGCACCTGCGTCTCGAGGTCGATCACGTCCAAATCGACAAGGCGTGAATCATCGCCGATTAGTGGACAGGTAGCGACGACATACCCGTGACTCGCCAGGTACTCGCAAACAGCCGCATGGGCGATGGGCGATTCGTAGTACAAACCCTGCCCGAACACGATCAGCGGATGGCGGCCCTCGGCCACATCGGCATCCTCAACCGCGGCCGTCTTCGCGGCGAGCACCGCAGCAAGACGCTCCGGGGACAGCGATCGCGCGAGCGGCCCGACGCCGAAATCGCTGAGTACCTCGCGGCCCGCCGGCCTCGGCCAGAAATCCGCGTCCGTCAGTTCCGCGTATCTCGAAAACGGCATCTCAGCGCCGCGGTCCCTCTTCCGCGCCGGATACCAGATGTAGATTCGGATCGGGCGCCCTGCCGCTCTGTCCGACCCAGCGCGAGCGGTCACGGCACGGGAACGATCCACGTCCTCGATGAGCCGAAACCCCACGTCGTTTGGACCGGCCGCCAGATCGCCCCACAGCAGTGAGGTGTCAGCACAAACGTCCGGAGGAGCCAAGAACGCAGAAATGCAGACAAGGCACGCCGGGAATCCAATCATTCGCCTCATTTGACTTGCTCCTCGGACGGCAGCCGCCACGGCCTCAGACACGGTGGTCGCACGCCCGGCCGCCCCGTTTGACTGGGCGAGCTGCTCGCAACGCCGTTGCACCACGGTTCGCTGCTCCACACGAGCCCTACCCGATCGAAGGGCGAACTCACCCTCGGGCTCTGTAACCACGCTCAAGTTAAGCACATTTCTCAAAAAACCGACTTCCCGGACGCTTCGCCTCGCGGTATTATGCCTTCAGCAGTTCTATCGCACGAGCAGGTCTTGGTTTACCCATTATGGGGGAGGTGTGCCATGTTGTTCGTTCGCCGCAACGTATCTGTTTTGATCATCACGGTAAGCGTACTGGTGACGGCTGCACCCGCATCGGCGCAGGTTTGCGAGGTGTCGGCCGACGGCTCGGCTTGTACGCCGCTGGCGTGTTCCACAATTCCTGAGGATCGGTGCATCGCCACCACGGTGCACATCGATTGGGCTACCGGGGCGATCACCGCGCTGACCTGTGACTGCATGAACTTCAACTTCTGCCACGTCGAGTTCGGCAACGCCACCCCGCACGCGGTCGGCGGGTGCCCGGAAGGTGGAACCTGCGAGGTCATGGGCTCGGACACGGATAACGACGGCATCCATGATACGTTCACCGCCGCGTGCCTTCCCGCAGGCGTTTGCTGCCTCGACATCGACGATGGTCCCGTCCCATTCGACACGTGCGTGGACCTCGGCGAAGACGCCTGCTATGCCAACGGAGGTATCTTCCACCCGTCGGACGCGACCTGCGACGAGGTGCAGGCCTGCTGTATGGCCTTTGCCGGAGCCGAGTTCTGCACCGATCTGGCTCCGTGGTGCTGCATTTACTCCGGAGGCGTACCGCTGGGACGGAACACCTCCTGCGCCGACACCGTATGCCCGCCGATTTGCGGCGGGTTCGTCGGCATCCCGTGCGAAGACCCGAACACATTCTGCCAATACCCGGACGGAACCTGCAACGCCGCTGATCTCTTCGGCGTCTGCATCGCCGTGCCGAACGGCTGCCCCGACGTGTGGGACCCAGTCTGTGGATGCGACGGCGTGACGTACGGCAACGAATGCGAAGCGGAAGCGGCACGCATGTCAATCGACCACTATGGCGCCTGCGAGCCGTTCTGCCGCCCCTTGGATGACGGCAGCGCCTGCGCGCCGATGGCGTGCGGCCTGATTCCGGAGGATCAATGCCTCCCGATGGTCATCCACATGGACATCGCCACCGGTGCGATGACCGTGCTCGCGTGTGACTGCGTCGACTTCAACCTGTGCCACCTCGAATTCGGTAACGCCGCCCCCCTGCCCGTCGGCATGTGCCTGAACGGCGGGGTGTGTACGGCCGTCGGCGCGGACACCAACGGCGACGGCATCGATGACCTCTTCGAGGCTGCGTGCGTACCGACCGGCGGCTGCTGCTCCGATATGTCCGGCAGCCCGCTTCCACTGCCCGTCTGCACCGAGACCACCGAGGATAACTGTCCGGGTCCCAACGCGCATTTCAAAGGCCCGGGAACGACCTGCGATCCGACCGAGGCCTGCTGCATGCCGCTCGGCGGCGAGCCCTATTGCGTCGATACCGATCCGTTCTGCTGTCTGGCCTTCGGCGGTGTCCCGCAAGGTCCGGGCACGACATGTGCCGACGGCGGCTGCGGCCAGCGCTGCGGTGGACCGAACGGCCTGCCGTGCGACACCACGACGAGTTTCTGCAAGTTCCCCGAGGGCAGCTGCGGCGAGGACAACGAGTACGGCGTCTGCACGGTGCGGCCCGTGGGTTGCCCGGATGTCTGGGACCCGGTGTGCAGCTGCGACGGCATGACGTACGGTAACGAGTGCGAGGCCGACGCCGTCGGCGTCTCGGTTCGCCACCACGGCGAATGCGCCCGAACCTGCGGCGGCCTCGGCCCGATGCCTCATTGCCTTGACGACGAGTTCTGCAAGTATCCCGAAGGCACGTGTGGTGTCTTTTACCTCCTCGGGATCTGCACGCCGATCCCGACCGGCGGCTGCCCCGAAAACTACGATCCGGTCTGCGCCTGCAACGGCGTGACCTACGGCAACGAATGCGAGGCGGATGCCGCGGGCGTGTCGCTGCTGCATCACGGCGCCTGCGAATGGACATGCTGCGATCCCAACACCGTGCCGCCCTGCCCCGTCGAGCCGATATGCTGCGGGAACGGCTATTGGGCATGCCCGGAGGATCCGACCGTCCCGACCTGTCCCGACGGCCCGGGCGTGGTGTGCGGCCCGGTGTGTGGCGGCTTCATCGGAATCCCGTGCGAGTCCTTTGACGTATTCTGCAAGCACCCGGACGGAACCTGCAACTGGGCCGACCACTACGGGATGTGTACGCACATTCCGACCGGCGGCTGCCCGGAGTACTACGACCCGGTGTGCGGGTGTGACGGCGTCACGTACGACAACCAGTGCTTTGCCGACGCAGCCGCCGTCTCCATCGCTCATCACGGACCGTGCGACCAGTGTAACGCCACTCGATTCTTCACGAACGCCACGGACGCGGACTCGACCTATTGTCCCGGCGTCGAAAAGGTGGTTCACATCGCGCTCGACGTCCCCGCCGGCACCGACGCCGTCGCTCTGGAAGATGTGCCGCCTGCCGGCTGGCTGGTGACGTTCATCAGTCACGACGGCACGTTCGATTACGTCAATGGCAAGGTGAAATGGGGGCCGTTCTTCGCGCCGAACATACCTCAGGCCGTCCACTACGTCGTGATCCCATCCGACGACGGAAGCATCGTCAGTTGCTTTGAGGGCACCGTATCCCTCGACGGCTTGAACCAAGTCATCTGCGGCGAGGCATGCCTCATACGCCACTGCCGCCAGGCGATGGACGCCGACACACCGCAGCCGCCGTGCGCGATGTGCCCCGGAGGTGACTGCTCCACTTGCAGCGATCACGGTTGTCAGGACGGTCAGGTTTCGCTTTGCGAGTTGATCACGTACGCCTGTGCGTGGAAAGCCGGCTGCAACGACGACATGGCGGGCATGGCTCGCGCCGCCTTCGTGTGGCGCAACGGCGAATGCTATTGCTGGGACGAGGCGGGCCAGAACTGGTTCCCGACGACCTGTCCGGCGCCGCCGTCCGGCGCTTGCGGATCGCCGCTCGCAGCCAATCCGATACCCGGTGAAGGTACCGCGATGTTCGATTGGCGCACCAGCACACCCAGCGGGGAAAGCGCCACGCGCGGTGGCCGATCAGGTTTGAGGCGTGAGGTCACCGTATCGGTGTCGATCGTCGCGCCGCCGGGCACGACCGCCATGGCGCTTGATATGGAAATCCCGCGAGGCTGGCAGGTGAAGGCGTCGAGTGACGACGGTGATTGGGACGCGACTCACCGCAAGATCAAGTGGGGACCGTTCTTCGACGACCTGACGCGCACGATCACGTTCAAACTCGGTGCAACCGCTTCGAAGGGAACAGTCTCACCGCGTAGCGAGCTAGCGACGAAGCCTCGGCTCGACGGGCTCACGGGAACGGTGTCGTTTGACGGGGTGAACGAGCCGATCACGGCGAAATGACTCATCCAGCGCGGGCGGTACCCGGCGCCGATGGGGCCGGGTAGCGCCCGCGTGTGGGTGTTTCCTGAAGCAATAGCGCCCTTGGAGGGGAGCCGATGTTAGTGCCACGTCCGAGACTCATGGTCCGTCTGACGACTTCGGTCGCGCTCCTTGCGCTGACCGGAGCACCACAACTCCTCTTCGGCGCCGGCGCCGCGCGGGATCTTTCCGGCTACACCGGACCTGACATGCCGTTCACCGTTACGATCACGCTGGATCTGCCACCGGGCACCGATGTGGTGGGCGCCGAGGATGGACCGCCACCTGGCTGGACGGCAATCACCAACATCACCGAGGGTGGCACGTACGATGCGGACAGTCACAAGGTCAAATGGGGCCCCTTCTTCTCCCCGTCGATCCCAACGACGCTCTCTTACGACGTGACCCCACCGCCCTCCGAAGCCTGCTTCGCCGGAACGGCGAACATCGATGGCATAGAGCACACCATCGGAGGCAACGCGTGCGTCCCCGTCGCCGTTCCGGCGGTGTCGGCCTGGGGCACGATCGCCCTGCTCCTGTCAGTCCTGATCGCAGCCGTCGTCGTCTTCCGCTCGAACCGCAAACCGGCCTGACGACGGGCATGCACGAGACACGCAGGCCGAGCACCCCGGCGGGGTGATTCCTGAGTGGGGGCCGACGGCCGGCCTCTCACCGCTCGATAAGGTTGGACACGCCTCGACCGACATGCCCCGCACCGCCGGCAATTGCAGGGAATTGGCGTGGCCGCCGCCGGATTGAACTCCTTTTGCCCGAGCCGTAGTTTTGGCCTTGACCGGTACGACACGGTGTCGTACAGTTCCGACAACTAGTCGTCGACGAAGCGGCGAGGAGGCTTCTGCATGGAACAACCACCACTGGCCAACGCCGAGTTGGCGGTTATGGAACTGCTCTGGCAGCAGGACCGAATGACCGCTCGCAGCATCCGGGAGCAGCTCTACCCCGGTGCGACCAAGGCCCAGCACGGAACCGTCCAAAAGCTGCTAAAGCGGCTCGAGGACAAGGGCTTCGTCGAACGCGATACCGAACTTCCCGTCCACCTCTTCTCCGCAGCCATCAGCCGACAAGCCTACGCGGGCAGTCAACTGGAATCCCTCGCGGACAAGCTCACGGGAGGAGCCCTCGCCCCGCTGATCACTCATCTGATGGAGGAGAAGAAGATCTCCCGCGCAGAGATCAAGCGGCTGCGGCAAATCCTGGATGGGCGAACCCAAGCGGGAGGCACGGCATGACCGACCTCCTCATTCAATTCGGGGTCAGCAACCTGTGCGTCTCACTCGTTCTGGCAATCGCGGCCTGGGCGATTCACCGTACCGGCAAGCGGCCTCTCGTAGCGCACCTGCTGTGCCTGCTCGTGCTCGTAAAGCTGGTCACCCCACCGCTCGTGACGGTCCCGGTTGTGCCGGTGCCCGGACTGGCCGCCGAATCACTCGTTGATCATACCCTGCCGGCGGCAACGGGCAGCCTCTTGGCTGCCTCCGATCCGGACGCTGTCGGATCGCCCGCACTTGCCGGCTCCGGTCTCACCGCGACTTCCCGGGCAATCGAACAAGGCAAGACCGCCCTGGCCATCATCTGGCTTCTGGGCAGCGCAGGCGTCCTCGCTTGGTCGCTGCTGCGGATCTACCGCTTCAATCGCCTGTTGAAGATGGCCTCCGAAGTGGCGCCTGCGGAGCTGCAGCGCGTCGCATCCCAGATCGCTCAACGTCTTGGGCTACAGCGGACGCCGACGATCTGTACGACCTCCGCCAACGTATCGCCCATGGTGTGGTGGATCGGCCGGCGCGCGCGCATTCTGATTCCCGCTGCGTTGCCGGATGAGATGGATGCGTCGCAGCTTCGGTGGATCCTCGCTCACGAGTTGGCCCACGTAAGGCGGCGAGACCACCTGGTCCGCTGGGTCGAATGGCTCGCCTGTGTCTGCTTCTGGTGGAACCCCGTGGCGTGGTGGGCGCGGCGCACCCTGCGAATCAACGAAGAGATCTGCTGCGACGCCCTCGTGCTCTCGAGCCTCCAACCCAAGCCCCATACCTATGCAAACGCCTTGATGCAAGTGATCGAGTTTTTGGCCTCTCCGGTGATCCGCCCGCCGGCCATGGCAAGCGAGATGAACAGCGACGGGTTCCTCGAAAGGAGATTCAGGATGATTGTCTCTGCAAACCCGATCCCCAAAACACCGCGCTGGCTTATCGCCGGCATCCTGGTGGCGGCAATCGGCCTTCTGCCCCTCGGCGTGGCCTACGGCCAAGACCGCGACGAAAAGGCCCAAGATCGCGACGCGAGCACCCAAGCCCGCCCCGAGAAAACGGGCGTTAGCGAAGAGGCGGACGATCGCGGCGACGGCATGAACAAACGCATCGCGGGTGCGCTCAGCGAGGCCGGCATTCAGCGCGAGATCATCCGGGACGTCATGGGCGCGATGGAGCGGATCAGCCACGAGATCAAGAGTGAAGGCGAGGCGTTCGAGCTGGACGAGCGAATAAGCGCCTACCTCGTGGAACGCGGACTCACGGAAGAGCAGATCGAGCTCGTCGTGGCGCTCTCAAGACGGCTCGCAGCGGCGCGCGGGGACTCCGAGCGTAATGCAGCCATGTGGCGGCGCGTGGCGGGCGCGCTGAGCGAAGCCGGGATCGAAGGGGAGACCCTTCGGACTGTCATGGGCGTTATGGAACGGATCATTCACGAGATCAGAGAAGAAGGCGATGACTTCGAGCTCAACGAGCGAGTAGACGCGTACCTCGTGGAACTCGGTCTTACCGAAGAGCACATCGAACTGGTCGTAGGACTCTCGCAGCGCCCCGCCAGCCGACTGGACGGCGAGCGCAAGCGTGAGGAGGGCATGTGGCGGCGCGTGGCGGTCGCGCTAAGCGAAGGCGGCATTCCGCGCGAACAGGTCCGAGACGTCATGGACGCGATGAGGAGGATCATCCACGAGATCAAGAGTGAGGGCGAGGCGTTCGAACTGGACGAACGATTGAACGCCTACCTCGTGGAACTCGGGCTGACCGAAGAGCAGATCCAACTCGTCGTGGCACTCTCGCAACGCCTCGCCAGCCGACCCGACGACGACGAGCGCAAGCGCGAGGAGGGCATGCGGCGGCGCGTCGCTGCCGCCCTGACGGAAGCCGGCATCCCGCGCGAAAAGGTCCGCCAAGTCATGGACGCAATGGGGAGAATCGCTCACGAGATCAAGAGTGAGGGCGAGGCGTTCGAACTGGACGAACGATTGAACGCCTACCT
>JAJDDX010000050.1 GCA_029260055.1 Phycisphaerae bacterium
GCTTTGTCGGACCTGGACGCCGACGGCGACCTCGACCTCGCGACGGGAAGCTGGTGGGGCACCACGAATCTGTTCTACAACGACGCCGGCCTCTATCCGGCAACTCCGGACTTTTCGTCCGGCGGCACCAGCGTCGTCGAGGCGATCGTCTTTGCCGATGTGGACAACAACGGCCGGCGCTGGCCCGTCGAGTCGTTCGACGCGTCGGCCACGCCCGGTCGCCATTTGTTCCAGCTCTCGCGCCAGCCGGTCGAGCAGATCGAGTCGGTCGTGGTCGACGGAGCCACGTTGAGCCCGAGCCAGCTTACGTATGACCTGGTCCACGGATGGGTGAGCGTCGGCCCCGAGCCTGCACAGACCGTGACGGTGGCATACGTCTTCACATTCAGCCCGGAGATGGCCATCACGAACTGGGACGACGGCAAGGGAAACTACCTTTACTACAACCAGCGCAACGGCACGCTGGTCGGCGACTTCGACGCTGATAACGACGTGGACACCGTCGATCAGGCTACGTTCGTCACCTGTTTTACCGGCCCCGGCGGATCGATTGAGCCGGCGTGCGAACCCGGCGACGCGGACCTCGACGGCGATGTGGACTGCGATGACTGGGCACGGTTCCAGCAGACGTGGACCGGCCCGGGCTCAACGCCCACCCTGCCGCAGTGTCTCAATCTGCAGCCGATTCCAACGCTCTCCGGCTGGGGCGTGCTGTCGATGCTTCTGCTGATACTCGTGTCCGCCACCGCCCTCTGGAGGCGGCGGCCGGGGCACGCGCACGGGCCCGGCATCTGAAGACCAAGCTGATCGCAAGAAACCACCGTTTGCGGGCCGCCAACGCCGTTTCTCTACTCCCGGAGGTGGAGAATCGCACGTCTTTCCCTGCCAGGGGGCTCTCGCCCCGGGGGTACTCCTTACGTCCGTATTCCCTTCGAGATCACGCCGCGGGGCACGAGTCCGCCCGCTGATCGGACGATAGTCATGGCAACGGCTGGATCGGGGGCGACCGCGCGTTAGCTGACTAGCTCCGCTACCGCCCGGCTGGGGATTCAAGTCGTGTGGGTGCCCGAGCCGTTCCGGACTCGTGTGGTCCGCTGAGCGGCCGAACAGGTCTATCAAGATGCCCTTTCGACGCATAAGACGCAGCCGCCACCAACGACGGCACTCCGGCGGACGACACCAGTCGCGCCGCCGCCAACGACGCGGCGACAGCGCGCCGCCAACAACCCTGAGTGCCACGGCCGGCACATTCGCCGTGATGAGTCTCTTCCTGCTGCTCATTTGGGTCTGTTACGGGCAAGGCTGCGCCGGGACGATCAGCGGCTCGGATTACCACGCCGCCTCCGACTTAGAAGAAACCTACGAATAAGCTGTACGGGCGCTGGCCCGATAGGACGCAGCGCGGCATCGGGCTGCGAGTCTGGCTTCGGATACCCGCGCGGTATTCGTGCGCATGACAAAGGCGAGGCCACCCCTTCGGCGGGGCAAACTGCCGAAGGAGTGGCCTAGGGGCTGGGGTCGTCGCTTGCGCGTTTGTTGGCTATTTGATACGGCTCATTCCCAAGCTCATTGCTGCTGCTGCGTCGAATCTTCGCACACCCCGTCGACCGGCTGGCCGACCGTTCGGATCGCGTCGAGTGGATCGGGATGGATCGCATGTCCAGCCAATTCCGACTCGATCGCACGGATCATGATTCGATCGAGGTGCTCGACGTGGTAGCACGGGATGCGCGGTTCCGCGTGCGTGTTGCCGACCCCCGAATCGTCCGTCAGGAAGACGTATTGGCCGAGCGTCAAAAGAGCGGCTGTCCGCATGACCATCTCGGCCTCCAGTTCGACGCCGCTGGCGGCCACGGGATAGATCGCCACGCCGGTTTCCCGCAATGAGAGGACGCCCTCGAGTGCCTGCGCGGCTTCATACGTATGCGGTGGAGCGTCGGCGATCAGGAACATCACGCGTGCGGTGCCGGTCTCTCGCCAATCGAGCGTGATGGCATCCTCCAGCGCCAGGTGCATCGATTCCGGGAGGTCTCCACCCCCGGCTGCGAACTGGTCCGCCAGGTCGGATTGATGCTGCGTCAAGTCATTCGTGAAGTCGAACACGCGTGTCAAGTAGCGATCACCGGCGTCGCGGTAGACGATCAACGCGAACCGGATGTCCACGTTGGGGAATTCGTGCCGGACCTCGTCGACGATCCCGCGGATCTCCGTCTTGATGTACTCGAGCTCGTCCGACATGCTGCCGGTCGCGTCGATGACGAACGCGAGATCGAGTTGGGACGGGAGCACGGACTCCGTGTCCGGTAGCGCGATCGTCCACACGGGCTCCGCCGGATCACCGATCGCTTCGACCGGCGCCGACCCATCCGGCGGCGAGACGGTGACCACGTAGGATTCGGCATCGGTGCCGCCGTCGATCCCCGTGTGATAGAGCACGCAGCCATCGCTGCCCGTGGTCATGTCCAACACGGCCTGGGATTGCTGTCCGACTTCCTCGGGCACCTCGACGACCACACGAGCATCGCCGATTGGCTCTTCATCCTTATCTTGCACACGGATGACGATTCGCCGTCCACGCGTGATGCCGTCGAGCTCATAGCTTGGCGCCGCCTGTGCCGCGTCAAGCAGAAACGCCATGGATGCGTCGTAGTTCAGGTTGTCATCAAAGGTTCCCGCGGTCAGCGTGCCCGCCTGCTCGCCGCCGGGTTCGATGTCGGGATCGGGTTCAGGGTCGGGCTCGGGATCAGGAAGCGGGACGGGGGGCAGCTCGGGGTCTACGATCGGCTCGTCGATCGGAGGGACTTCTACCGGCGGTACGTCAATCGGCGGATCACTCGGGACGACGGTAACCGTACCCACGCCGCTAATCGGTGTCGGCAAGGGGGCTGCGCTATCGCCTCCGTCGGACGATCCGGGGTCGGGATCCCATGC
Source organism: Phycisphaerae bacterium (assembly GCA_029260055.1). Taxonomy (GTDB): domain Bacteria; phylum Planctomycetota; class Phycisphaerae; order UBA1845; family UBA1845; genus JADFOB01. Next base: position 2,932 of record JAJDDX010000050.1, read on the forward strand.
CGGGGACAGGGCTATGCCATCGGCGCCGGAGCCGTCACCTCTGCCTGGGATCGGATGACCGGCCGACGCATCGTAACCGGCGGATCCGTCTGCGTCCGCAGTTTCGTCGGTAGCCGCTTCGCCGCCCCTTCCATCGGCGGTGTCGACCGGGCCCATAAGGAGGGCGCTGTCGCATGCGCTGAGCGTTCCCAACAGCAAGAGGGACGCGGTGAGAAGGACGGCCGAAAGTCGAATGTATGGTCTGGTTCGGAGCATCGCTGGCTCTCCCTATCGCGCAAACGCCGGGTGGGTCATGGCGGAAACGCCAATGAGCTTGGTGTTTGACGCCGCAGTTGTCTGACGCGCTACGGTCGAATGGTAGGGGGGACCGAGTGTCCGGTAAGGCCGTCAACACCCGTAGGAGAATCGCTTAGTATGACAGCGCTAGGATCGCGTCGGCAAGTGTATCGGGGTACGTCTTCCGGGCGTGCGAGCAATCAGAGCGCCGGGCGCAAGCCCGGTGACATGACCGCGGGCTTGCGACACACGGCTCTGATCACGGCATAGCGCTGTCATACTAGCTCAGCGGAAGTTGGAACTCGCTGATATAGCCGCGTGTCTGGAACTGGGCGAACAGCTCTTCCATCGAACGCACGACCGCCGTCGAGGTCTCGGTGATGAAGGGCGAGGGTTCGCAGTCGGGCCGCCAGACCACGAAAGCCTCCTTTGTGCTTTCGAATGCGTGCTGCAGTTCACGCTCGACGCCCGACGAGAGGCCCGGCTTTCCGTTCGGCATCGCGGGGATGTAGCTCACGATCATGTCGGACTGCTCGATAAGCTTGAAGTCGCGAGCGTAGATCTGTGCGTCGATGTCGTGGGCCACCCGCGTCACCTCCGCGGCGGCAAGCGTGATGTCCCGACCGTTGGCCTTCATGGTAATCCGCTCCTCACCGCGTGCGGCCGCGCTGTCGGCCAGTTCGAGCAAGTTTTTCTCGTCCATGTCGGCCGGGTCGAACGTGATGAAGTGCTCCGCGAGAGCATCTCGGAATCTCTCGATCTCCGCGAGGACTGCCGGCTGGTCCAGGATATGTGTCATCGGGAACGACGGATAAACGCGCCGACGGTCGGCCTCGAACATGAGCCGATAGAGAGACAGAGCGGTAAGGCGCGGGTTCCCTCGTGACATGACGTATGCGTGGCCATAACCGGCCACCGCCTCCGCCATCGTCTCGGTCACGACGATCTCCTCCTCACGCCAAACGAGAAGGTCCTTCAGCGTGTGCCGCCCCTCGTGGTCACGCTCGAGCCGTTCGTGAACGGCGTCGACGTTGTCGACGAGCGTGATGTACAGGTCGGCATCCAGTTCAGCCATTTGGCTGTGGTCGAACGCGTGGAACAGACCGTGCTTCCAGCGGAACGTCGCGTGCGTGTTGACGATGAGGTTGGCACCGGTGGACGCGGTGCGAAGGATGTCCTTGAAGACGCTCCGGCGTAAGGCGGTGAGTCGCTGTCGCGGCAGGTCCAGGATGCGGCGGGGCTCGATGTCCGGTGCCTCGTCGCACATGCGCTGTCCGACGTGGATTAGGTCTACATCGTGCCCGGCCTCGTGCGCGAGATCGACAACGTGTTGCAGGAATTCAGCCTTGTCGAGCCCGACCTGGCCTGTGACCACAACGCGGGTACCCCCGTGTCGCTTGGGCCGTTTCGAGCCGAACAGTGTGCGGGCGGGTGGCGGTCTGTCAGTCATCGAGAGACGCTAAGGGAGCCGCGCGGAGCGGGATGTCCGAAGACCTGAACCCAGTAGGGCGAGTGCTCGCCGCCGTCGCGCACGGCGACGCCGACCTCGGTCCAGTTCGGGTCCAGAATGATCTCACGGTGCGATGGGCTTTCCATCCAGAGTTGGACGGCCTCGGCTGCGGTTTCAGCACCGGCGGCCAAGTTCTCACCGATGGCGTAGAAGGCGTACTTGCCGGCGATGGCGCGGTCGCCCGGACCTCGACCCGTGATCGGATCGTAGTGATCGAAGAAGGCCTCCTCGATCATCCGGCAGGCGTAGTCGCCCGCTACGTCGGTCAGCTTGTCGTTGACCGTAACCGGCGAGAGATCGCGGTGCGCGGCGGCACGCTCGAGGTTCACGAGCTGAATGACCTGGTCGGCCATGCGCTCGGCGTCCTCGGCCGTCAGGCAGTCCGCCGGCTGGGCCGACTTCTCAGGTGGGGTGTATCCGCCGTTCGGGGCGTTCGGATCGGTGAAACAGCCGCCGGAAAGACCGAGGACGGCCAAGCCGAGGATGCTGAAACTGAATCGCCGAGGATCAAACAAGGTACGGTCCCGTAATCCTGAAACCCGAGCTAAGACTCCCGAACACGTCGAGTCATTCTACCGGCGTATAGACCGCCGAACAAGCGACCTTGACAAGCCGGTAAGCCGTGACGGAATTGTTACACCGTCACGACATGGGCGAGGTCTCGAAACGCCCACACCATCGATATCGTGTCACCGGCCTATTTCCTTGAATCGGCTCGGCCGGCATGATTCGTCAGGCCTAAAACGTCGTTTTTTGCGGCCGCCCGCTTCCGAGCGCTTGCCGCAGGCGGTGCGGCGGCATGTAATGGGACCATGGCTCGAGGGTTGGCCTTTGGGCGTCTTGAATTACCGATTTCGGAAAGTGAACGGCCTAGATGACGAGCAGCACCACAAAGCCGCGGACACTGACCCTCGGGCACAGCCCCGATCCTGACGACGCCTTCATGTTCTACGGCCTGGCCCAGGGCAAGCTGGAGACCGGCGGGTGGGGCTTTACGCACGTGCTGCAGGACATCCAGACGCTCAACGATCGAGCGCTCCGCGGCGAACTCGACATTACCGCGATCAGCATCCACGCCTACCCGTACGTGGCCGACAAGTACGCGCTGACCAGTTGCGGCTCGAGCATGGGTGACGGGTACGGGCCAATGGTCGTGGCGCGCGAGCCGATCGCGATCGACGACCTGCGCGGAAAGACGATTGCCGTGCCCGGCCTCATGACGACGGCCTTCCTCGGCCTGAACCTGCTGCTCGGTAAGGGGGCGTTTAATCACACCGTGGTGATGTTCGATCAGATTCTCGACTGTGTGGCGTCCGGCAAGGCGGACGCGGGGCTGATCATCCACGAAGGCCAGTTGACCTACCAGAACCATAAGCTCCACAAGATCGTGGATCTCGGCGAGTGGTGGAAACAGGAGACATCACTGCCGCTTCCGCTCGGCGGGAACTGTATCCGGCGCGATCTGGGCGACGAGGCGATGACGGAGGTGGCCGGGATCCTCAAACGCAGCATCGAATACAGTCTGGCGCACCGTGAAGAGGCGGTCGAGCACGCGCTTCAGTACGCGCGGGACATGGGCACGGACCTGGCTGATCGCTTCGTCGGGATGTACGTCAACGAATGGACGGTCGACTACGGCGAGGTTGGCCGGCGCGCCGTGGCTGAGCTACTTCGCCGCGGCCATAGAGCCGGGTTGATTCCGAAGGTCGAGGACTTCGACCTGATAGGTTAGAGCGTATCCCAGAGCCGGATTGCGTATAGGTGTCACGCGGCGGCATACGCTGTTTTTCCGTCTTTCGTGACGCCAATCAGAGCACCGGGCGCAAGCCCGGTGAGATGACCGCGGGCTTGCGCCACGCGGCTCTGATCACGGCCTAACGCTGTCATACTATCCCCAATCCCACGCGAAGCGGTTCTTGAAGTGGAAGTAGTAGAGACCGATCGCACGCATGGCGATGATTTCGAGGTACAGCATCACACCCAGGCCGATCAGGTTGTAGGCAAGTGATGTTTCCGCCCCGGCCACGAAGTCGACGGGCCGCGGGTCGCTGTTCTTCTCCTCCAGTTCCTGCCACTGTTCAGGCGTGAGCTGGTCGCCGATGAACTGACCATCCTCGTCGACCAAACCTTCCATTTCGGTGCCTTCGAACGTGGCACGAGCGGCTTCCCTTTGGCCGGTGGCATGCCACAGGTAGTCAACATACTGGGTGCCGAACACGATACCGATGGTCAGCACGTACATCGGTAGCGTCTTGACGAGCGTGGCGACGATCAAATCCACCCGCACCAGGGTTTCGAACCCACCCAGGCAGACGCAGAGGACGACCATCGGCCACAACGCGAGCCCCGCAATAGTGAGGCCCAGCAAGGTCATCCCCATACCCGTGGCCGCGAGGATGCCGGTCATGCCTTGCATGAACACCGTGCGCGACGCCACGCCCATGACCACCATCATGACGACGGCGGGAAGCAACACGACGGCCCACGTGCCCACCCACTTGAAGAGGGGCAGGGCCACCCCGCCCCCAAACCCTTCTTCAAAGGAGAGCGCCGGGATCTCCTCTTCCCCGGCCGCCGCGGACGCGATGACCCCAAGCCGAAACGCGGCGTACCAACCCAGCGACATCAGGAAGAAGAAGATTCCAAACAGCGGAACGCTACGGCCCATGAAGCCCAGCAGGAGGATCACGAACATGATGATGAAGTTGATCAGGCTCCTGACGTTCTTCGGAAAGGCGAGTGTGGCTGCCAGATCGTGAAAGTACTGCCCGGCGCCCATCTCGTGCCGTTCGTTCACCACGGCGGCGGAACTGACGCCTCCCGCCGTGGGCGGCAGCACGATCGCCGCGGCGGCCTGGGCTTCGACACTGATCTCCTTGGTCGGCGCGGCGTTGCCTCGCGCGACGGCCTCCGCGACGGCATCATCGAACGCAGGGGCGTCGGCGATGGCAATCGGCCCGGTGTCTTCCGGCAGTTTGAGTTCGAAGGTTTCGCCGCACTTCTTGCACTTGGCTTTCTTTCCAATCGAGGCCTCGGCGATCTTGTATGCCGTACCACATGGACAAAAGACCCTGGGCATCTCTGGTACTCCTCGATCGAAGACTGTAGACGCGAACCGGCAGCCCGTCGCCATTGGGTGCCCGCATCGGTGCAGTGTACAACGCCGTCGCCTCTGGCGATACATAGTGGCCGAATACCGTTTGCGACAGTCCCCTGTCGGCGTGCGTTCAGCCGCTATGGTGCCGTCTTCCGTGCCGACGTGTACGAGGCCTGGAATCCAGGACGCTCGCGCGCTTTGCGAGATGGAGCACCCTGTCTACCGGGCCAATCAGACGGCGACATCGCTGCTCTTAACGGCGACGGTCAGGGGTAACGCGGTGAACCAAGAGGTACACGCAGGCACTTCGGCCGGGGCGCCACGGACAAGCGGCAGCTTGAGGCTATCCGGGAATTCAGGACAAGCCTGCCGTTCTGTCGTCAAGAGCCGACGAGGCTACGGTCAACGCGGAATGGGCTCGCGGCATATCGCGCCTGATTCAGCCCGGAAGGGGCGAAATAGGCCAAGCCCAGGGCAACGCCCTCGTTGTTCTACACAACTCCGCGCGTCTGCTCCGTCATCGCAAGATGAGCGGAGGTGCTCTCTCTGCAGGCTGAAGGCCTGCTCGATAGTAGCCGGCGGCAAGTCCACCGCTGGCGCACGCCGCCGCCGGTTCGGGCGAGCGGGAGGATCCCGACCCTGAAGGGGTCGACCACACACCGGCGGTGCCTGTTCGACCCCTTCAGGGTCGGTTCGTCGGGTGAACGGCGTTTCCGTGAGCGGCGTTCGCCTACGGCGAACTTGCACACGGCTACTGTCTATCAGCCTTTCAGGCTGGGGCCGGCTTGCA
>JAJDDX010000491.1 GCA_029260055.1 Phycisphaerae bacterium
TCGATAGGAGCACGTCCGCCTCGCGGAGCTTGTTCACGATCTCTTCCGCCTTGAATCGCTTCCTGTTCATCGCCTTTCCTCCAAGATCCAGGCCGGAATACTAATCCAAACCCTGGATCAGGTTGAGGGGGAAAGGTCACGGAAAGCCCACGGTCATCAACGACCTCTCCGATTTCGACTATGATGGCAACTTCATCGTCGAAGGAACTGTCGGTCAAGGCAAGTCCATCTTCCTACGGTACCTTTGCGCACGCGAGTTGGCCCGGGGGGAGCAGATCCCGGTATTCCTCGAGCTTAGACGCATCGAGAAGAAGGAGAAGCTCCTCGCACACGTGCTCGAGATATGCGCAACACTCGGCCTTGATCTTGACCAACCTCTGTTCGCGTTCTTGGCGTCACAGGGCAGATTGCATCTCTTCCTGGATGGCTTCGACGAGGTAGAGGAGGATCTCCGATCGAACATGCTGACGCAAATCGAGCGGCTCGCTGGAAAACACCCGCGGTTGCGGATGACAATCAGTTCGCGCCCCGATAGCGGAATAGAGCGATCCCCCGCCTTCCGCGTCTTCAGGCTCGCCCCGATCGAACCCGAGGAAGTAAGGCACGTCATTGTTCGTCTGATGGGAAGCGACCAATCAGCAAAGCCACTTCTGACGGCGCTCAACAAGAGCAAATCGGACATGCGCAACCTGCTCACAACGCCGCTCATGATCACGCTACTCGTGATTACCTACAAGGGGCAGCAGCGCATTCCAGACCGCGTAGCTGAGTTCTATGAACGCCTTTTTGACTTACTCTTGTCGCGACACGATGGCTCCAAGCCAGGCGGCGTTCAAAGGCACCGTTGTGGCCTAAGCGACAAGGCAACTCTTGAAGCCTTCTCGGCCCTCTGTTTTTTCGCAAAGAAGATGCGGAAGCTCGACTTCACGCGTAATGAGTTGCTCGAATGTGCAGAGAATGCACTCGCGACGACCGGTCACGAATGCGATGAGGAGAAGTTCCTGAAGGACGTCACCAAGGTAACTTGCCTTGTTGTGGACGAAGGAGGAAGCTATCGATTCATACACAAGAGCGTTCAAGAGTACCACACCGCAGCATTCGTTCGAACACTTCCAGAGCAAAGCGCGGCAAGCTTCTACCAGCGCAGACTCGGAAACGCCGGAGCGAACTGGCAGCAGGAACTCAGGTTCCTCGAGGAAATCGATCGATACCGGTTCACTCGTTACTTCTTGATACCCGACCTCGAGGATTTCGTGAAGGCGATCGGCTCGCCAGGTTCGTTGTCGACAGAGAAAGCCCGCAGACTCGTGGCACAGAAAGTGCTGTCGGAGGCTTATGTTGACTTCGGAATCAAGGATGATCGCGTCATAAACCTCTACATGAGTAGTCGCGCGCCTCTGAGCTGGGTGTTTCAAGAGGCGCTTGTCAACTGGTTGGGGCCTTTCTACTACCACGCCAGGGACGAAATCAGCGGTGATCGTTCACCCGCGTGGCAGTCCTTCCTGGACACCGTATACAAGGACGTCGGTGCTGGCACATCTCCGCCTGAGCGCCCGGTGTGGGAAATGGTTGAGCGGGGCCTCTTCCCGTCGCCGGCCTCGGAGCCACTCTTCGAAACGGTCACGGCATGCCTCCAACGCCTGCAGGCCGCACGCCAGCACATAAAAGACGAAGACGCGAAGGAGGAGCTCTTCGACTTTTAGGAAGCGCAAGACGCGCGGTAGTCCGTAGTCGACGACGGCTCAATCGCTACTCCCGCCGCGGCAGCTTTCGGGTGGCTGGATGGCGGCGTGCCTTTCCGCGTCTGCCCCGCTTGGCGGTCTTGGGGCAAGCCGTCGTTGAGTTGGAATGCCATCGGTACATACCTCCCGAGAGGTATTGGGGGACGGGAGCGGAGTATTCGACGTCACTTTGGGATGCCCGGGCGCCGGCGGAACGCTACTTCCGCCGGGGCTTTTTGCGGGTAGCTGGGCGGCGGTGTTTCTTGCGGCTTTTGCTGCGTTTTACGGTTTTCTGGCGCGGCGTCTTGGCTGTGGCCCGGCCGGGCTTGGTTCGGCCGGACTTGGCCTTGCCCGCGCCGGGCAGCGGGCCGACCGGCGCCAGTTCGAACTGACGCAGGGAGACCATCACACTGGAGATCTGCACCTTGAGCCTGTCGCCCACGGTGATGCGCTGGCCGGAGCGCTCGCCCACCACCGCGCCGCGTGACGTGTCGATCTCCCACCAGTCGTCGATCAGTTGGCTGAAGGGCAGCAGGCCTTCGACGAGGTAGGTGTCGATCTGGACGAAGACGCCGACGTTGGCGACGCCGGTCACGATGCCGTCGAACTCGTCGCCGAGGCGCTTTTCCAGCAGACGGAGAATGTGGATCAGCTTCAGCTCGCGCTCGGCGGACTCTGCCTGTCGCTCGCTCGTGCTGCACAGGTCGCCGAGCTGTTCGAGTTGCTCGAGAGACGGTACCGACTTCTTGACGGCCTTCTTGTCGAGTTCGCCTTTGACGTGCATGTCGACGAGTCGGTGGACGGTCAGATCGGGGTAGCGGCGGATCGGGGACGTGAAGTGGCTGTAGTCCTTGGAGGCGAGGGCGAAGTGGCCGATCTTCGCCGGTGAATACTCGGCCCGCTGCATCGTACGAAGCACCGCGAGGTTTACCGCGAACGACTCCGGCTTGCCCTTCACGCGGGTAAGCAGCTTCTGCACGTCGAAACGGTCCGCCTCGTCGGGTAATTCGTAGCCGAGCAGCGAGAGCAGTCGCGCCGGCGGCCCGGAGAACAGATCGGTCGGCTCGCCGTGGGTGCGGCGCAGGAAGGGTATTCTCCTGTCCCCCAGCGTGCGCGCGACGGCCTCGTTCGCCTCGACCATGAACATCTCGATGATCTTGTGCGGATAGCTGTCGTCAGCCGGCTCGGCATCGACCACGGCGCCTTTCTCGTCATAGACGAGTTCGATCTCGGGCAGATCGAGTTCGAGAGCACCGTCGCTGAGGCGTCGCTTGTGGATCAGGCGGGCGAGCTTATCCATCTCGGTGAGCAGCGCCACGATCTTGGCACCCGTGCGGCCGGGCTTTCCGGATAGGATCTTGTCGGCCTGTTGGTATGTCAGGCGCTTGGTCGACCGGATCAGGGTGTTGGCAAGGCGCGTCTTTTTGACTTTGCCCCTGCGGTCGTAGGTGATAAAGGCACTCTTGGTCAGGCGATCCTGCCGCTCCTGCAGTGAGCACAGGCCGTTGGACAAGACCTCGGGCAGCATCGGGATGACCATGCCGGGCAGGTAGACGCTGTTGGATCGCTCGCGGGCCTCGCGATCGAGCGGCTTGCCCTCGCGCACGAAGTGCGCCACGTCGGCGATGTGGACGCCGAGTTCGACCGTGCCGTCGCCGGTTTTCGTGATCGAGATGGCATCGTCGAAGTCCTTGGCGTCGACCGGATCGATGGTGATGATCGTCAGTTTCCGCAAGTCCTCTCGGTCGGCGGCGGCCTTCGCGGGGTCGTACGAGTCGAGGGCCCTTCGTGCGTCGGTGAGGACCTCAGCACTGAACTCGCCGGGCAACTGGTATTGTTCGATGATGCTCAGTAGTTCGACGCCGGGCTCGCCGCGTTTGCCGAGCACCTTGACGATCACGCCTCGTGCCTCGGTGTCTTCGTCGGGGTACTGCACGATCTCGACGACGACCTGGTCGCCCGGTTTGCCGCCTTTTGCTCCCGGGTCAGCGACGACGATCGGCACATGGAGCGTATTGCCGTCGGGTATGACGAACCACCGCGTGAACTGCCGAGCCAGTTCACCGACAAAGCGGCTCTGACCGCGCTTGACGATCGACGTGATCCGCCCCTCGTAGAGCATCTTGCCGTCGCGCTTGCCGCGCCTCTTCACATGAGCGGCGACGGTATCGCCGGTGATCGCCCCGCCGGTGCCTCCTGACGGCACGTAGAGATCGCCGTGCGCGTTCGGTGTGTCGGGAATGACGAAGCCGAAGCCGCGTCTGTTGCCGCGGAACGTGCCGATGACCTTGCCCGGGATCGCCGGCAGCATGACGGCCTGGCCCGAGCCGAGCACGATTCGCCCGGTCTTCATCAGTGCCTTACAGGCGTCATGGAAGGCTCCGTGTTCGTCCCGCCCGATGCCGAGGGCGAGCGCGAGTTGCTCGACCTTTCGTGGCTGATAGTCCTTGGCCTGGACGAACTTCAAGATCCGTTCGGTGATCCGCTGTGATGACATGTCGTACTCCGGGTTCCGTGCGGTGGCGTTGGTGCTCCGAGCCGCGACCGTCAGGGAGCGGTCTTCCACGAGTGCCACCGGGTCCGCTCCTTACGGTCGCGGCTCCGAACGTCGCGTCTATTCCGAGCCGCTACGTTAGGAGTTGTCCCCGGCGCGGGCAACGCTTCCGCCTGCAAGCGGCTTGGGCTTCGGCAGTTGGCGCTCGACAATGCGCGATCCGCGCAAGTATTGCGCGTGGCAGCACACCGGGTCCGGTAAGAGCGCGTTCCGCCCAAATCGCGGGTTTCCCCAGCGCAAAGGGCGATTTGGTCGGTGCGACGGGCCCATCCGTCACGACCATCAGAAACCACCCAATCCGCCTCAAGAAAAAAATGCGCGTGGGTCGATACCTATTTTGCCAAACGACCCAAAACGCCCAAGTTATCAGCTTGCGGTTAGTTTCGATAAGTTTCGAAGTCGGTTGGGATGGCCGGGCGGGACGCCCGGCGGGCACGGGAAGGCGTAGGACCGCTCCAGGACTGGGCAGGAGGCCCGGCATCGGTGTCTCCTGGATTCAGTTCACGCTAACAGGGAGCGATTCTATGGCCTCGTCGAGCGTGTTGAACCGTTACATGACCCCGCTTCTGGCCGGCAACCGGGTTGCCTGCCGTGACATTGTCGTCGATCAGATCAACGACACGGCTGATTCCGCCGAATTCTATCGTGACGTGCTGTGGCCGGCGATGGAGCGCATCGACCATCTGTATCGCACCGATCGCATTAACGCGGCGGCCGAGCATATGGCGACGCGAATCAACCGGAGCATTGCGGATCAGGTTCAACTCAAGCTCAAACGGACTGAATCCAACGGCAAACGCGTGTTGGTCGCTTGCGCCGACGGCGAACTCGAGGAGCTCGGCGCGCAGATGACAGCCGACATGTTCGAGGCCCGCGGCTGGGATGTGTACTTCCTGGGTGGCGGCGTCCCCAACGACGAGATCATGAGCCTGGCCGGGCAGTTGCGGCCTGACCTGTTGCTGATTTTCGGCACGCAGCCCGCCGGCGTTCCCGGCGTGCGCAGCTTGATCGACATGATCCGTGAGATCGGCTGCAACCCGACCATGAACATCATGGTGTCCGGCGGTGTCTTCAATCGCGCGGACGGCCTTTGGAAAGAGGTCGCCGCTGACTTGTTCGCCAAGTCGGCGGACAAGGCCATTCCGATCGCCGAGGCCGCTGAGCCCCGCACGCCGGTGGCTCGGCCGATGGGCGCCCCGAAGAAGCGTCGTCGGCGACGTCGCTCGACGCTGCTGGCACAAACCGAATCCTAACGGCTCAAGACAAACGAATTCACTTTGCCTCCGACTCGCGGGCTTGTCGCCGTCTCCACGGTGGCAAGCCCGTGCTGTTTTGGCGCTCGCTCCGGGCGCCCCCGCCCACCTCATGCGATCAAGTTGACGCATCGAGCCGCAGCGGAAGAATACACCTTCCAACAAGACTTCAGAGACGTCCACGCAGATGAGGGGCATGACGATGCAAAACGCGGAGCTTCTTTGGCAACCGACGCGGGAACGGATCGAGCGCTCGCAGATGCACGCCTTCATGGGGCTTATGGCCGAGCGGCACGGCGCCTCCACTGACTGGCTATCGTTCCACAAGTGGTCGGTTGAGCACCGTGATCTGTTTTGGGGCGAGTTTTTGGCCTTCGCCGAGATCGTACCGACCAAGCCCGCCACCGCCACATACGACGGCGAGGGCATGCTGGGCACGCACTGGTTCCCGGGTATGAAGCTCAACTTTGCGGCGCACCTGCTGCGTTTCGACGATGATCGCATCGCGATCGAGGCGGAGGATGAGCTGGGCCGTACCCGGTCGATCACCTATCGGCAGTTGCGTCGGCAGGTGGCGGGCTGCGCGGCCGCCATGCGTGGCGTCGGCGTCACGAAGGGTGATCGCGTGGGCGGGTTCATGCCGAATGTCCCCGAGTCCATCATCGCGATGCTCGCGGCCGCCAGTATCGGTGCCATCTGGTCGTCATGCAGTCCCGACTTCGGCATCAACGGCGTGTTCGATCGATTCGGACAGATCGAACCGAAGCTGCTCGTGACGGTGGACGGCTACTCGTACGGCGGCAAGCGCCTCGACTCGATCGAGCGCGTGGCCGGCATCGTCGAGCGGATTCCGAGCATCGAGACGGTCGTCGTGGTACCGTTCATCAACGAGGCGCCGGACATCTCGGCGCTGCCGGGCGCACACCTGTGGCCCTCGTTCGTGACCGAGACGGATGACCTGACGTTCGAATCGCTTCCGTTCGACCATCCGCTCTACATCATGTATTCGTCGGGCACGACGGGCGTACCGAAGTGCATCGTCCACGGCGCCGGGGGTACATTGTTGCAGCACATGAAGGAGCTGATGCTGCACACCGACCTGACGCGCGACGACGCGATCATGTATTTTACGACGTGCGGCTGGATGATGTGGAATTGGCTCGTCAGTTCGCTCGGCACCGGGGCGACGGTCCTGCTGTACGAGGGCAGCCCGTTTCACCCCAAGCCCAACCATTTGTGGCGTTTGGCAGAGCGCGTGGGGATGACGGTTTTCGGCACGAGCCCGAAGTACATCTCGGCGTGCGACAAGGTCGGATTGACGCCGGGCACGCAGTTCGACCTGTCGAAGCTGCGGGCGATGCTGTCGACCGGCTCGCCGCTTACCGTCGAGAACTTCAAATGGGTCTACGAGCACGTCAAGGACGACCTGCAACTGGCGAGCATTTGCGGTGGCACGGACATCATCAGTTGTTTCATGCTCGGCAATCCGACGGTGCCGGTCTATGGGGGTGAGTGTCAGAGCCTCGGGCTCGGCATGGACGTGGCGGCCTTCGACGACAACGCCAAGCCGGTGGTGGGGTTGACGGGTGAGTTGGTCTGTTGCACGCCGTTCCCCTCGCAGCCTACCGGTTTCTGGAAGGACCCGAACGACGAGAAGTACAAGGAGGCGTACTTCGACCACTACCCTGACGTGTGGCGGCACGGGGACTTCGTGCAGATCACGGAGCGCGGCGGGGTCATCGTGTTCGGCCGCTCAGACGCCACGCTCAACCCCGGCGGCGTGCGGATCGGTACGGCTGAGATCTACCGCCAGGTCGAGGGTATGGGCGAAGTCGTCGATAGCGTCGTGGTGGGCAAGCGCACAGCCGACGCCGACGTCGACATCTGCCTGTTCGTCGTGCTGCGTGAGGGGCTCACGCTCGACGAGGATCTGTCGGACAGCATCAAGCGACTCATTCGTAGCGAGACGACGCCCCGCCACGTGCCAAAGTTCATCCGCCAGGTGACGGCTGTGCCCTATACGATCAGCGGTAAGAAGGTCGAGATGGCGGTGGCGAAGATGATCCACGGCGATCCGGTCACCAACCGGGATGCGCTGGCCAACCCCGAGGCGTTGGATCAGTACGCGGGGATTGTGTAGAGCAGACCGCGATTGCGGGCACACAGGCGCGATTCACGGCGGGAAGCCCGTTCTCGCTTGTATCGCGTGCGTCATCCGCGTACCATGCCGAGTTGAGGGCCGACAAACGGAACATTTCAGTTCATCCGCGCCCGACGAATTGTCGCATCCATGCTCTCTAGCCGTTCAGGGCAGGCATTCGCCTTCCTGGGAGGGCAACGGATGGGTTGATTCCCCCGGGCCACGGGGGCCGCAGTCATGGCATTCAACACATCGAATCGCAGGCGCAGCGCGCTGCTTGCGTTCGCCTTGGTCATCGCAGCGGCGGGGATGTTGCACCTGGCGTGCACCGTCGACATCACGCAGGGTCCGGCTGGTACCACGACGACCTTCTCACTTGCCGGCGCCACCATCGGATTGCAGCTCGGGCCGGCCGGCGTCTTTGTTGTCGAGGCCGGCCAAACGGCGAGGACAATCGCCGACGTGACACCGTTTGAAGTGCCGCCGTCTGACACGCCGGCCTATGCGGCGATTCGCATCCGCCCTTCCGACGTCACGTTTACGCCCGAAGCCTCTGCCACCGTCACGGTCGAATTATCGAAACAAGTGCGTCTGCGCGACAAGTCGTCAATCAGTAGTCTTCCCACTCGGGCGCAGAGAGCTCTTTGCAACTCGTTCGTGGTCAGCGTGTTCCTTGCAGAGGCGGGGACGCCCGATCCATGTGCCACCGGGACAGAGATTGGATCTATCGGCCTGCTGGTGGAGAACAATGTCGTTCAGGAGCCGCTACTTGGTATGCGGCTTCATGGTCGCCCCCTCAAGGCGTTCCTTTCCAACGGTTACAGCATGTGCCTGGAAACGAACGCGACGGAAACCTGCGATCTAATCGATCCTGATCGCCTCAGTGGGACCCTGACAATCGACAGCCTGCAGATATCGTTCGGCCCCAACGGAGCGGTTGAATTCGTGCTGGCCGATCTTCCGGAAGACCCCGCAGAGACGTTTGACGGACCGATTGCATGTTGTTTCCCGCCGCTGCCTGCATACGCGGACTTTAACGAAGAGCGGACGCAACTTTGCGAAGAGGTGGCATCGCGACACCCGCGATGGACATCCGCGGAGTGGTGCGGAGATCTCGCCGGGGTACCGCAGCCGGAGGGTGTGACCTGCGATCAAGTGAGCTGCAATGAGGACATCCGCGTTTGCTGCTATAGCAGTACTTATTGCCACGAATCGCCCCTGGAATACTGCGCGAATGGTGGCGTAGTCGCCCGACTGCGTGGTGCCATCGGCGCGGTGTTTCCGGGTGGTGTGACCTGCCAGGATGTACCGAGGCCATGCCTCGAGCCGACGCAGGCCTGCTGCCGGGATGATGGCCAGTGTATCAACTGGCCCGTCGGCATCGCAGAGTGCCCGTTCGGTGGAACGCCGCGCGGAGAGGGGACAGACTGCAAGGAATGCCCGTGCGACGTACCGTGCCGACCGGTCGCCGCACCCACGGACGAAGATGACGTGCGTGGTTGCTGTGCAAACGGGGAGTGCAACGACATGACCCCGTCCATCTGCAGCACGCTCGGCGGCCAATCGCTGCCGAAGAACGTGTTTTGCACAGGCGACGACGCGGTCGATTGCGAGGCGGACTCGCTTCAAGGCGCATGTTGCCTGACGGTTGATCCTTTCTGCACGGTTCTTTCTAAGCCGGCCTGCGAAGGTGCTGACGGGACGTTCGGAGGCACGGGAACCGAATGCCCCTGCCTGGGGGCATGTTGCAGCGATACAGGCGTGTGTGCGATGAGTTCCCGCGATATGTGCGGGGACGATGTGGGTTTGAGTTACCAAGGCGATCTGACGTCCTGCGACTCGAATCCGTGCCCGGCCGCAAGGGGTGCGTGCTGCGATCGTCTGGGCAACTGCGACCTCGACACGCGCGACAACTGCGCCGCGCCTGATCGCGAGTATCTGGGCGACACGGTGGCATGCGTCCCCGAGAATCCGTGCGGCATCAAGGTCGGCGGGTGCTGCGGGGCCGATGGCAATTGCACGCTTGCGACCGAGGAGGAATGCAGCGGCGTGTTGGATGTGTTCTTCGGCGTGGGCGTAAGCTGCCCGCCACCGGGCGAGTGCCCGGTGGTCGGGGCG
Organism: Phycisphaerae bacterium; assembly: GCA_029260055.1. Taxonomy (GTDB): domain Bacteria; phylum Planctomycetota; class Phycisphaerae; order UBA1845; family UBA1845; genus JADFOB01. Next base: position 9,787 of record JAJDDX010000491.1, read on the forward strand.
TGCTGCCTCGAGTTCGACGGCGGTGTCGGTTGCGGCGTGATCACCGAGCAGGAATGCGATACGCAGAGCGGCCTCGAGTTTCATGCCGGCGTATCCTGCGGTCCGGTGGACTGCCCGGAATCGAGCGGCTGCGGTGATGTCACGGGTACGTGGGTGTGGCCCAACGGCGAAGTGGTGACGCTGTCAGCCGACGGCACCGCGACGATTTCCGGTCATCCCCTGGTCAGCCAGGGGATGTGGTCGTGCCTCGACCCCACTGATCAGCCCCTGATCAGGATCACCTGGAACAATGGCGTGCTCGTCGATACATTCACGCTGATCCGTGACGGCGAAGTCGAGATTCTGTCGGGGCAGGGCAACGCCGGCGGGGCGTTTTGTGCCACGCGCGACGCGGGTGCGGACCAGAGCTTCGGCGTGGCGACCAGTGCGGTGTGCCCGGCCACGATCGAGGCCGATGTCGGCTTCTTCACGCCGACGATTGTCACCGCCACACTTGTGGGATTCGTTGCGCCGACGGCAAGCGACCCGTATCACGTGCGGTGCGATTATCACAGCAACGGGACGGGGGACATGGGGCTTCACATGTACTTCCGGCCGTTGGGTGTCGGCGCGACGCCCGCCGGCTTGTGTGGCGAGGTCGGCGGTGATGTGGTTTACGAATCGTCGGGGTACGGCAGTACGGTTCGAACCGTATCCGCGATCCTCATCTTCAGCGGCAACGTGCGCATTCTCGATCCCGAGGCGGTGGTGGGCGGGATGGTGCGGAGCGCGGCGGCTGCCGGCGTCGGTGGGCCATGCTCTTTTTGCCCATGAACGGGTGACGGATGCCCTTCGGGCTCGACCAGGTGCCGTATGCGGGGCTCATCATTTACGATGTTCGCCTCGTTCGTCATTCGAGCACTCTTTCCGCGTCGAGAATCTCGCGCACGCGCCTCAGTAAGGCGGTTGGCCCGAACGGTTTTTGAAGGAATTCCGCGGGTACGCTCCATACCCCACGAGCGCCGAGGTAATCCGCGGCGTACCCCGAGACGAAGAGCACGCGCATGGCCGGATACTCTGCTGCCAGGCGATCCGCAAGCTCCTTGCCATTCATTCCCGGCATGATGACATCCGAGATGAGCAGGTCGATGGTACCATCAAACGCCGCCGTCTCTTCCAATGCTTGCCGGCCGCAGTCCGCCTCGATAACGGAGTATCCGGCGGCGCGCAATGCCTGGCACATGATGTCGCGCACCATGCTCTCGTCCTCGCACACGAGCACGGTCTCACCGGCGCAACTGCTCGAGGGATCGGCCTCGGGTTTCTTTTCCGTCTGCTTCCTGTCGACAACGGGGACGTAGACGGCGAACTCCGACCCGACACCGGGTTCGCTGTTCACTTTGATATGTCCGCCCATTTGCTTGACGGTCCCGTAGACGGTCGCCAACCCGAGTCCGGTGCCCTTGCCCACGGGTTTGGTCGTGAAGAACGGCTCGAACATGCGCTCGATCGTGTCCGGCGTCATGCCGGTGCCGTTGTCGACCACGGACAGCAGGACGTGCCGGCCGTGCGTCGCGTCCGGGTGGCCGGCCGCCGTCTCCTCATCCAAGTCGGCGTCCTCGATTCGGATATCGAGCTTCCCGCCGTTAGGCATGGCGTCCGCAGCGTTGACAACGAGGTTCATGATGACCTGCTCGATCTGCCCCGGATCGGTGTAGATGCAGCGGTTTTGCGCACTCAACGTGACGTCGAACTGGATATGCTCGCCGATCAGCCGCCGTAGCATCTCTTCCATGTCCCCGACGACCGTGTTGGGATCGAGCACTTCCGGTCTCGTGATCTCACGGCGGCTGAAGGCCAGAAGCTGTCGCGTCAGAGAGGCGGCCTGCTTCCCGGCGGCTTGAATCTGCTCCAGTCCGGGCCGCACCACTTCATCGCCGGTCATCGCCGTGGTATCGAGTACGGCTTCGAGAAGCAACTCGGCGTTACCGAGAATGGCGGTCAGGAGATTGTTGAAGTCGTGCGCTACGCCGCCGGCCAACTGGCCGATGGCTTCCATCTTCTGCGACTGGCGAAGCTGAGCTTCCAGTGCCATCACCTTCGTGACATCGCGCTTGACGGCTACGTAGTTGACGATCCGGCCCGCGGTGTCGCGAATCGGGGAGATCACGGCCTCTTCCTCGAACAACTCGCCGTCTTTTCTCTTGTTGGTGAAGTGCCCGCGCCACGTCTTGCCGTCAACGATCGTCTCCCACAACGCCTTATAGAAGGCGTCATCGTGCCTTCCGCTCTGCAGGATACGTGGGCTTTTTCCGACGGCTTCTTCCTGGGAATAGCCGGTGCTCCGCTCGAAGGCGGGGTTGGCGTACTGGATGATCCCCTCGGCGTCGGTGACGATCACGGTCTCGGCGCCTTGGTCGATGGCTGTCGCCAGTCGAGCCTGGGCCTCCTGCGCCCGCGTGCGCTCGGTTACGTCCTTCAACGTGAAGACGAATAGCTCGATTTCTCCTTCCTCATCCAAGATGGGCACTAACGCTAAATCCCAATAGGTCGTGCCCCACTCCGGATGATCGGGAAAGACGAACGGTCGCGTCATCTTGCTGTAGACGCTCTTGTTTGCCCTGGCCTCATCGAATTCTTCTTTGAGGTCGGACGGATAGAACTCAAAATGACCGTGACCGGGGAATTCAGATGCATCCCTTTGACAGGACTTGGCGTAGACTTCGCTGACGCGGATGAAGTCATAGTCCTTGTCCAGAAGGACGATGCTGTCGAGCGAGTGCTGGAAGATCAGGTCGAGGAGTCTGGCCTGCTCTTGCGTCGTTCTCTCGGCGCGTTTGCTGTCGGTGACGTCGCGTGCTATTCCGATGACACCGATCACGTGCCCATCTGGTGCAAGCCTCGGGTATTTGACGACATGGTAGGTTCTTGCTGTTCCGTCACCACCGTCGAATTGCTGTTCGTAGCTGATCGACTCGCCGGTGGAGATTACCCCGCGGTCGAAGGCCTGTATCTGGCGTGCCACCTCCGGTGGAAAGAGATCCGCGTCGAGGGTGCCGATGATCTCCTCGGCGGTTTTGCCCAACCCCTTGGCGTCCGCGGAATTGACAAGGAGATAGCGGCCTTCCAGATCCTTCACGAAGATGGCATCGTTCGTGCCCTCGATGATGGCGTTGAGCAGCGCCCGCTGGTCATCGTGGGCTCGCTCCGCCTGCTTGCGATCCGTCGTGTCTCGTCCGCACATGACGAATCCCTGAGTCGCTCCGGCTGCATCGACATACGGGAAATAGGCGATGTCCATGTACTTCCGCTCGGACCCGGGGAACTCGAACCAATCCTGAAAGCGGACCTCTTCCCCGGCCAGACAGCGCTGCGCTTTGGGCCGTATCGTTTCGTCAAAGAACTCCTGCCCGACGGTCCGCGGCACGGTTTGCCCGATCAGTTCGTTGGATGTCTTCCCGAATGCTCGTAGATACGCCTCGTTGGCAGCCAGGTAGACGAAGTCTCTGTCCACCAGCGCCAGCATGTCGGTGGAGCTGGAGACGACATACTCGAAGCGGCGCTGCGCCTCCTCGGCCTGCTTGCGTTCGGTGATGTCTATGTGTATCCCGACTGCTCTTACCGGCTTTCCGCTGCCGTTGCGTTCCGTGATCCTTCCCCAATTGAGGATCCACTTCCACGTGCCGCCTTTCGTTCTCATGCGGTGTTCAGCCCTGAAGAGCGGCGTTTGTCCGGATTCGTGGTCCTGTATCATCTTGTCGACAGCCGGCATGTCGTCCGGATGGATGAGGTCTTTCCAAGAGATCACATTGCCGTCGATCTCCTCCGGCGTGTAGCCGAGCATTTCGGCCCATCGGTCGTTGCGGACGATCACGCCGGTCTCGAAATTCTGATCCCATATTCCAAGGCCGGCACCCTCCAACGCGAGTTCCAGGCGTTCCTCGCTCGCCCGCAGCGTTTCCTCGGCTCGCTTGTGCTCGGTGATGTCTTCGCCAACGGCCTGATAGGCGACGGCACTGCCGTGGTCGTCGCACAACACCCGGTTCGTCCATCGTTGGACGCGAATCTCGCCGCCCGGCGCAACGACTCGGTGTTCGAGCGACTGCGTGGGCGCCTCGGCCGTCAAAGCCGCGATGCCGGCCATCACGGCTTCTCGGTCGGCTTGCTCAATCAGTGTAAGGAAGCTCTGGCCGATCAGTTCGTAATGCGTTTTGTCGAAATAGCGGCAGTAGGCTTCGTTTACGTGCGTGATCTCACCGCCCGGGAGGAAGCGACAGATCAGCACGGGCATGTCTTCGGCAATCGCGCGATAGCGTTCCTCGCTGTCCCGCAGGTCCAGGAGAGCTTGTGTGCGTTGACGGTCGTAGCGGCCGAGCATGATCGTCACGAGTACCGCGAGCCCGAGGCACACGGGCAGGAGGGTTGCTTGCACCGCCCGGAAGCCCCGCAACTCGCTCAGCATCTGTGCCTGCAGACACGTTTCCACCCGGTCGACCTGGGCGAGGAGGTCGTCGACCACGGCGTCGAACCGCTGGTCGACTTCCGGGCTGGCTGCGGCTCCGTCCTCTGCGGCGAGCCTCTGTTCGGCCATGGTACGAAAGCAAGCGAGCTTCCGAATCACGTCCTCGATCTCCCGGCGAAGCTCGGGGGGCTCGAGTGCTGCGTCGGCACCCTTCGGGTTCGCCTCTCCTTCGAGCATCGCCGTCGCGTACCACTGGGACCGGTCCAGGTGTTCCCACACGCCGGTGACATCCTCGTGCCGGTTTCCGGCGACGGCTTCTTCCAGCCGGAGGCGGCTCGACATGGCCTCGAGCTTGATTTGAATCGCAGCGTCCGCGAGCGGCGCGTGGACCTCGGCTATGTGTCTGCCGGCGTGCAGGGTGTAACCCATCGCCACGACGATCAGTAGCGTCGCAAGCCCGACGGGCAGATAGGTTCGCCATGGGCGGCGTGGTTGGGAGGATTCAGCCTTAGGCCTCGGCTCGGCCCGTGCCGTTTTAGAGTTGCTGGGTTCTTTCGCGGGCACGGCTTGACTCACCGGCCGGCCGTCGGTCCGCCGGCCCGACTCGAGGATGCACGATCGGTACGTTCGGGCGCTCTGAGTTGCCGGTAAGTGTACACGATCGAGGCGCCGACGCACAGCAGAAAACCGCCGGATGGCCGCGGGGCGGCCCAGTTTGAGGCGGGAATTGCGCAGTGCGCTCCGCGACGATCAGCGGAGCGATGCCATCGACCGGCGGAGCTTCTCGCGGTCGGCGGCAATGGCGTCGGCCTGGCCGGCGGCTTCGATCGTGTAGATGCGGTCGGGCTTCACGTAGAGTGCCACGAGGTAGGCCAGCTTGTTTCGCCCGTCACCGGTTTCGAACGTGAAGAGTTTTCCGGCGAGGCCACTGCGCGAGTTGATCTCGTCGCGTCCGGCGAGTTTCATGCCGTCCACGTCGACTTTCTGATGCTCGACCGCGGCGCTCCAGAATTCAAGGCCCGCTGACGAATCTTCATTCGGCCGTGATGACAAGGCAATGGCGTTGCCCCTCGGGGAGACCGCCTTGAAGTCGTACGACCCGGGGTTCTTCAGTTTCACATAGCCGTCCGGTGTTTCGAGGGACACGCAGCCGGCAGACCCGAGGAGCAGTAGCAGGAAGGAGGCTGATAACATGCGGTTCATCTCGTAGTCTCCGTCAGCGAGTCTGCAAAAGGCGGTTGGGGTCGAGCCCGCGCAGCCAGGCGAACGGCAACCGGGTCGCGCTGTTCAGGGCGGCCATGTTCCGACCCACGTATTCGAACGTGGCGGTAATGCTGCTGAGGGCGACCTTGTTCTTAAGCAGTTCGAGCTTCGCCTCGAGCCGCTCGATTTCCTCGCCCACGCGATTCAGTTCTTTCTCCACGGCAATGGCGGCCGTCACGTCCTCGGCTCTTGCGAGCAAGGCCTCGAGCCGCTTGCGGACCGCCGTGGCGTTTCTGAGCCGCGCTTCGAGGTCGACGTATTGCTCGGTCACGTCTATGGCTTCCTGTTTTCGGAATGTGACGTTACCGAGTGCCTCGACGCGCTGAACCGCCTCGGGGTGACTCGGCGCCGGCACACGGATGGTGATCGCGTTTCCGTGGACAAGCTGCACGTAGCCCCCGAAGGCTTCAGCAATCCGCTCGGCCTCGCGGATCGCCTCTTCGACATCCGGCACGGTGATCCGGTAGCCCGCGCTGTAGACGACGATGCGTTGCTTTGGCGGCACGTTGGCCTGGTCGTCCTCGAGCGACACCAGGCGCGGTCGAGCCGGCATCGTGGGGCGGAGACGTGGTGCGGAAACGTAGTTAGCGGGCGCCCGACTCGCGTACCGAGGAGAATCGCCCTTCAACGTCGCACACCCCGCGACTATGAGCGTGAGGCACGCACACGCCGGCACCAGTCCGTTCCTCAGAGCACATTGCCTCGACGTGAGAGAGTTCATGGCTTTGCTCCTGGGCATTGTGTCAATCCTGATGTTGGTAGGGTGGAGACACTGGCGGGAATCCTATCATGTCGAGTTGGTGGATGGCAAGCCGTCGCTGGTTGCAGGTCTCCAGGAGTGCCCTTGGTAAGGGGGGAAGCTCGGCGTCCGCCGCCATGTGACCCACGGAATGCATACCGTCGGCACGGGTCAGCGACTACGACGGTAGTTCGACCCCTGCGGGGTCGTTATATCGAGGCGTTATCCAATCCGGTGGCGGCGCTGCGCTTGCCACCGGCTACTTTCGCGCAGGCTTTCAGCCTGCAGTGGCGTTAGCGCCGCGCGGGCTTTCAGCCTGCCACGGCGTGAAGGCTCCGGCGTTCGGCGGACACGCTCCGCCGGGCGTCGAACTGGCTCCGCGTTCCGCCGGACTCGCCGCGCGAGCCGGTGGACTCGCTGCGCGGGCTGGTGGACCCTGCCGCTACCGCGGGATGCCAAAAAAGCGTATAATCGCCGGTTCGATGGCTGGTGTGGCGGTGCGCTGGAAGGGTGATGCCACTGCCGCAAGCCGCGATCTTGCCGGAGCGATACGCCGCATACTCGCTCGGGGCCGCTCCCTTGCGGTTGCGGTACTGAATGCTGCTCTGATCTGGCGACGCCGCGTGGGAAGATGGGGATCGTTAGGTGCCTTATCGAAGCATGAGTCTGGAGGAGTTCGCCAAGTACGTCCACATGGACGCGCGCGAGGTGCGCCGCTTGGCTGATCGCGACAAGCTGCCCGGGCAGAAGGTCGGCGGGGTGTGGCGGTTCAACCGTGCCCGCGTGACGGAATGGCTCCAGCAGGAAATGCACACGCACGACGAGCCGCGCCTGATCGAGCTCGAGACGGTTATGGGCTCGGGGACGAACGGGGCGGTGAACGACGCGGGTATGGTCGTGACCGACCTGATCGGCCTCGATGGGATCGACGTGGCGTTCGCAGCGAAGACGCGGGCCTCGGTCCTGCGCGAGCTGGTCAAACTCGCGGATCGCACGGGGCTACTCTACGACGGCGATGGGCTGCTCAAGGCCGTCGAGGAGCGCGAGACGCTCTGTTCGACCGCGCTGCCCATCGGCGTGGCGATTCCCCACCCTCGGCAACCGATGCCCTATGTGTCGGCTGAGCCGTTCATCTGCGTCGCCCGGATGTCCAGCGGTATGGTGTTCGGGGCCCCGAAGGGTGAACTGACGCGCATCTTCTTTTTGATCTGCTGCCACGACGATCGTTACCACCTGCACGTGTTGGCGCGGTTGATGCGCGTCCTCGACGGCGACACGGTCGAGGACCTTCTTCACACGGAGACGCGTGAGGAGTTACTCGAACTGCTGATGGCCAAAGAGAAGGAAGTACTCACGCGCAAGAAGTGATAGGCCGCGATGCCCGCAAGTATCGACCGCGACCAACCTTGCCGATAGTACCGACAGCGGCTACCCCGACGCAGTTTGCGCGCCTAGGATCGTACGTGGACGGCGCCGCGCGGTCGGCCTCGGCGCGGTCGTGGCCGAGGTGCGCTTCGCACTGGTTTGACCAACAGGACGGCCATCAACGATATGCCACAGCCCACACATTCCAAGGGGTTTACCCTGATCGAGCTGCTCGTGGTCATCGCGGTCGTGATTGCGCTCGTGGGCATCTTGATGCCGGCGCTATCCAAAGCTCGGCGCCAAGCCCGAACCACGGTGTGCCAATCGCGGCTCAGGAACCTCGGCCAGGGGCTCGCCATCTACGCGAACGAGAACGACGACCTGCTCGTCCCCGGCCGCATGCCAAAGATCGACAATGAGCACTGGCAAATCCCGATCGCCGGCGGAGTGAAGTACCGGCCTACGTTCTTGGCCATGATGGCTGCGCAGATCGGCATGGTCCCGTTTGACGATCCCCAACCGACCAAGAGTTCGATCGACACGTACGATCAACCGGGTGATCGGCAGAACTACGCCAGCGAAATCTTCGTGTGTCCCGAGACGCGGAACTGGACGGACGAGCGAAACGGTTCCTACGGATACAATTACCAGTTTCTCGGCAACGCGCGGTTGCGCGACGGCGGCGGGACGGAGTCGTACAAGAACTGGCCCGTGCTCTACTCGGGGGTCAAGTCACCGTCGGGTTGTGTGGCTGTCGCGGACTGCACGGGCACGGCGGCGGCGTTCCGGCGGGTGGAGCGAACGGGCTACGAAGACAACCTGCCGAACAACAGTTCGAGTGGCCGGACGGTCACCGCCATGGGCAATGAGGGATTCAATCTCGATCCGCCGCGTGTGGATCCGCAAAACGGCGAGATCGCCGTCCACGGAGGCGACGATGGGATAGCGGCTCGCACCGCCGTCGACGAACGCCACGGCTCCGCGGGCTCAGTGCTCTGGGTCGACGGGCACGTATCGCCCGAGACCCTCGATTCGCTGGGCTACGAGGTCGACGAGGAAAACGGCGTTGTGGGCGAGGGCTACGACCCGGATCTCGCCAACAACGCCAAGTTCCACGCCAAGCGCCGCAACGAAGCCTGGCTCAAGTAGCCCGGAACGAGTCCGACAGCCGGTCTTTGCCGCGTCGGCGTCAGTCGTCCAGCTTGAAGCCTATCTTGAGCGTGACCTGGAAGTGCGCTACCGCACCGTCCTGGAGGTTGCCGCGCGTCTCGACAACCTGGAACCAACGCATGTTCCGGACGCTCTGCGAGGCTTTGGCCACCGCAGCCCGAATCGCGTCATCCTGCCCGGTTGCCGAAGAGCCGGTGACTTCAATGCTCTTGTACACGTGATCGCTCATGCTGACCTCCTGTCCTTTTCGAGTCGTTTTGTCAAACGGGTGCCAGTTCGGCCGGCCCGTCGATGCACGCGACGCCGCAAACAGCTCGTGCGTACGTCCGCGAGGGCGCGGCGCGCGGAGGGGATCATAGCCGAAGCGCCGAGCCGAGGCCACGAATTCGGCCCGAAAGAATTCCGTACGGCGGTCTCCAGGCTCGGTGTTATCGGCCCCAGCGTTCGTGATTCGATTGTCGAGTTTGATGCGATGGGCTACAATGAAGTGCGGCTGGGGGAACGTCACCGAGTCGCTCTTGACCGGTAGTTACACCCGCCGCAAGGCGGACCAGTCACATTTCGGAGGTGTTATATGTTTCCGCGCGTAACGTCACTTGCGGTGGTTGTGGTATGTCTACTCGGTGCCGGCACGGCCCGGGCGGCCACGGTTTCACTCTTGTTCGAATCAGCCAACGGGTCGCCGGAAGACACGGAGGCCACGGCCACGGTGTCGCTGACCTTCAGCGATCAGGGCACCGAGGACTGGCTGACGATGGAGATACTCAACACCACGTCGGTGTCGTATGGCGCGAGCCTGACGGCGATCGGCTTCGAGCTACCCGACGCGCCGGCCTTTTCGGTGGCTTTCGCTCCGGGCGGCGCAAGTGCCTACTTCGACGTGCTCACGTTCGACGTGAACGTGTCACCGGGGTGGCTCGACGCGCCCGGCGGGTACGATCTCGTCACGTCGAGCGACGGCGACTTTGAAGGTGGGAACCCGGGCGGCGCGCCGGCAGCCGGTGAGTCGCAGACGGTCGTCCTTAGCCTCGGTGACACCGGGATGACGCCGCCGGAGCTGAACAACCTGTTCGAGTCGTTCTATCTGGGCATGACGGAGCCCTATGCCAGCGCGCGGTTCCAGTCGGTCGGACCCGACGGTGAAGACTCCGATAAGCTACTGGGCATCGTGCCGGAGCCGGCGTCACTGGCTTTGCTGATCGCCGGGCTGGCGGCGTTGCCGCTTTCGCGGCGCAAACGTTAGTCGCCGGCCTAAATCGAAATCACTATCGGACGTGATGTCGGCGTACGGGGCAAGTCTCGTTGACCCGGCTGCGCTGGCTCACTACCATCACAGTGTCACGCGAGCTTCTGCACGCTTCAAACCGTTGCCCACTCGCGCCAACCGCCACGGGCCGGCGGTCACGTTTTCTTGGTAGCACGTGTGCGCTGTGCGTGCGCAAACCACCACCACTGATTGGGGGAGCTTCGATGTTTGAACGCCTGTCGATCCGCAGCCGCGCGTTTGCGCTACTCGCTGCGCTTTGCTTGTGGAGTACTGCCGCACTGGCGACCGACACGGACGGTGACGGCGTCACCGACGAAGCTGACGTCTGCTGCAACACGCCGCTCGGTATTCCGGTGGACGCCGATGGCCGTCCGGTTGCCGACCTCGACGAGGATTGCGACGTGGACCTCGAAGACCACGCCCTGCTGGCGGCGAGTTTCACCGGGCCGATGGCACCGCTCCCGGGTAACGGCACGCCGTGCGACGACGGGGATGGATGTACGACCGGCGACGTCTACGTGTGCGGCGTCTGCGTCGGTGGGGCGGTGGTGTGTGACGACGGCCTGCCGTGCACGCTCGATGCCTGCAATCCACTTGGCGGCGCATGCACGCACGAGCCGTCTCCGAGCACTTGCGCCATTGGCGGCGCATGCTTCTTCGACGGACAGAACGAACCCGGAAATACGTGCAGTGTCTGCGACACCGGCACATCCCAGACGTCCTGGTCGGACGCGGCCGACGGTAGCCCGTGTACCGATGGCGACGCCTGCACGATCTCGGATGTCTGCATCACGGGTGCGTGCGTCGGGGCGGCGCTCGATTGCGACGACGGCGAGGCTTGCACGGTCGATAGTTGTGTCGGCGGCACCTGCGAGCACGAGCTGTCCGGTTGCGAGTGCGTCGACGCCACCGACTGTAATGACGGGGTCGCATGTACCTTCGACACATGCGTCGCCGGCCTCTGCTTCCACGACGCATCGGGCTGCGATTGCGCCGTCGACGCCGACTGCAACGACGCGAACGCCTGCACGATCGACACCTGCGACGCGAGCCTGACGTGTCAATACGCGCCGAACGACGGAGCGGCGTGCGACGACGGTGACGTCTGCACCGTCAGCGACATGTGTATTGCCGGGGCCTGCGCCGGCGTGGCGATGAATTGCGATGACGGAATCGCATGCACGGTGGACGTGTGCGAGTTCGGGACGTGCATCAACGACCCGTCCGGATGCGGCTGCCAGGACGCCACAGACTGCAACGACGGGATCGCATGCACGATCGATACGTGCGAGTTCGGTCTCTGCTTCCACGACTCATCGGGCTGCAATTGCGTTGTCGACGCCGATTGCACCGACAATAACGATTGCACGATCGACACCTGCGATGCGAGCTTGACCTGTCAGAACGTACCGACCGACGGAGCGGTGTGCGATGACGGTGATGTCTGCACGGTGAGCGACCTGTGCATCGCCGGTGTCTGCGCCGGCGAGCCGATGAACTGCGATGACGGCATTGCCTGCACTGTCGATTCGTGCGTGGCCGGCACTTGCATCATCGATCCTGCCGGCTGCGAGTGCATGAGCGGGGCGGAGTGCAACGACGGTAACGCATGCACGATCGACACTTGCGACGCGACGTTCACCTGTCAGTTCACGCCTGCCGACGGCTCGGCCTGTACGGACGGCAACGCCTGCACGGTCGGCGACACGTGCTCGGGCGGCGTTTGTGGCGGAAGTCCGACCGTGTGCGATGACGGACTCGATTGCACCGACGACGCTTGCGATCCGCCCACCGGCGCATGCGCGTTTACCATATTCGCGAACACGTGCGTGATTGACGGTAGTTGTCAGGAGTCAGGCGGGCAGAACCCGGCCAATAGCTGCGAGGTTTGCCTGCCGGCGGAGTCACAGACGTCGTGGGCGGCGGCGGCTGCCGGCACGGCGTGCGATGACGGAGACCCCGCCACGACCGGCGACACGTGTGACGGCAACGGGAACTGCATCGGCATGCCCTAGCGACGCGAAGGCCTCGCATCCGGCAGCGACATCTCTACTCCCTCGGCGGCTTCCGGGCTCGAAGCCCGACTCGCCGGGTCGCGTGGCATCGGCTGATTCTGCGCCCACGGCGGCGTGGCGCGGCCAAACCGCGATGCCAGTACGGCCATGCACATCCCACCGCCACGCCAAGCATCTCGCTAGGGGTCTTCCCGGATTGTGGTCCTAATAACACCGGTGAGCGACGATTCCGGTCGATATCGGACGTACGGGCGCCACGGCCCCGGCATGGTCAGTCCAGCCAATTCACCCAGCGGTGCGGAACGTCTCGACGGGTCTGACGGTTCGGATCAATCCTGCGGGGTCGAATGTCGGGCGCGCCGACGAGCGAGGTGTCGAGCTATGGCACCGGAGCGCTCGTCCGGCGTTGGGGCGACCGTGGAATTCTTACGTTTCAAGACCGTGGCGTGATCGCTTCGTCTTGTCATGCCAGGCGCTTTCGCTTGCGGGCAGTTCGAAGGCCTCACGCGCTCGATGGAGTTCGAGAGATGAAAGAGCCGTTGCGAAGCAAACGCCGGACACGACCGCACACCCAGGTCATCGCTGCTACACTCCTTCTGCTCCTATGGCATGGCACGCTGCCGGCAGCACACGGCGACTACATCGAGCACTACA
>JAJDDX010000492.1 GCA_029260055.1 Phycisphaerae bacterium
AGCTACACTGGCGGGTCCCGGCGCGCCGGGACCAGTGGCACCCAACGCGCACCGATCGGCACACGTCATCCTGGGTGGCGTGGGCAAACTCGTTTGCCCGTGAGACTCTGCGACGACCGATACGCCGACAGTTGCACGCTAGCACGGACAAGCTACTGCTTGTCCGTGGCACCCTTATACGAATGCCCGACGCATGGACGCTCGTCGCGAAGCCATGTCGGGCGGAGCCCTACGCTCCAGCCTGTGGCACCCGTATCCGGGGCCGCAGGCTTAGGTGGCGACGATGTTGACGAGCCGCCCCTTGACGACGATCACCTTACGGATCGTCTTGCCTTCCACAGCGCTGGCTACCTTAGCGTCCGCCATGGCGGCCGCCTTGATCGCCTCTTCGTCGGCGTCGGCTGGTACCGTCACTCGTCCCTTGATCTTGCCGCAGACCTGGACGGCTACCTCGACCTCCGCGTCCTCCGTGAGCTTGGCATCGAAGGTAGGCCAGGGCTCATACGTCAGCGTGTCTTCATGCCCGAGCCGCCGCCAAAGCTCCTCAGCCAGGTGCGGCGTGAAAGGAGCCAGCAGCAGCACGAACGGCTCAATGACGGCCTTGGGCCGCTTGTCGAGCGGGGTCATCGCGTTGACGAAATCGAAGATGCCCGCGATGGCGGTGTTGAGCTTGATCTGTTCGAGCTCTTCCGTCACGCGCCTGGTCGTCTTGTGGAGCACGCGCAGTGTCGACTCGTCCGGCGCGTCCTCGGTCAGCGTCTCCGACAGCTCGCCCGTATACTCGTCGATGACCAGGCGCCAGATGCGATGGCAGAGCCGATTCAAACCGGGCACGTCACGCGTGTTCCACGGCTTATCCGACTCGAGCGGCCCCATGTACATTTCGTAGAGCCTGAACGTATCCGCTCCATGCTCGGCGATGATCTCGTCCGGGTTCACGACATTCTTGAGCGCCTTGCTCATCTTCGCGATGACGCGGACAACCGGTTCACCCGTCTCCTTGAGCGCATACGTCTCGTCGCCCTTGTCCTCGACGAGGGCGGGGCCGACGGTCAGGCCGCGGGCGTTGCGATAGGCGAAGCTCTGGATCATCCCCTGGTTGAAGAGTTTCTTGAACGGCTCGCGCGTGGAGACGTGGCCGAGATCGAAGAGCACCTTGTGCCAGAACCTCGCATAGAGCAGGTGCAACACCGCGTGCTCGGCGCCGCCGACGTAAAGGTCGATCGGCATCCAATACTTCTCGGCCTCGGCGTCGCAGAAGTGCTCGGTGTTGGTCGGGTCGATGAATCGCAGGTAGTACCAGCACGAACCGGCCCACTGCGGCATCGTGTTGACATCCCGACGATAGCTCTTGCCGTCGCGCGTGACGGCCGTCCACTCCTTCGCTCGCCCCAACGGCGGCTCGGGGAGTGAATCGCTGTCCTCATCCGACGGCGTCGGCTTGAAGTCGGCCATCTCCGGCAGCTCGACCGGAAGTTCGTCTTCCGGAATCGCGATAGTGTCGCCGTCTTCATCGTGCAAGACGGGGAACGGCTCGCCCCAATAGCGCTGCCGGCTGAAGAGCCAGTCGCGAAGCTTGTAGTTGACCGCCGCGCGCCCGACGCCGTTGGTTTCGAGCCATTCGGTGATCTTCGCCTTGGCTTCATGGGTCGGCAGCCCGTTAAACGCGCACACGCCGCCGGGCACGTCGATCTCCGCGCCGTCGGTCGGCGAGTTGATCGCCACGCCCTCGCCGGTGAACGCGTCGCCCCATGACCTCGGATGGCGACCGAAGTGGGCGGCGAGCTTGTCCGGGCCGACGATCTCGCGCAACACCGCCACGGTCTTGTCGCCAAGATCGGCAGCTTGTTCACGCCGCTCGGCGATGGCGTCCGTCAGATCGGGGAACTCCCGCGCGATGTCGTCGAATCCGGCCTTGGCCGCACTGTCCAGCTCGCCAGCCATGACCGCGACCCGCTCGACGATCCACTCCGCCGTCGGCTCGACGACCGCCACAATGGGAATGTCGAACGTGCAGGCGAACTCGAAGTCGCGCGTGTCGCCGCCGGGCACAGCCATGATCGCGCCCGTGCCATAGCCCAACAGGACATAGTCGGCGATCCAGATCGGCACGCGGTCGCCGCTGACTGGATTGAGCGCATAGCCACCGGTGAAGACACCCGTCTTTTCCTTGCTCTCGGCTGTGCGATCCATGTCGGAGCGGTGCGCAGCCACCTCGATATACGCATCGACCGCCTTGCGCTGCTCGGGCGTGGTCACTTCCGCCACCAGCGGATGCTCCGGCGCGAGGACCATATAAGTCGCGCCGAACAGCGTGTCCGGGCGAGTCGTGTAGACCTTGATGGCGTCAGGGAAGTTCTCGTACGAGAGCTTGTCGGGCACCTCCGTGCCGGCAACGAGCGACTTCCATCGACCACCTTCGACCGTCCACTTATCAGCCAGCGGAAAGACCACCTCCGCCCCGGTGCTCTTGCCGACCCAGTTGCGCTGCATGAGCTTGATCGGCTCGGGCCAATCCAAATCCGCTAGATCCTCCAGCAGACGATCGGCGTACTTCGTGATGCGCAGCATCCACTGACGCAACGGGCGACGGTATACCTTATGCCCGCCCCGCTCACTCCGCCCGTCAGCGTCGACCTCCTCGTTAGCCAGCACGGTGCCGAGCGCGGGGCACCAGTTGACGGGTATCTCGTCCATGAACGCCAAACGGTGCGCGTCAAGTACGCCTCGCCGCTCGGCAGCCGACAAATCCGCCCATTCCCGCCGACCTTCCGCGCCTGCCTCGCGCACGATCCCATTGGCCGGCGAAACGCCCCACTCCCCTGAGTCGAACTGAGCCACGAGCTCACTGATCGGCCGGGCTCGACCGCGGCCGGTTCCGCTATCCTGTCCGGGCTCAGAGCCGCACTCGTCGTACCAGCTCTCGAACATCAGAGCGAACATCCACTGCGTGAACTTGTAGTACGACGCATCGCAGGTCGCGACCTCGCGGCTCCAGTCGTAGCTGAAGCCGAACATCTTGAGCTGCCGCCGGTACATCTCGATGTTCTTCTTGGTCGTCACATCCGGGTGGACGTTCGTTTCGACGGCATACTGCTCAGCCGGGAGGCCAAAGGCGTCGAACCCCATCGGGTGCAGCACATTGAAGCCGCACATCCGTTTGTAGCGAGCTATGATGTCCGTCGCGCAGTAGCCGACCGGATGACCCACGTGAAGCCCCGCCCCACTCGGGTAGGGGAACATGTCGAGGATGTAGTACTTCGGCTTGGACGTGTCGGCGCCGGGCTCACCCGGATTCAGCGATCGGAAGGTCTGGTGCTCGCCCCAGAAAGCCTGCCAGGCGCTCTCGATCGCCGCGAAGTCGTACCGGCCGATCTTCTCTCTGTCGGTTGTCTTGGCCATTTGATGGTATCGCCACAGCTCGTTGACTTGCGGCCCCACCGCCGCGAGGGTCGAAACGAGCCAGTTTATCCCGCCGACAGGCCTTCCGCAAACGATCAAACGGCTTAATGGCACGTCGACCGTGGTTGTCCCGACACCGCAGCGCCCCTAGAATTCCACGGGATTTGAGGAGTCTTAGCGCGTGGATAAACCCGAAGCGTCAACCGCACCAGAGCAGCCCGTGAATGCCGATCCGGAGGGCGAACTGCCGCCGGGCGACCACCCGCTGGAGATCGCCGCCCGCCGCGGGATTGGCCCGCTAAGCCCCCAGGCCGACGAGGTCTGGCACGGCAATGCCAAGCCCTGTGTCTCGTGTGGCCTGTTGGTCCTCCGCGATCAACGGGAGTGCGACCAATGCGGTCAGGACCTCGGCGAGGACATGCTCACGAAGATGCGGGCCCACGCCGGTCCCTGGTATGTCCTCGAGCATCTCCACCCGTTCCCCGGCGTATCTCTTGAACGCATAATCCGCCAGATTCGCCGTGGACTGCTCACCGAAAGCTCGATCATCCGCGGACCGGCCACGGATTTCCAGTGGCGCTTCGCCGGCGAAACGCCCGGCCTCTGCCGCTACTTCGGTAAGTGCTGGAGTTGCCACCGCCCGGTTACGGGTGGCGACACCTACTGCCCCGGATGCCTGGTCTACCTCGCATTCGACACGCCGGAGCCCGCACCGAGCCCGTCGCTCCAGGCGACCGACGCCGGAGCCGACGGGGCGGATGCCGACGAACCCTGGCTTAAGCCGCCCCAGGAGCTCAAGGAACTCTCCGCCGCACTAGGGCACGCCCCGGACGTGCGACGCGAAGCCGTTTGGGACGACCCACCGCGCATCGGCCCGATCCGCGCCACCTGGGCGGCAGTGATCATCCTCGCACTCGTCATCGTCGCGCTGATGTGGATCACGAAGGTGCGCACGCAGGACGCCAGCCCGCCGCGACCTGTCACTACCGTGACGACCCCGGCCAACCCTGCACCGTCGCCCGTACCACCGCCGGAGGAAGACCCGGTTCCCCAGCTCGAAGCTGCGCCCCCGGCAGCGGCACCGTCCGAATCGCCTGACACCGCTGGGTAGTGAAACGGCTACATCGGAGGGGATTCGGCAACCGTCATATGCCGCGACAACCAGGTCCCCAGAGCAACGAAGAAGTCGTCGCGCGCCGCTTTCTCCAGCCACGGATAATGACCGCACCGCTCCCACTCGCGGTATTCCAACTGCGGGAGGTGCGGCACCAGGCTCGCACGGATCAGCCGACCCGGGTGTGGATCCGCCGCGCCATGCATCATGATCACGGGTACGCTGATCGTACCGAAGGCAGACGGGTAGACACCCTCGGCCTGCAAGCGAAGCATGTCCTGCCAGGTCTCTTCGTGGGCCCGGGCATCGCAGCGCTCGAGTTCGTCCGTGGCTGAGATCAACTCGTATGAGTCGATCCTCTGGAACAGCCGCCCCATAGCGCGAAGGCGTTCATCGGGATCGGAAGGCTCCGCCGCGAGCCGCTCAAGCCGACGAGCCCTGGTCTCGGTCATTCGCTCTTTTCGTATCGCGTCCATTCGCTGACGCGCAGCCGCATCAAAGGTGCCGCATCCGATGAGCACGAGGCACGCGACGTCCGCCGGATGGGCGGCTGCGTAGGCCAGCGCCAGCATCGCTCCCCAGGAATGCCCCACGACAGCCGGCGGTCGCGTCGTGCAATACCCCGCAACCACCTCGTGCAGATCGGCTACATGCCCGGCGACCGTCAGCGGTTCGCCGCCACTGCCGCGCTGAAAAGGCTCGAAGACATGGAACGACTCTGCCAGCCCGCGGGCCACCGGTGCCACGTAACCCGCAGCGCCGGGCCCGCCATGCAACAGCACCACGTCCGGACCGCCCGTGCCATACTCACGAACTTTGATTGGCATTCCATCCACCGCGGCGTCGTTAGCCACACCTCGAACAATGCTCGGCCCCGACGCCATACCGCTCGGTCGACGCGCCCCGCCGGATTCGTCTAAGATACTTCTCGGCTCCGCAGGCGTACACAGGGCACGCTCCGGGCCGCAAAGGCCGCCAACGACGTGAGGGCAATCCTTGAAAGCCACGAAATACTGCACCGCGCTTTTCGTCACAGTCTTATCGTTGCAGCAGGCGCTGGCTGCGAATCCCCCTGTGGCAAGCGCCGAACTGCCCGCGACGGTCGTGCCCAGGCCGAGTTCGGAAGACCGCGCCGCGGCAGCCGGCTGGCGCGGTGGAGGCAACTGGCTCGACCAACACCACGACATCAATCGGATCGGCGAGTCCTACGCCGTCGACCTCGCCTTTCTCGGTGACTCGATCACACAAGGCTGGGGCGGCCCCGGGCGTCGTGTCGGGGCGCCGGCCGCCGCCGTACTGGACCGCTTCTTCGGCCATCTCAACGTCGCCAACTTCGGCATCAGCGGCGACCGCACACAGCACATATTGTGGCGCATCGATCACGGCAACTTCGATGCGATCGATCCGAAGTACGTCGTCCTGTTGATCGGCACCAACAACCTCACGCACGACTCGGCTGACGACATCGCCACCGGCATCGAAGCGATCCTCGATCGTCTCGCCAACAACGCGCCCCGAACGACCGCCCTCCTGTGCTCAGTCGTGCGCGGCGCTGACCCGAACGACCCGTTGCGAAAGAAGGCCGACCGCCTGAACGAACTGATCCGCCCGCTCGCCCGGCGCGCGAACGTCCGCTTCGTTGATCTGGCTGAGCTGTTCCTCCTGCCTGACGGTCGCGCTAACCCGGAACTCATACGCGGCGACTTCGTTCATTTCAAGGAGGCAGGGTATCGCACCTGGGCCGAAGCCCTCCGACCGCATCTAAAGGAGCTACTCGACATCGAGCCGCGCGTACCGGTCGTCCCCGTGCCGGCCCGAATGCTGCTGGGCGAGGGCGAGTTCACGCTGACGCACGAGACGCGGATTCTGTGTAACCAGTCCTCCGACGAGGCGGCCGCGACACGCCTCGGCGACGCAATTCACCGTGCCACCGGTCATCGCCTGACCTGCCGCGCCCGAAAAGACAACGACCCGCCCCAAGGCGCCATCCTCTTGAGCACACGCACCGGCAGCTCCGACCTCGGTGCCGAAGGCTATTCACTTGACGTCACGACGACCTTCATCGTGCTTCGCGGCGCTCAGCCGGCCGGGCTGTTCTACGCTACGCAAACACTGCTGCAATTGCTGCCGCCGGAGGTCTATTCGAAATCGACCGCAACCGGCCGACCGCTCGCGTGGAACATCCCGTGCATCTCCATCGTAGACAAGCCGCGATTCGCATGGCGCGGTCTGATGCTCGACGCGTCACGCCACTTCCAGTCGGTCGAGTACGTCAAGAGGTACCTCGACCTGATGGCCTTGCACAAGCTCAACGTCTTCCACTGGCACCTTGTCGACGGACACGGCTGGCGAGTCGAGATCAAGAAATACCCAAACCTCACCGAAGTCGGCGCATGGCGTAACCAACCCGGCTACCCGAAGGCGGGTGAAACCGGCCGCTACGGCGGGTTCTATTCGCAGGATGAAATCCGTGAGGTCGTCGACTACGCACGCGCGCGGCACATCACGATCGTGCCGGAGATCGAAATGCCCGGGCACTCATGGGCGGCGATCGCAGCCTATCCGCACCTCTCCTGCACCAAGCAGCCACAGGAAGTCGCCTACTTCTTCGACTATCCCTGCAAGGAGCAGAAGTTCCCCGCCATGGAAGGCAGCGACGTGTTCTGCGCCGGATCGGATGCTACCTACACCTTCCTCGAAGACGTGCTGACAGAGGTCCTCGCTTTGTTCCCGAGCGAATTCATCCACATCGGCGGGGATGAAGTAGACAAGAAGTGGTGGAAAGCCTGCGAAACCTGCCAGGCGCGCATGAGAAGCGAAGGGCTCGCGAACGAACATGAACTTCAAAGCCATTTCATCAAACGAATCGAACGCTTCCTGGCGGCACGCGGGCGACGCCTGATCGGCTGGGATGAAATACTCGAAGGCGGCTTGGCGCCGAACGCCACCGTCATGAGTTGGCGCGGCACGCAAGGTGGCATCGCGGCCGCTCGCCAGGGCCACGATGTCGTCATGAGCCCCAACAAGGCCCTATACTTCGACCACTTCCAATCCACCGCACCGAGCCACCCATCCGCCTGGCCCGGGTTGAACAGCCTGCGCACGGTCTACGATTACGAGCCTGTGCCGGCGGAACTGAGTGGTGAGCAGGCCACCCACGTGCTCGGCGCCCAGGCGAACGTGTGGACCTGTTTCACCCACACCGACGCCCTGCTCGACATGATGACCTACCCGCGAGCCTGCGCCCTGGCCGAGATCACATGGTCACCGCGCGAGTCGCGCGACTGGTCGGACTTCAGTCGACGCATGAAGACGCACAAACGCCGCCTCGATGCCATCGGCGTGAACTACTATCGCGGCACGCCGGTGATCCCATAGCCCGAACCGGTCGATGATCAGGATGACCTGCCGGCAGGCGATGCATGATGAACCGCGGCTTGCCCGGCCTGTCGCTGAAACGTATAGTCACCTGATCGGACGATCATTCGATCGCCCAAACAGGCCGGCGCCCGCACCGATGGCCTTCCAATATCGGGCGCACGATTCACATGGTAGACAGCAGACTTCGGCGGCACATCGCCCGTGAGGCTGCGAAACTGATGTACGAACGCGTGGAGTCGGAGTACTTCACCGCCAAGCGCAAGGCGGCCGCCCGCTTCGGCGTAAACACCAGACATCAGCTATCGCACCTTCCCTCCAACCGCGAAATCCGAGACGAAATCCAGATCCTCGCGCGGCTCCTCGAAGGCGAGCAGCGAGACGTGAATCTGAAAGACATGCGGCTCGCTGCGCTACGCATCATGCGAATGCTCGATGCGTTTGAGCCGCGGCTGATCGGAAGCGTGCTGACCGGGCATGTGCGGAGCGGCTCCGACATCGACATTCACGTCTTCAGCCACTCGGCCGGCGCCATCTCCGACGTGCTCGATCGGTGCGGCCTATCCCACACGGTCGAGCACAAGCAGGTCATCAAACACGGCGAGCAACGCCTCTTCACGCACATTCACATCCGCGACCGCTTCGACTTCGAACTCACCATGTATCCGCGCGACAAGCTCGCCTATCGATTCAAGAGCTCGATTACCGGGAAATCGATCGACCGGGCGTCCGTGGCAGCGCTGACGACCCTCATTGAACGTGAGTACCCCGACGCGGATATCGACGCCGACGTACCGACCGAGGTCGATCGGTTCCTGCTGTGGGCCGCGTTGCTCACGCCGCTCGAAGAGATCAAGCAGGACCCGCGATGGCATCCCGAAGGCGACGCGCTGTTCCACTCGCTACAGGCGTTCGAGCTTGCGCGGGCCGAACATGCGTATGACCAGGAGATGATGACCGCCGCTCTACTTCACGACGTGGGAAAAGCGATCGACGCGTACGACCACGTGGCAGCCGGTCTCGAAGCGCTCGAAGGCACGCTGACCGATCGCGAGGAGTTCCTGATCGCCCACCACATGGACGTCATCACCGAGCCCGGCAAGCGAAAGCTCCGGCGCAAACTCGATTCATCAGAGTCATCAGAATCCGCTAGATCACGCGAGTGGTTCGAGGACCTCATGGCCCTGCGCGACATCGACAACCGCGCCCGGCAACCCGGCGCCGCGGTCTGCACACTCGACGAGGCGATCGACTTTCTGCGTGAGATGGAGAGTGCGTGGTAGGCTTGCTGGTCGCTCACTCTGGTGGATTAGGATCGTTGATGCGTAGCGCGTTGTTGCGCTACTGGTGAGCTTCCCCCCATAGCCAAGTGGGGGCTGACGGAAGTTTGGCCTCGGCACCAGCCGGCGCCGCGCGCTAACCGACTGGATCGGGCAGCACTTCATCGACAACCCAGCCGCCGCCGTTGCCGGGCTCTACCGTGAACCGGCGCGGAGCCGCCCCGCCGAGCGGTCGCAGCTCGAAGCACGGTGGGCCGTCAACCTCCGCATCGCCGTCGCCGCATCCGCCCAGGTCCCACTTGATCGCCGATTCGTGCCGGACGATGAGGTGCCAGGCCATGTTACAGTTCGCATCCAAGAGGTTGAACAACGTCCCCGTCACCGTATCGCCCTCGAAGTTCGGGTACTGAGAGAGCGTCAGTTGCGTGCCCGTGACTTTGTATCGATGCCGGATGAACGGGACAGGGTCCGCGTCAATCATCTCCAGCTCCTCCCCGGTGGAGAGGCGGTAGACGTACCAGACTTGTCGGCCGAGGAGGCTCTCGATCCCGCCTGCGTCCCACCTCGGCTCGGCAATGCTCAAAGCGGACACTTCATCCGCGGCTTCGTCGATGACGACCTCGCGGACTGTGGATCGGCGCGACGGGTAAGAATATATGCGCGGTGCCCACGTGCGTCGCGTTCGGCTGAGCACTTCGCGACCCGCTCGGTCCAGCACGACCAGGCGGAGCCCCGGGTGTTCGGCTTCGCCGTCGTCCGAGAGGATCCCTGTCTCCGTAAAACAGACCACTACCCCATCGTTTGTGATTGCGGCCTTGTCGATGCGAACGTGATGTAGTTTCCATGCCAGCCGTCCGGCACGGTAGAGCTCGTAATGCACTTGATAAGTACCAATCTCTCCGAGGCGAACGACATCAAGACGGTATTCTCCGGACTCGGAGGTGAAGGACCTCAGCACATCGACCGGCGCTTTTACACCAAACGTAGCTCTTTCGCCGGCGTTCTCTCGGGAGGCGCCGGTCGACGTGTGCGAGGGTGCTTGGCACGCCGTCGCGGCACATGCGATGGCGCTGCAAACCGCGAGTACGCGGCATTGCGCAGGTTTGCGTCGCGTCACGGGCGCGTGTGTGGCGTATCGCCAAATGCGCGGCTGGCGAATCAACCGAAGTGTGCATCTCATCGCGGATTCTCCTACCCCCGATATGCCATCATACCACGCATGCCGCGCATCGCGAGTCTTGCCCGCCTATCCCTAATCGCCGCACGGTGACACATCCGGTCGATGGCGATCAATACTGGAGATTCGCGCGAACTCGGAGTGAGTGCAGCCTCCGCTTCCGGGGCTCCCCCCTTGCCAAGGAGGGCTTGAGGGAGGTCTGTCCGAGCCGAGACACGGGAAGTGCTTAAGGCGATCGCTCCGTCCGCGTAGCGGGTGCGCGCGGCTCGGATCGTGGCGAGTTGTCGGGCTGCGCGGCTCATCCATGACGCTTCACCTTGGCCGACACACATCCGGGGCAAACCCCGCCAAGACCGCCGCGATGCTTCAGGAATGTCACCCGCCGGCGGCGCGTGTCGCTAGCGCGCCGCCGACGGGTGAAGCGAGGAGAGCGAGGCCGGATCAGTGGATCTACGCATCGATCAAGAGCCTCGGTGATGTGACAAGTCCTTGGCATCAGGGCTTACCCTTCTTGGTTCGAACCGCAGCCACCTTCCGCTTTCCACGGCGCTGAGCGCTCTTGGCCCGCCCGCTACTCGAGCCGGCTGACCTTTTCTCCGGGCGCTCCCACAGGTAATACACCGGGCGCGACCCGATCAGCCCTCGAAAAGTCTGCGCCAGAAACTGCGGCGATTGCCGTTTGACCCGGTGTTCTCCACCGACGGTCGTGCGCGCGTACCACCGGTAGACCACCTCGGATACGATCCGCCGGACTCGCCGACTTCGGCACACGCGCGCTGGAAAGTCGCGTGCGCTGGGGTCCACGTCGATCGCGGTTAGCGCCGCGAGCGCGCGTCGGCAAGCGGGCGACACGTCGTACTGCCCGATCCGCCGCATCCCCCCTCGCTCAAATACGGGGTTGAACTCCCCCATCGATGCCAGGCACTCGACATAGCGCCGCCCCACCAGCGGCAGCGTGCGACGGACCAGGTGATGCCCGAGGCCGCAGCCACGCACGTCGGGGTGAATCACCAGGCGCCGCAAGATTCGCATGCTGCGGTTGAGCAGCTTCGGCTTGCCGACGAAGCGGCTGTCTGTCACCTTGTTGCGAAGCGAGAGTTCGAGCGGGCCGTGTGAGTAGACAACGATCCCGAGCGGATCCCCGCCCTTGCCGTCCCGCATGACGAACACCTTGTCGACGAAGCCGAGTTCGTCGGTCGCTCGATAGTGCATCGCGGAAAACGCGTCGTAGTCACGTTTGGTGCCGCGTTCGATGCGCAACCTTCGCCGGAAGCTGATCGGCCGGCGCGGCTGAACCTCGCGCGGCTCGACATCGCACCGTCCTGAGCCGTGCAACCGCACGATGGTGGTCGGCTGGAGGTCGTCGACGATGTCCTCGTTGCTCGACGCGACGACGACGCAGAGACCGCTTTGCAGCACCAGCTTCCGCAGGTTGTGACTGATCGCCTTGGCGGCCCGGCGGTGGAGAATCGAACAGAATTCGTCGCATAGAAGCGGTGTGACCTGCCCGCCACGAGCCTGCAGCGCCACGCCTCGCGCGAGGCGAGCCCGGAACCGTTCGCCATCGGATAGCTCTGAGAACCGCCGCACCCAGAGGCGGGCTTCACCGAGCCCGCACAGCGTCAACATCGACGCTGCCTCCGACCACGCCCCCCACGGCGCCACGGCGTCGATGATGGCCGCGTCGCGCGGGAACGCCACGCGGTCCACCCGGCACGCCCCCGCGAAGCATCGGTCGATCTCGGATAGTGCGGTCGACTTGCCGCTGCCGGACGGTCCGAGCAGCAGCACGATCTGCCCCGGACCCAGCGGAATTCGGGTCGATGGGACGATCGTGGTCGGTGCCCCGAAGAGCGACACGCCGAACTGAATGCCAACCGCAGCCGTCCGCTCCGACGGCTTGCCGAGTCGCGGCGTCCGCACGCAGGCCAGCTCGATCGGGCGCGTCACCGCCCCGTTCGTGCCCCCGGCTGAACCCACGCGCGTCGCCGTCTCGACTCCCCCCATCGCCATCTTCCCGTTCCCCAAGGCCTCGCTACCCGGCAGCCGATCACCCCCGACCGACCACCTAACACACCCCTAACTATAGCACCCGAGCAAGCCATGTCAATAATATAGCAATATTATTACTGATCGGGCGGCGGAGGAGGGCTCGGCTTCCCCTCTTGCCAAGGGGGGACCGAGGAGGGTCTGGCCGGGATGCCGTGAGTCACGGCGGTGCCCGCGTTTTAGCACTCGCGGCAGACGAGGCGGACGACGACGCCTTGGATCTGGAATTCGCGGCTGTCGTCGATCAGGAGGGGGGCCCTGCGGGGGTTGTCGCCGCGGAGGATCACCAAGCGCCGGCCGTCCCGCCACTCGACGCTGACGCGCTTCAGCGTGGGCTCGCCGTCGACCAGGCAGGCGCAGATTCGGCCCTGCACGTGCTCCGGCTCGACATCGGGGCGGTACTGAACCAGCACGATGTCGCCCGGCTTGAGGGTGGGCTCCATGCTGTCCAGGGCGAGACGCAGGCAGAAGCAGTTCGGCGACCACTGATGCCGCAGGACGGGGAACATCTCGAGTTGCTCCTGCGACTCAGCCGGCGGACCGGCCGGGATCGACCCGAAAAGCGGAAGCTCCCGCGTCTCCCACGGCTGCGGTGCGTCGTGCTCATCGCCGCCGCCAATGAGCACCCCCTGCGGCAGATTAAGGGCGATGGCGAGGGCATCGATCGTCGGACGCCGCGGATTGGCCTTACCCCGTTCGATCTGCGACAGATACCCCTGATTGATACCAGCCGCCTCGGCGAGTTCGACTTGCGATTGCCGCAATTCCCGCCGCCGCCGCCGAATCCGCGCCCCGACCGACTCCTCGGCCCGCTGCTCGACGATGGATGTATCATATTGCATACCAATATTCTACGACGCGGTTGGCAATACGGCAACCGCAGCGGGACGCCGGGCACCCGGTTCGGGCTGCGGGCGCCGATTGCCGAGTCGGCCGCAACCAGCAGCTGGCCAACTTAGGGCTGGCTCGGCTGCGACACGCCAGTCATGCAGATCGTAGCGTTTGTGCCGACGCCTTCCATCGACGCAGCGGTGGCCGTCCATCCCTCGGACGTACTCTACCGGTTCATGCTTGACAGTATTATGCGTGCTACGTTTGGCGAGTCGACGCCAAGACCAGAAAAACGGGCGAATTCTTGGCCAAGGTTTTGTATAAACAGTTTTTTGGGCGTAGAATTGGTCTTGTTCGGTGTCAGCCAAGAGAAGGCGAGCAGGGTGGCGACCGTGGACATTGAAAGATTCACTGAATTTAAAACCGGAGTGCTGGAACCTGTTGTCGGCAAGGCTGGCAGGCGTGGTTGGGCCTTCGTTCCGAATCGGCTGCCCACCATGGGGCCCATGAGAGACGAACTTTGGTCAGTAGTCGCGGATGCACAACAAGCCGTCGGTAGCCTCGAGCAGGTCAAGGGAATACTCCAGGAGCCGTTCCTCCTGCTCGGCCCCCTCCAGCAGCGAGAGGCGGTGATTTCGAGCAGACTCGAAGGGACCTACACACTTCCGGAGGATCTCCTGCTTTTCGATGTTGAGCAGGAAGAGAACGACGCAGTACGAATCCCGGCGAACCAGAGAGGGAATGAAAACCTCGAAGTCTGGAATCACTATGAGGCTTTGCGTCAAGGGCACAACTGGCTACGGAACGGCAAGCCCCTGGACAAATCGTTAATCCTGCATCTTCACAAGATTCTGATGACCGGCGTGAGGGGTAAGGACAAGAGCCCGGGAAAGTTTCGCGACTGCCAAGTCGCCGTGGGGCAGTATCCGCGCAAGTTCGTTCCACCTCCGCCAGATCGAATAGAGTCGTGCATGGATCAGCTGGAGGAGTACATAGCGAGCGATGAGACAAATGCCTTAATCAAGAGCTATGCAGTCCACTACCAGTTTGAGGCAATTCATCCGTTTCAGGACGGGAACGGTCGAGTCGGGCGCGTCTTACTTTCGCTTTGCGTGAGCAGTTGGCTTAACCTGAGCATGCCGTGGCTGTACATGAGCGAGTTCTTCGAGAGTCACAAACGCGAGTACAGCGATCGTCTGTTTGGCGTAAGCACCAATGGCGAGTGGGCTGAATGGCTTGCGTTCTGCATGCAAGGAACCATCGAGCAGTCGTTAGCCTCGATTCGTCGTTGCGAGCACTTGCGATTCCTCCGAGATCATTACTATGCGCAGGTACAAGGGCTTGGCCCGAGGCTGCGAGAAATCGTCGACATGCTCTTCGTCAGGCCGATGATACGTACCGCCAAGGTTGCCGAACGATGCGGAGTCACCGAAGAGACCGCCCGCCAAGATATAAAGAAGATGGTCGATCTCGGAATACTCAGCGTCCGCCCCAAGACGCGGCCTCGGTCATTCGCATGCATTGGGATAATCGACGCAGTGTATGGCGACCCGCCTGCTGACGATGCGAGTGAGCACGAGCCGCCCTCTTCGCAATCTCCCCCCGTTACTAAGGGGTAAGGCTCTTCGCTCGCACCATCCCGCCACCCTCGGAACAAAAAAAGCGGGCGCGGTCGTATTGCAGACCGCGCCCGGGGCGTTTCTTGACCTATGCGTTCGCCTACCGACTGTCCAATTACGGCACCGGACGCTCGGTCGGGCCGACGTAGTTGCTCAGCGGGCGATAGATCCGGTTGTCCTGCGACTGCTCGATGTAATGAGCACACCAGCCGGTAATCCGACTACACACGAACAGCGGCGTATACAGATCCAGCGGCAGGTCCATCAGGTAATAGGTCAGCCCGCACGGGTAATCCACGTTCGGGTAGATGGGCCGCTCTTTGTTGACGATCGGGTCTTTGATCGCGTCGTAGATCGCGATCTCGTTCATGCGGCCCTTCTGCTCGGCCAGCTTCCGCATCTCCCGTTCGAGGATGTGAGCACGATGGTCACCGTTCTTGTAGACGCGGTGGCCAAAGCCCATGACCTTTTCCTTCTTGGCGAGCGCGTTGTTGACCCACGCGCTGGCCTCCTCGGGCGTCTTGAACCGCGAGAGCAGTTCCATCGCCCGCTCGTTGGCGCCGCCGTGCAGCGGACCCTTGAGCGCCCCGATCGCTCCGGTGATCGCGGAGACCATGTCCGACGTGGTCGAGCAGATCACCCGCGTGGTAAACGTACTGGCGTTGAACTCGTGCTCGGCGTAGAGCACCAAAGTCAAATCGAGCAACCGCACCGAGGTCTCGTCCGGGTCGACACCGTGGCACATATAGAGCGTCTGGGCCGCGTGCGACAGGCCCGGCATGGGCGACATCGGCTCCTTGCCGTTGAGCAGCCGGAACCGCGCACCCACCACGTCCGACGTAACCGCGATCAGCCAGACGGCCCGCTTCTTGAAGTCATCGACGCTGGTGCCCTTGATCGGATCGAAGTGTCCGGCCATCGACACACCGGTGCGCAACACGTCCATCATCGGCACGTCAGCCGGCATGGCGCGGATCGCCTCGATCACCGGCTTGGGCAAACCGTGGAAGCCGTCGAGCGTCTTGCGGAATTCGGTCAACTCCGCCTTGTTCGGCAATTCACCGTAGAGCAGCAGATGCGCGACCTCCTCGAAGCAGACCTTCTCGGCAAGATCGGCGATTGTATATCCGCGATAAAGCAGCTTGCCTTGATCAACGCAACAGATGTCAGTGTTGCCTGCCACGATGCCTTCCAGGCCGGGCTTTGCGAGTTCGGGGCTCATAGCTTGTCTCCTGAGCAACCTACTTGGTGTTAGGAACCTGCATGTCGTAATCGAGCAACTCATATAGCTCGGCGCGAGTCTGCATCTCCTCCACGAGGGACTTCTGACTGCGCTCCGCCTTGATCGTCTGAAGTGCCGTCTGCGCCGCCTTCATGAGATAACGCTGTAGCGTGACGGGATAGATCACGATGTTGTAGCCCATCTCGGCGAACTCGTCGGCCGTCAGATAGGGCGTCTTGCCGAACTCGGTCATGTTCGCCAGCAACACCGTGTCTACGTCCTTGGCAAACCGCGCGATCTCCTCGCGCGTCTTCAGCGCCTCCGGGAAGATCCCGTCCGCGCCGGCCTCGAGGTACATCCGGGCCCGCCGCACGGCTTCATCGTAGCTTTCGACCCCGCGCGCATCCGTGCGGGCCAGCAGCAGAAAGTCCGAGCTGCTCTTAGCAGCAGCAGCAGCCGCGATCTTCTCGCAGAACTCCTCCGCCGGCATGAGCGTCTTGCCTTCGAGATGGCCGCAGCGTTTCGGGAACTCCTGATCCTCGACGTGAATACCGCAGACGCCGGCCGCCTCGAACAGGCGAACCGTCCGTGCGATATTGTGCGGCCCCTCACCGAAGCCGGTGTCCGCGTCCATGATGAATGGGATCGAGGTCGCGCTCGCGACGTGCGCCGCATGGTCCCGGGCTTCCGTGAGCGTCATCATACCCACGTCCGGGACGCCGCCGACCGAATTCGCCAACACCGCGCCGGACAGGTAGAGCGCGTCAAAACCCTCGCGCTGAATCAGACGCGCGGTCAGCGCGTTGATCGCCCCGGGCATCATGACGATGCCTTCGTCGAGCAATTCGCGAAGTCGGGCACAGCGCTGAGCCGGTAAGACCATCCCCATCGATCCTGAAAGGACATTCACCTGTTCGCACGAACAGTGGCACTATCTTCCCGCAAAGAAGCGGTGCGGGCAAGCCGGGCCGAACCTACTCGCTGGGCGGCGATTCGAAGCCGTCGGGAAGCGACACATAAGCTGCGTAACGAGTCTGCTGAAACCGCGGTGGGTTGGACGGCTCACCGCTGATGATCGCACCTACGGTACGAAACAGGATTCCCAAATCCAACAAGAAACGGCAACGCCGTACGTACGCGATGTCGAACAGAATCCGTTGATCCCACGATATCGCCGTATTGCCGTGAACCTGGGCCAATCCCGTGATCCCGGGCCGCACCGCCAAACGCTGCCTACGGAACTCGTCGTAGGCCTCCACCTGGTCCGGAAGAGTGGGACGCGGGCCTACGAGCGACATCTCGCCTTTCAGCACGTTCAGGAGCTGTGGGAGTTCGTCGATCTTCGTCCGCCGCAGCACGCGACCCAGACCGGTGATCTCGGCATGATCGAGCGGCACCAACTCCTTCGGATCGGGCGTGCGGCCGCCGCGCATCGTGCGGAACTTGAACAGCCGAAAGCGAGCGCCGTTTCGCCCGCTCCGCTCCTGTGTGAAGAAGACCGGGCCCGCACTGGTGAGCTTGATCCCGACCGCCACGAAGAGCAGCAACGGGGATAGCACGAGTAGAAGGGCCACCGCCGCAAGCACGTCGGCCCCCCGCTTTAGGCCGCGGGCCCAAAGCGTGGCAGACGTGCTCGCCGAAGCGTCACTCATGAATGGTTCCGACCGAAGCCGAGACGGCGAAGATCACTCGCCGGAGTTCTAGCCGCCGTAATAACTGCGGATGATCTCGCTGGCCTTGTTCGTCGCGAGGTTCAACGCACCGAGCGCCTCGGAAGCCGCCGTCCGGATCGCCAGATCGGGCTCATCCCGTGCGGTGTCCACAAGCTGGCCGAGCCGCCGGTCATCCAGCAGGTTCCCGGCCTTCTTTGCCGACTCCGCCAACGAGTTCAGCACCGAGATTCTCAGGGCATCCGAGCTGCCGCCGTCGAGCCCTACGTCTGCGATGGCCTGCTGCGCATTCGACGTACCGGCCAGCGCCAGCACAGCCGCCGCTTTGGTGCGAAGCTCCTCGTGGCTTGACGCCAAGGCCGCAATCAACGCCGGCTCAGCCGCGCCGAAGTCAAAGACGGTCCGACCGTCCACCGCGATGCCCCGGAGTGCCTCGGTCGACTGTAGCGCCAAGGATAGAGCCAAGTCCGCGTCGATGGTGGTTCGGCCTCCCTGTCGGTGCAGGCGATCGAGGGCCGCTTCGAGAGCCGCGGCATCACCGCCGGCATCAATGGCATCGGCGTTGGCGTCCGCCTTAGCGATGTTCTCAGCCATCGCTGAATGGGTGGGTTTCGTGAGAATGACGACGGGCGTCTTGGCGAACCCGAATTCGGAACGTAGCTGCGCCATCGCGCTGGCAAGCGGAGGCTCCGAGACATCGGTCGCAATGAACACGCCGGAGAGGTTCGCGAACTCTGATCGGACGCGCTCGATGCCACGGTAGAAGGTGGCCTCTCCGATGACCGTCCGCCCACCGCTTCGCAGGTCGCCCATCACGCGGTTGAGGTTGTCCGCATCGGCATCGACGACCAGGATCTCTTCGCTGCCGGTCAGCGTCAGTGCTTCGGCCAGAAGCGGCACCACATACTGCGAATCCGCGAACGCCGTCTTGGGCAGCGCTGTGCCGAGTGCCAAAGCCGCCCTGATGCGCACCACGAGGTCGGGAAAACGTAAGGCCTGGACCAGCGGCTGCTTGTAATCCTGCGTGCCGATCAGCGACGACTCGCCGGCTGTAATCCGCAAGGCTTCGATCGCTCCCAACGCCACAACCGCGTCGTTGTCTTTGACGGCCCGTTCGAGCACGAGGTGAGCGTAACGCGGACCCGCCGCCTGAGTGAAGTACAACGCTCGAGGAAAGACCGCCGGCCGCGTCGCGTCCGCTCCGCCGGCCTCCGAGGCATCACCACTCTCGATGTTCATGCCCAGACGCGACTCACGCCGCGTATTCGCCGCAAGCCACAGCGCAATGGCGGGCGTATGGTCGCTTTGGAGTAGCAGAGCCTCCTCGCAGCAGCGCATCGCCATCACGGCTCCGAAGATCCGCTCCGGCACGACCGTCGCCACAACCGTCCGCGTACTATCATCCCAATACCAGACATTGGCCTCGGGAAGACGGGGATCGGCCCTGACCGACGACGCCTCGTCGTAGTAGTTTTCCGCCAAACCGAAGAAGAGGTCCGCCGGCGTACCGGGCACGGGCCTTCCGGCGATCTCCTCGATCCGCTGGATGGCACGGACAGCCGCCGCCTTGGATTCCTGCGGCATGGCCGGCGACGATGTCAGTTTCCGGAGGTAGGGAATCGCTTGCGGATAACCGGTCTCGCCGAGCACGTCGACGATGCTCTGCCGTGCGTTGTTGTCGTCGATGGCCAGTGCGGCGACCAGCGGGCCGACCGCCGGCCGACCGATCTTCGGAAGAGCATTGACGAGCCGCGGGCGGAGTGCCGCCAGGCTCGGGTCGGTCAGCGCCGCCACCAGCGGAGGCACCGCGTATTCCCCAGAGTCCGCCAAATGTCGAGTCGCAATGTGCTCTTGCTGTGGGTCACCACCGAGCAACTCGATGTTCGACCGGATTCTCTCCGAATCCTTGCGCTTTTGATGCTCCCCGAGGTCAAGTAGCTCGAGCACCCGGGTCGCCTTCTCACCGATCGTCGAGTTCTTGATGATGATCAGCAGCGTGTCGACGCTCTTCTTGTCCTTCGCTGCGACATCGACCAACTCAGCCGGGTCGAGGTCAGGGTGGGCAAGGAGCGCCTCGGCGTATGCGTCGGCCACGTTGAAGCGGCCCAACCGGGCGTAATGCAGAAAATCTTTGAAGAGTGACTCGACACTCGCACCCTCCGGTACGCCTGTACCGCCCGCGCCGCCTTCCTGAGCCGACGCGACCTGAGCCGTGGCGAAAGCCGACAACAAGCCGGCGAATACCGACAAGAAGCAGCGACGAACGCCGGGTGTGAGTAAACCGGTTGTACGCATCGATTCCTCCCGCGTGTGAGCGATGGAATGACCCGACAAAGCACTTTGACGGGCGCTGTTTTCGGGGCCCGCGGCGGGGACGGCCATTCGCCCCAAACGTCCTACCACGAGCAGGTCCGCCGACATTCAACATGCCCGCTCCCGACGCCGTTCGGCGCGGAGACCCGGCACGCCACCATGGCGCTTTAGACCGTGGGCGACAGTATAGAGGAGGGTTTCCCGGCGTCAACGCGGGGCGGCCGGCGGATGCCAATGCCCGCGCAGCGGGGGGCGAGGCGGCACGCAGCCCATTCCCAAGGAAGCACCGTCCGAGGAAGCTCGACCGTGCGGCACAGGCCTCTGACCCCTGGCACCGTCCGCAACCGGCGGGGGAAAGGTCAGATATTCTGGATGATGGCGTAGGCTCCAGCGGCCGTCACGCCGAGAAGGCCGGTCTGGACGATCTGGAGAATATCGTTGAAGGCACAACCCGCCGCCTGGAGCAGCATGGCACCGCTGGCGAGCATCATCGCCGCACGCATGTATCGACCGTTCTTCATACCGGCACCTCGCAACATGGCGTCTCTTACTTCATGCGGGGCCGCGCCGCCCACGCCGTCAGCGAGTGTACCGGTGAGGCGATCGGCGTCAATCCGGGGCCCCGACGCCCCATACTCACGTCAAAAAGTGCTTGTGGCCGAATATACCCCCGTTAGACTTACGCGCGGTGCGATCCCGGGCCTGGAAGCCGGTTCCAGCGTCGGGCCGGGCGCACGACTGGGCGATCCAATCTGTTGAAAGGACTCAGCATGACCAAACGACTCATAGGAACAACGGCATTGTGCGGCCTCCTGGCGATAACGGGCTGCAGCTACCTGGGATACATCAACATCGTCTCGGACGACTCCTCGAGCGGCTCAAGCGGCAGTTCGTCCGGCGGTCGGGAATCCTACGTCCGGGTCTGGATCGACAACAACCCGGCCACGATGTCCGAAGGTGACGCCAGGTGCAAGATCAACTCCGCGATCAGCCACGGACCGAAGATCAAGTACGAAATCACCGAGCCGGAGAAGATTGGCAAGATCACCAACGTCACGATCAACATGTTCCACGAGTTCGACGGTGGATGGTCGCAGAACGTCGACTTCATCGTGATCGCGTCGGATACCAACAACCCCGACGCCCAAATGAAGCCGGGCAGGGAGTACCACCTCGGCTCGCCGGGCGACGACCTCAAGATCATGGACGGTAACGGCAACACGTTGGAGCGAATCACGCTGACGCAGGGGACGAAGTACCTCATGAACTTCGTGGTCCGGGGCGATCGCAGCGAGACCGTCAGCATCGAGTTCAGTGCGATGTAACGTGTGCCTCATGGGTCACGCCGGCGGCCCATGTCGCGTGTGTCAATGTGCAGCGGCGCGGCCCCTGCGGGCTGTGCCGCTTTCTTTTGGGTAGAACAACAGGCTCGTTGCCCCTTTAGCTGCCCACTCGAGGCCGCAATGGTCACCTGGTTCGGAAGATGGCCCATTATTCGAATTGGTTGCGTATCGCTAAGACCGATATAATCCTCGCCTCGAACAGCCGATCGTGGCGTGCTGGACGACGGAAGGGCCGAATTTGATCAGCTCGTGGTATTTTGGCGAAGCGTTACCGACGTGGGCACTCTTCGCGGAGTTAGTGGTCGCCGGCACGGTGGTCATCCTTGCCGGCGCTCGGTTCACCCGGCTGGCCGACACCTTCGCCACTCGCCTCAACATCGGAGGCGGTTGGATCGGATTGATCCTCCTCGCGACGGTCACCAGCCTGCCGGAAGTAGTCACGGGCGGCACCGCAACCGCGATCGGCAACTCGGGGATGGCAATGGCGGCCGTCTTCGGTAGTTGCTCCTTCAACATCACGCTGATCGTCTTGCTGAACGCACTCATGCGGAGCGGATCGGTCCTCCGTGGCGTCAGCGCCTCCCATTCGTTGACCAGTACGTTCGGCCTGCTGCTTATGGGCATCGCCATGCTGGGCGTGCTGCTCGGTGCCAAGTTCACCAATAGACCGTACGTGGCCGAGATTTGCGAAGGCGCGTGGGCATCGGTCATCCTCGTAACGTACCTCGGCTGCATGCGACTCGTCTTCCGGTATGAACGCCGGGAACAGGAGAAGGATGGACCGAAGACTCGGGGACGGTTTGGCGCGTGGGGATATGCCCAGATCGCCGCCATGGCGATCATCATTGTCGGCGCGTCATGGTGGCTGGCACTGATCGGCGATGTGCTCAGCGTTCACCCGATCGAGTTGATCGGACGCCCGCTCGGTGCCACGTTCGTCGGCGCCGGGTTCCTGGCGCTGGCCACTTCGCTTCCGGAAATCACGACGAGCGTCGCCGCCGTCCGGCTTGGCAACCTGGACATGGCCTTGGGGAACATCTTCGGATCGAACATGTTCAATATCTTCGTGATCCCGATGCTCAAGGCCGTTTCGCTCTTCAACGGTGAGCGGCTTCTCATGGCTCATGCCGGTTTCGACGCCACACAGACGCTGATTACCGGACTTCTGGCGATCGTGCTCACCGCCATCGCGGTCGCAGGGCTAACGTACCAGACCAAGAAGAAGATGCTCAACCGGTTCGGCTTCGACTCGATCCTCATCGCAGCCGCCTACGTCGCGGGCATGGTCTTGATCGTGATGGAAGCCCGTTGAGCGGGCGGGCACGCACGGCAGCGAGGTGAATCGGTAAGCCCGGAGCCGCGAATCCTGCATGCCTACCGAATGCGGCGGCTCAGGATCTCGTAGAACTGCAGCGCCACCGCTTGCTCGGCCTTGATCACTTCGTCCGCCCCGAGCTTGGACGCCTGCATGCCCTTTGATGAGTAATTCGTACGGGCGACGATGTAGATGTCGGGACGCAGTTTCCGCACGATCGACGTAGCCTTGAGCACCGCGTCCTCATCGGGAATCGTCAAAGCGACAATCCCGGCCTCGTGCAATCCCGCACCGAGCAGGGCGGCTGGATCCGTCACGCTGCCTTCCACGATAGTCCGCCCCAATGATCGCTGGGTGGCTACCGTCTCGGGGTTGGTTTCAACAACGGTGTAGGGTACGCCGGCACGATCAAGCAAATCGCCGACACTTCTGCCAGATAACCCGAAGCCCGCAATGATGGCATGTCCCGTGAGCGGGGCGGCGTCGCCTTGGTGGGGAAGAGGCACGACGCTGAGGCGGATGCCCTCGGGCCAGTCCATCGGGGCATCGAGGCAGACTAGCCCATCACGGTAGGTCGCACGTGCCGGGTGCGGTTCCATCCTCTTTCGCGCCTTCCCTTTGCTTTGAGCGTGCAAGCCTGGCCGGAGCACCCCGCTGCCAGCCGGCCATCGGAGAGGCGGCGCGGCGCTAGTACACCTTCGCAGAGTACTTGCGCATCGCATCGGCAACCAGATAGAACGACCCCGTAATGCAGATCAGATCTTCGCGGGAAATCGCAGCCTCGGCAATCCGCAGGGCTTCATCGAGGTTCTCGGCCACTTGAACCATCTTGCCCGAATACTCGCTGTAGGCGGCGGCGAGTTCCGCGGGCTCGGCGGACCGAGGCGAACCGGTGGTCGTGAAGATGATCTTGTCGGCCCCGAGCTGAAGTCGCTTCAGAATGCCCGGGATGTCCTTGTCCTTGTGGCACGCGAAGATCACGATCATCGAGTCGTACGAGATGTTCTGGCCAATCGCCCGCATGAGTGCGTCGATGCTCGCCCCGTTGTGGGCGCCGTCCACCAGCACGCGCGGCTGTTCGTTGATCAGGTGCATGCGGCCCGGAAGCTTCACGGTCGAAAGTCCCACCATCGCCTTCTGGTCGTCGATGGCGAATCCCCGAGTCTTCAGCACATCCAGCATCGTAAGCGCCAACCCGCAGTTGGCCGCCTGGTGCTCGCCGTGAAGCGGCACGTGAAGGTGCTCAAACCGGCTGTTCGGCGTCGTCAGGCAAATCCGGGCGTGTCGACCGACGGCTCGCGAAAACTCGAACCGATAGCTGAAGTTCACGTCTTCATCCGAGAAGCGAAGCTCCGCGCCGGCCTCTTCAGCCGATTGGCGCAGCGCCTCACGCACGTCAGGGACTTGCGGCGCGCTGACGGCCGGAATGCCCTTCTTAATGATCCCGGCCTTCTCCCGCGCAATCGCCGTGAGCGTGTTGCCGAGTTGTTCCGTGTGGTCGTAGCTGACGCTGGTGATACCCACTACGTCAGGCTGAATCACGTTCGTGGAGTCGAGTCGGCCGCCCAATCCCGTCTCCACCACGGCAATGTCGACCTCCTCGTCGGCGAAATACTGGAACGCAGCCGCAGTCAGCACCTCGAAGTAGGTCGGCTTCGGTACGCGAGCTTTGGTGGCAATTCCGGCGACCTTAGCCACCGCCTTGGTGAAGGTCGACTCCGGAATCATCACATCGTCCACCACGATGCGCTCGCGAATGCTCAACAGATGCGGCGACGTGTAGAGGCCGACCCTCAGTCCGCAAGCGCGCAACATCGCCGACACCATCGCCGCCGTACTGCCTTTGCCCTTCGTGCCCGCGATGTGGACGGACTTGAAAGTCTTCTGCGGTTTGCCCAACGCCGTGAGCAGCCGAGTCGTCCGCGCCAACCCGAAGTTGTTCGCGTTATACTGCGAACGCGGCGCGCGCTCATAGTTCGTTAGAGAGTTTAAATAATTAACCGCAGAACGAAAAGTCCGGAAGGCAGTAGTCGGCTTCTTTGTCGTCGAACTCCGTCTTGGTTTATCGAGCGTAGCCTTAGTCATGGGCGAGATTGTACTGGGGGATTACAAATTCGTCAACGCGGAATAACCCGCACAAATCATACAAACAGCGTCCCGAAGCCATCTGGTGCAACTGGCGTAAACCTATTCTTTACATAATCTTACATCAACTTCTGGAGCGGTCGCCAGGGCACCGCGAGCCCGCCGTGGACCGGACTTCCGTATGACAACTAGTACGGCATTCGCCGCTCGAAGGTGCGATATTCCCGTCGATTCGTGTCAACGCTTCGGTTATCGGACGTTAGCGTCACTCCCCGGCAGCCAGACTCGGCCAAAGGGCCCCTCAGGCGACAGAGCCGGCGCCCCCGATAGAATGGTGAGATGCACGAGCTTCAAATCGACTTCGGTGAACACGCCACCCAAGTGCGCATCGGTCCGGGGAGCCTGGCCGAGGTCGGTGATGCGCTGACGGGGACCATGGCCGGCGGTCCGAACTCGCGGGTCCTCCTCGTCACTGACGAGACGGTCGGCGAACTCTATGCCGCGCGCGTGTACGAATCGGTCCGCGAAGCCGGGTTCACCGCGGCTGAGCACCGGATCACCGCGGGCGAAGCGTCCAAGAGCATGGCCACGCTCGGCGACCTCTACGGCGCGGCCGCACAACTCGAGCTGGATCGCGGCGGCCTCATGCTCGCCCTCGGCGGCGGTGTCGTCAGCGATGTGACGGGCCTGGCGGCCGCTACCTGGATGCGGGGCGTCCGATTCGCGATCTGCCCGACCACCCTGGAAGCGGATGTGGATGCCGCCATCGGCGGAAAAACGGGGATCAACATTCCAAGCGGCAAGAACCTCGTCGGCGCGTTCCATCAGCCGGCGCTCGTACTCATCGACCCGCAGTGCCTCGCCACGCTTCCCATGCGCGACATCTCTGCCGGCATGGCGGAGTCTATCAAGCACGGCCTCTTGTCAGCGGATGACTTCCTTCCATGGCATGAGGCACACGCCGAGGCGATTCTGGCGCGCGAAAACGAGACAATGACGGAACTCGTCGTCCGCAACGTGCGGGTCAAGGCTGGCGTCGTGGCCGCCGACGCACGAGAGCAGGCCGACCGGCGCATCATGCTCAATCTGGGGCACACGATCGGGCACGCCATCGAGACCTGCGCGGATTACGAACTCAGGCACGGGGAATGCGTGGCGTTGGGGCTGTTGGCGGCATGTCGCATCTCGCAAGCGTTGGGGCTGCTCGACCCGTCGGTCGCAAACCGCACCGAGATGCTGGTCGATCGGTTCAACCTACCCATGAAGCTGCCGCGGGCGATCGAAAGCGAGCGGATTCTTACCACCATGCGTCTGGACAAGAAGGCTCGGGACGGACACGTCCGTTTCGTGCTCCTGGAAGGCATCGGCCGGCCCGTCGTGCGCGATGACGTGCCCGAGACGCTCGTCGGCGAGGTCTACGAATCGCTGCTGGAGTAGGCCACCGGCGTTACTCGCGTGGGGCCGGCTCGATCCCCCAGTCGGCGAGCATCGCGCAGACCAGTTCCATCGGAAACCCGACGACGTTCGTGAAGCTGCCCTCGATGCGCTCGACGAAGGCATCGCCGTAGTCTTGGATGCCGTAGGCACCCGCCTTGCCCGCCCATGCGCCGGTATCGAGGTAGGTCTCGACCTCTTCGTCCGTCAGTGGCCGCATGATGACGGCTGTGGTGTCGTGACGAATGAGGCGCCGTCCGGTCTTCGCATCGAGCAGCGCGACGGCCGAGACCACATCGTGCGTCGTGCCGGCGAGTGCCTTGATGGTGTCGCCTGCGTGGTCCCGATCGGCCGGCTTGCCGAACAGGCGACTCCCAAGTGCCACGACGGTGTCTCCGCCGATGACCGTGCCGCCCTCCAGTGTGTCAGCCACGCTCTTGGCCTTGAAGTGAGCAAGCGCCTCGGCGAGTTGAGCCGGGCTGAGTCCGTCACCGAGGCATTCGGGTTCGTCGATCGGTGACACGATGACGCGCACATCGAACCCGTACTGCTGCATGAGTTCGTGGCGGCGCGGACTCGCTGATGCCAGGATCAAAGGCCCGTGCACAGGTATGTCATTCGAATCGGGTTGGATCATATGCTGTTATTGTAGTCTCAACCGGCGGGTTTGGCGACGACAAGCCGCACCTCGCCGGCCTCGCCGATCACCGCACACCAGAGTCAGTCCTCTTCAACACGATGAGCCTCGGGCTGATCTTGCCGGGTCTCGGCGCGCCTATGCTGGCAATCGTCAGCCAGGAAGGGGTCGCGCCGAGGTAACGAGCCTGGAACGTGGCGGCCGGGCGATAGCCGAGCTTTCCCTGCATCAGGTCCTTCATGCAAGCCCGCTGCTCGGCACCGAAGTCCTCGAAGTTGTAGCTTGTCAGCATGAGGTACTCCGGCTGCGGACGCTCGAACGACTCGTGCCGCATCGCGACCGGATAGGTGGCATAGCCCATTTCGACGACGCGCGGTAGATATTGTGCTTTGAGCGGCGTTCGGTCGTCCATCGGAAAGGCACCGATACTCGACGGCGGTTCGACGTTCTCGGTGAACCACGCCTCCGCCGCATAGCGCGAATCCTGCACCATATCGAGATCGACACCGACGGCGTAACCCAGCGACAGCGCACCGACCAGCACGGGCACACCGAGTCGCAGGACCGGCGGCAGTTGACGGGCACGCCACAGGTCAGCCGCCGCAACGCCGAGGAGGATGCTAATCAGGGCTAACGGCGGGAACAGAAACCGCGAGTAGACGAAGTCAATCCGAACGATGACGATCAGGTAGTAGCTTACAGCGGGCACGAGCATCATGACGGCGAGCCACGATCGCCTTCGGATGGTGTGCCATATTGCCACCGCCATCGCGCCAAGCATGGGCCAGCCCACGGCACCGGCGGCGTAAACGACGGTCGCCCACGCAAGCAAGAGCTGATTGCCATAGCGATGCTGCTTGGCGTGAAGCGTATCCCCCGAGGCGTCCAGCCAGTACCGCATTCGGGTCAAGAACGCATCCGAATCGTGAAAAACGCCGTTCAGGTAGAGATAGGGGAGGGCGAATGCAGCCAAGCCGATCAGCCATTTTGGCCGCAAAAGGGCGATCGCAGCCTTGTGCGCCATCGGCTGATCGACAGGCAGGCGCCGGGCCTCCGCGATCAGGAGCACTAGAGCCATGCCGGGAAAGGCGCCGGCGACGGCGTCTTTCGTGCTGATAGCCGCGGCCCCAAACAGACCCAAAAGCAGGCAGCCGCGCCAGTGCCCGGCACGCGCGACGCGGGCGAAGAAGTAGAGACTCCAGGCAAACCAACAAACCGACGGCACGTCGACGTTGCCGAGGTGCGCGAAGTAGACAAAGGCCGCACCGATCAACAACGTCACCGCCGACACGCCGGCGGCAATCGGGTCACCGGTCAGCAGTCGGGCTGCGCAGTACACTCCGAGCCCAGCCGCGATGGCCATCGCGACGGAGACCCCGCGTGCGATCAGGGCAAGCAGGCCGATTTTCGGCGGGTGGGGCGGCTGAAGGATCGGCACCGGGCTCTCTGGATCGAACCGGCACTCGCCCGCTCGCTCCCAACTGCCTAGAACCGGCTCGTATGCGGCACGCAAGACGAGATAGTGAAGCGGCGGATACCGACCCTTCCACGCATCGGGCCAGCTATGGACGGCCCCGATCGTACGATTGGCGGCGATCGTGTCCTGGCTCCACGACACCATGCCGGGAAGTCCCCAACGCAGCCCCGGCAGGTACAACATGCATCCCAGCACGATGATCGCGAGGGGCCACGCTAGCCTGTTCGGGCGGGTGGTCGCAGTTTCGTGAGATGGGCCGTTGTCCGGTGTCATCGGATCAAGTGTCGTCGTGATCGTCCGCGATCCGCCGGCACTCGTCCATCACGCGCAGGACGTTCGCTCCGAGCACGGGCGTAAGATCGGCCTCGCTGAGCCCACGCCGCAACAGCTCCGCGGTGAGGTTAGGGAGTTTCGAGCAGTCCTCCATGTCCTCAGGGAGCTGCGGTACGCCGTCGAAATCCGAGCCGATGCCGACATGATCCGGTCCGACCAGACGAATCGCGTGCTCAACGTGGTCGGCCAGCACGCTAAGCGGCGTCACGTGGTCGGTCAGCGGCCCACCCTGCAGACCCGCGTCGAACCAGCGCTGCACGTCCTTCCACGGAATCTTCGGAAAGGTCGAATCGATGAAACTGGCTGCGAAGTTGATCTGGATGACGCCGCCCGCCTCCGCGATCGCCCTCATCAGCTCGTCGCTTAGGTTTCGAAGATGCGGAGCGACGGTTCGGCACGACGAATGCGTCGCGATGACCGGCGCACTGGAGGTTTCGAGCACGTCCCGCACGGTCTGGTCGGACGAGTGGGACACATCCACCATCACGCCGAGCCGATTGAGTTCGTGGATGACCTCCTTGCCGAAGTCCGACAGTCCACCGTGGCGCGGCTCGAGCGACTTCTCGATGCCGGAGGAGTCGGCCCAATTCGTGTGGAAAGCGTGGGTCAGCGTGAGATAGGTCGCACCGAGCCGGTGAAACTCGCGCAGCACGTCGAGCGAATCGTCGATCAGATAGCCGCCTTCAATGGCCACCAGGATGGCGAATCGACCCTCGGCAGCAGCAGCGCGGATTTCGTCCGCGGTCCGCACGATCGCGAGCCGCTCCGGAAAGGCCTCGCCGAGTTCGTGAATCAGCTCGATCTGGCGTCTGGCAGCCGCCGGCCCCTCACCGAGCGAGGTAGGGCCTTTTGCCCACACGGCGAAGAACGCGGCGTCGACGCCTCCTTCCATGAGGCGCGGCAAGTCGACATGCCCGGCGTCGTGCCTGGCCGCGAAGTCCCAGTTCGGGTCGAGGAGACGTTGGGTCGTGTCGCAATGGGTGTCGATCACGAGCGTTCGCCGATGGAGGTCGCTCGCCCTTTTCAGATGGGAATCGTCCTGTGCGCTCATGCGCCGGATTGTACCAAGCTCTTCTTCGCTCGCACGCGCGGCACGCACGACCTTACGGACGGCGTTAGCGACGCTGATACTCGGGGCGTCCGCGATTCCAATACTGCCGCGTCACCGCCTGCTCGGACCCGCGCATCAGTGTGATGAGTCGCGTACCGGCGGCGCGCCAAGATGCGAGATTGCCAGAGCGCTCGCCTATGCCGCCACACCGCGCTTTCCAGCATGCCCAAGGCGGTGCGTTGGGCGCCCGGGCGTAACGCGGCCCGCTCGTGACCGCAGCGCGGCCCCGTGTGAGGCACCGGAATCGGGCGGAACTCGCTCGTTCGGCATTTGTGGCATCGCGTTTTTCGGCTGCGATGGAGGCATGTGGATTCCGCTTTCGCCTGTATCAGCCCTACCTTGATTATGGGACGCATGCGACGGCGTGCGAAACCGCCTCAGCCGCCCGCGCGAGCCCGATAATTTGCCAAAGGTTCGTCCGAAAACTGCTCGATACTCAGGAGGAAATAGTACGCAAGCAAATGGCAGAGGGGCTCCGCTCGTGGACGTGCGGACCGGGGGCATCCTCTGACTTCTAGACGAAAAGGAGCTACGGTGATGTTCGCAAGGTACCGTACAAGCATCCTCTTGTGCGGCCTGCTGGTGATAGCCACGGGCTGTAACGAGAAGATCAAGACGACCACGCAGATGCAGCACGAGAACATGGACGAGGCCAAGGAGCTGCACGGCGCCCACCTCGATCAGATGGCCGACAACGGCATGATTCACAACATGTCGGTGGTGGACTTCCATTTCGTGCCGCACACCGCGGAACTGAGCGGGACCGGCGTGACGCGGCTCGACCGCTTGGCTCCCTACCTCGAAACGTACGGCGGCACCGTGCGTTACGAAACCTACCTGGGCGACGAGGCCTTGGTCGGGAAGCGAATGTTGCACGTGCGCGAGTATCTCGCGCTCGCCGGATGCGACA
The DNA here is from genome assembly GCA_029260055.1 of Phycisphaerae bacterium. GTDB lineage: Bacteria > Planctomycetota > Phycisphaerae > UBA1845 > UBA1845 > JADFOB01. Next base: position 30,701 of record JAJDDX010000492.1, read on the forward strand.
TGCAGCGGGTGAAGGTCGAGCGCCTGATCTCGGGCGGCCGAAAGATGGCCGCCACCGAGGCGATCGACATCAAGGAAAAAGGCACCGCCATGCCTGACGAGCAAGGTGGCGACGCCGGAGTAATGCCGACCGGCATGACGCAGACCCAGCCCTAGTCATTAGCGTGAGGTTACCCATGAAACGTCATACAAAAGTCACGATGCTGACTCTGGCTGTGGTCGCCATAGCCGGGTGTACGCAATCCGACAAAGCGGCGATTCGAGCGATGCGGTTCGACAGTCCGCATTGGAAGAAAGATGCCGGACCCGATGCCGGCGCCAGGAAGGTGGGCACGCCGCAAATCCTTCCCAAGACCCACTTGGCGGCTGCTCGCCTGCTCGAACGGCAAGGCAAGATCAGCGATGCGATCGTGCAATACCGCAAGGCCATCGTCCTGAATCACAACTATGTCGATGCGTACCACCACCTCGGCGTGCTTCTGCTGCGCGTCGGCAAGCGGGCTGAGGCGGTCGGCGTGCTCAGCCGCGCGGTCGAGTTGCATCCGGACAACGCACTGCTGCGAAACAACCTGGGCTTTGCGCTCATGCTGATGGAGAGGTGGAGCCAAGCGGAGGAGCAACTCGTCAAAGCGACGAAGCTGCGACCCTACTTCGCTCGCGCGCAGGTCAACCTGGGCATGGTCTACAGCCGGCTGGGTCGTTTCGAGGACGCTTTCGCCAGTTTCGAAACCGTGCTGCCCACGATCGATGCCCACTACAACCTGGGGTTGATGTATCGGGGACAGCGCAAGTACATCGAAGCGGCGCATGAGTTCAACGAGATTCTTGCCATCAACGCGGAGTTCGCGGCGGCTTCTGAGCAGCTTCAGCAGATCTCTCGGCACCTGCCGCCGGCGCCTGAACCGGAAGCGGTAGCCATGGTCGATGGCGCCGACACGCCGGATGAAACGGCAGTGCGGCCCGCGCCTCGGACGCCGTCGCGCAACGGTCTGACCGTCATGCACCCGCGAACGGATGTCACGCCCGCCGCGAAAACCAACACGGTCCGCAAGCCGAAGACTAGACCCGCCGCGAACACGCCGGTGATAGCGCCGCCGGAGATTCACTACAGTTCACCGCAGGCCGACGCGTTTCCGTGTGACGAAGAGGACGAGTTCTTCGCGGAAACGGTCGTCGACGACACGCCGATCGCCAGCGATGAGATCGACCTGATCGTCAGCGAAGCGGACGATGTCGTCCCCGTGCGAGTCGTCACGAAGAAGACCGCCAGGCCGACGGCGCCTCCGACGCGTCCGACCAAGGCGGCGAGGGTGACCACACCGCCGGAGAAGACGCCTGCGCGAACCACACCCAAGGCGCCACGGCTCGAGACCTACGAAGAGCAGATCGTGGCCGGCTATGATCCGCAATGCAGCGAGCTGTACGACATGTTCGTCTTGTTGCCTTCCGGCGACATTGGCCCGCTACGGGGCGAAGACTTCAGTTCGCCCGCTGACCAGATCAACGCGAGCCCGGCTGAGTTGCCGATCGCCTCCGAAGCGTACGACGACGAACCGTTCTTCGTCATCGACCCGGCCATTCCGCTGGTGGAGCAGGGAAGCGGCACAGTCGTCGCCTCGACGGCTTCACAGGCCCCTCGGCCCGGCCCGGTGGCCGTGAGCCCGCAAGCGCTCCAGCCGATGGGGCCCGACGAGCCGGTTCATCGCGTGGCCACACGCACGCCGGCTACCGGGATGCTCCCGATCGACTGGCTGGCGAACTTCGAGGAACTCAGTCGGATGTTGCCCGATCAGTTCGGCGCAGAGCCGTGCACAGTCGACGAGCCGCTGACGCTGACCGAGGCGATGGCGCTGCTCGAGCCGACGGGCATTCTCGGTCCGCCGACGCCTTACCGGTTCGTCATCGATCACATGGATCTGGTGTCGGAAGGTGATGTCGAGCCGATCGTCGTTGAGCCGACCAAGGCGGCCACCAAGCCGATTCGACCGCGCACGTTCCGCGACCTGGTCTCCGATCTTCGCGACATGCACGCGGAGCTGATTACGGTCCGTAGCGAGATCGTCTGCTGGGACCGCATGGCGACGGATTATGAAGTCCCGACCAACACGGTGAGCTTCGCCGACCCGGGTCAGGCCGTGCTGGCGAGCTACACCGATGAGGTCAGGACGATCAGGCCCATCTCGACACGGACGCAGCGCGAGGCGGTCGTCCGGACGAAGGCCGCGCCGACCAAGACCAAGCCGGAGCGTCGCCCGACGATGGCGGCGAAGGTCAAGCCGGATGAGAAGAAGACCAAGAAGACCGACAAAGTGAAGCGCAAGCCCGCGCCGCCGGCTGATGTGCCGAAGCGACAGCCGCAGTTCCACCAGATGTCCCGCCGAGACGTCGGTGTGAACGATCTACTGGACTTACTATCCATCACGTCAAACGAGATGGCATGCTTCCGGGCGGCTGAGTTCGAGAGCATGCCGCCGCAGTCGGTCATCAACTGGTCCGAAGCGGACTTCTCGCCCAACCGCATCGCGTCGGAGGCGGACTACGACGCGACCTCGAAGGACGACAAGACGCGGAAGCCGAAGCGGCGGCGGTTCAAGGAGAACCGGCGCAGGCGTCCGATTCCACCCACACGTCGTTAGCGGCCGCACCGAAAGCCGGCGCAAAGCGACCGGCACCAAGAACTCGACACGGGCACGTTCGACGATCGGACGTGCCCGTTTTTCATGCGCAAGTCGGGCACGCAGGAGGAGGAAGGGGCGCACAGTGGCTCCCCTCCTTCATAAGGAGGGGCTGGGGGAGGTTCTTCTCCAGGCAGCCCCCCCAATCACTCTCTACGAGCGCGGAGACTTCGGTGTACCCTCGCGACTTCGGACATGGCGTGTGCCATCTACCCGGCCAAGAAACCAGGTCAGGGTCGGGGACAAC
>JAJDDX010000493.1 GCA_029260055.1 Phycisphaerae bacterium
GCGCTCGGCGTCTGTTGGATGGCGCGGCACCACACGCTCTATTTCCTCTTGTTTGCAGCCGGCTCGCTGTTCATCTGGTCGGTTGCCGGCGGGATCATCTGTCGATTGACCGCACTGGAATTCACGCAGGATGAGAAGCCGCGGCTGGATGAGGCCATCGGCTACGTCAAGCGCACCTGGTTTGGCGGCTTCTTTCTCGCGCCGTGCGTCCCGCTCGTCTTCTCCCTGGTCATCTTCGTGCTGCTCGTTATCGGCGGGCTTGTGTTTCGAATCCCGCTGTTCGGTGACGTCCTGGCCGGCGGCGCGTTCTTCCTCGCCATCCTCGGTGGGCTGGTCATAGCGGCGCTGATTGTCGGTCTGGCCGTCGGCGGCAGCCTCTTTTTCCCGTCAGTCGCGACCGACGGCGCCGACGCGTTCGACGCCTTTTCCAGAAGTCTGTCCTATGCGTTCGGGAAGCCCGTAAAGACCTTCCTGTACGGCCTGATCGCGACAATCTACGCCGCCATCTGCTGGGCGGTTGTCCGTTGGTTCGTTTTCTTCGGTCTTGGCGTGACGCGGGCGATCGTAGGCGTCGGCACCTCGCCGTTCGGGTGGTGGGGTCGCGGCACCGAGGACGAGCCGGTCAGCAAGATGGCTCTGGTGTGGCCTACTTCGGCTGCGGACCCGGTTTACGACTGGCCGCCTGAATGGTCGAGCCTCGCGTGGTACGAGTGCATCTCCTCCGTCTTGATCGGTCTCTGGATTCTGCTCGCCCTCGCGCTGGTCTGGTCGTTCCTGGCCACCTTCTACTTCAGCTCTTGTACCGTGATCTACGCGCTTCTTCGCCGAGATGTGGACGGGGCGGATCTCAGTGACGTGTACGTGGAAGAGCATGCCGGCGCCGCCATGGAGCCGGATAGTGCTGGTGGATCATCATCCCCGACGATTTCGAGAATATCGCCGCCCAGCCCGACCGAGAAGCCCGGGACCGACGGAGGTGATCCGCCATCGCCGAGGGAGGGCGGTGACTCCGGAAGCGATACGTAGTCTCCGCGACGCCGCGCCCACCGCACTAGAAACGGTACCGGAGCCCGGTCAGGAAGTTCCAGCCGTTGTATTCGTCCGGGCGATAGACGTGAAACGTGTAGCCGCCGGCCAAGGCGAATGACCATTGCTCCGTCAGCGGGATGCGCCAGCCCAGCCCGATCGGAAAACCGACCACCCAATCGCGAACGGTGACGCCGTCCTTGTAGAGGCCTCGCCCGAACACGGTGAATTCGCCTTTCCCCTGCCCGCTGATATACCCGCCTTCGATGCCGCTGTAGACGTAGGGTCTGCTCTTTTGGAAGCGCTGCCCCCACGTGCGTAGCCCAGAGTACTCGGGGCGGCCCCACGGGTAGTACTCCGTGGATACACCGGTCAGGTAGGTGCCGTACTTGAAATTGACCTTCAGCCGCAGGTGCAGCCATCGCTGGTCCGAGCGATCCTCGCCGGTGCCGCCGGCGAAATACCAGGTCCAGGTCAGTTTTTCGTTTTCCGCCCGTCCGACGCCGATGAAGGCCGAATTCAGGCCGAGGTTGGACTTGCGATCGATCGGCGTCGAGGGCCGGCTGAATACGCCGAGAATGTCGGTCTTGAGCGGGAGGTCGAGCCGTCGATCCAACTGCTGCTCGGTCGAACTCAACTTCGTGTGGCTTGTGCGGAGCCCGATGTCGAGGTGCCAGCGCCGACTCGTGGTGGCGGCCGGTGTTCGTTCTCGGCGTGTGGTCAGCGCATCGGAGGGCTTGTCCACGGGCGCGTCGGCGTCGGAATCGGGATCCTGGATCGGGGCGACGCCGAGCCGAGCGAGACGCACGCGCCACGCGCTCGGATTATCGGAAGGTAAGTACGGACGTTGGGCGAGGCAGCCGGGCAATGCGGCCAGCGTCAGGCACGCCGTGGCGAGCGCCGCCACGAACCGTGCCCGGCGATCGGATCGATGATCCAAAAGCAGACGATCCAACTCAATCCCCCGTTTCTCGGACGCTTGATCCCCCGGGCGTCCCCTCCGACGATGCGGTGTGCCCTCATTCCGCACATCGGTGCGCCGGCGGCCGCAGTTGAGTGCGCGCCGGGTAACGCCACTCTTGACGCCACACCGATGGCACTCGCGATGCGGATGTTCCCTTACCAATGGTATGATCGGATCGCGCCGAAAGTCCAACGGCGATGCCCCGATCATGGTCCCAGAAGTAGCGATCAGCGACCGACGCGCCAGCACGGCTCGCGGCGCGGCACGGGGCGGCGGTTTGCCTGTGAGTTGCGCGGTCCGGTCGGTCGCGCCGGGCGCGGCTTGTCAGCCGATAACGCCGCTGCGAGGTCGTAGCGGCGGGTGTCGATAACCGCGACTCTCGCCGCCGTGCGGATGATCGGCCTTCCGTGCGGTCTGCCGGCCGACAGTGTAGGCCCGAATATCCGCCGGGTTGGCTCGAATTCCCGCTATGTATCGTCACGGCGCCACGCGTCCAAAGTTGTCGGACGTGTCGGATCGGCACGGCTCCGGATTGACGACGGGTGAGAACTGCGGCTACGATGCCGCCAGTGTACCGCAGGCTGTGGCGTGGCGCGGCGCGGCCCCTGGGGTGCAAGACGTAAATGGCGCGGACTGTCGTGCCTGAAGTACACCAGCCGCGAGCGAGGTCTTCCAGAGGATGATGGGTGACAAATCGGCTCGCTTCACAGCGTTCGCTTGGGCGTTTTGTCTGCTGTGGCTGACGGTGTCTACCGCCGTTGGGCAGGATGCCACACAGCCGCCGGCCGGCGGCGCGGCGGATGCTGTCGAAGCCTACGGTGACGACGCTCTCGTCGACGGCGAAATCTCCATGTCTCGTTTGATGTGGCACGTGCCCGACCCCGAGGACTACCGGGCCCGGGCACTCGAAGAGCTCGATCGCGCGCGCACGGCGGACGACAAGATCCGCGTGCAGTACATCGAACGCGTGCTCGACAGCATGGGGGCACTGCGCCGCGAGCGGCAGGTTCGTTTGTCGCTCGACGACGTGGTTCGGCGGACCATGCAACAGAGCTACGCCGTCGAGATTCAACGCTTCAACCCCGCGATCGAGACTACGCGCGTCGTCGAGGCCGAGGCGGCCTTCGACGCGGTGTTCTTCACCAACATCACGCGGGCGAACATCGATCAGCCGTCCGGGTCGCAGCTTTCCGCGACGGAAGTCGATCAGTTCACATCGGCCTTCGGCGTGCGCAAGCGGTTGGCAACCGGTACGCAGGTCTCCGGCACGTGGAACATGAATCGCCAATCGATCGGGATATCGTTCCAGAACATCAACCCCGAGTACAAGAGCACCTTCACGCTCGAGGCGCGACAGCCGCTTCTGCGCGGCGCCGGTATCGACTACAACCGGTCCCAGATCACGTTGGCGCAGAACAACCAGGCTCTTAGCGAGTGGGTCTTCCGCCGGCAGGTGCGCGACACGCTCAGGCGGGTCGAGGAGCTCTACTGGCGTTTGGTCCAGACGCGGCGCGATTTGTTGGTCACCGCCAGGGTGCTCGCGGACTTCGAGGCGATCTTCACCTATCTCGAAGCCCGCAAGGCGTTCGATGTCGTGCCGGTGCAACTGGCGGCCACCGAGGCTAACCTGGAACAGTCGCGAGCCGATTTCATTCGCCGGCGAGCCGCCGTCTTCGATGCGCAAGATCGTCTGCTGGCGCTCATGAACGATCCGGAGTTGCCTCTCGGGGGCGATGCCGAAGTCATCCCGGCCGACTTTCCGCAGATCGATCGCTTCACCGTGTCCCCGCTCGCCGAGGTGCAGACGGCGCTCGACAACCGATCGGAGATCAGGGAGCAAGAGTTGCAGATCGCCAACGCGAGGATTGCCGTCGGCAGAGCGAAGAACTTCGAGCTTCCCCGCCTTGACGCGACCTTCCGCTACAGCGTCGAGGGGCTCTGGGACAACGCCGATCGCGCGTTCGACAAGATGTCGACCCACAACTTCATCACCTACTACGTGGGGGTGGAGTTCGAGCTTCCGATCGGCAACCGTGCCGCCAGAGCCGCGCATGCCAGGTCCAAGCTGCAACACGCTCAGGCGACGGCCGCGCTCCAGGGACAGTTCGAGGAGGTCATCCTGGACGTTCACGAAGCTGCCCGCGAACTGACGATGACCTACGATCAGATTTGGCCGAGCTTCAAGTCGGCTCAGGCCCGCACGCGCGAGGTCGACTCCGTCGTGGCGCGTGCCGAGCGCAAGGACTTCAATACCCTTAACAGCGAACTGGGCGCGCGCCGTTCACTCGCGAGCGAACGCAGCGCCATGCTCAACGCGATGGTCAACTACAACATCGCCATCATCGATCTGGAGCGTGCCAAAGGTACGCTCTTGCGCTACAATAACGTGGTGATCACGCCGCCGTCCGAGTAGGCTGACAGACCACGGTTTCGCTGCTGGCAACTAGGACGTCGGTCGCCCCGGACACTTGAACTGACCATGGCCGACGCCGACCAAACGCCGTTGCCCCAGCACAAAGACCACTCCCGCGATTGGCGCGGCAACCTCTACGTCTACCCCGTCATCTCGCGCCGCAGTGGCGGCCTGAGCATCGGCGTCAACCTCAACCCCGACGCAGCCTGCAACTTCGATTGCATTTACTGCCAGGTGGATCGATCGCGCGACCCGCGCGTTCGCGAGGTCGACCTGGCGATCCTCGAAGCCGAACTGTCGGGCATGATCGCCCTGGCGGTCGGCGGCCGGCTGTATGACGACGAGGCGCTCCGAAGCGTGCCGCACGAGCTGCGCGGCGTGCGCGACATCGCCTTTTCCGGAGACGGCGAGCCGACCACCTGCAAGGTCTTCGGCGAGTCGGTTGAACTGGCCGGCCGGCTCAAGCACGAGGCCGGCCTGGATCAAGCCAAGCTCGTGCTCATTACGGATGCTTGTTACCTGACACGACCGAACGTGGCTGCGGCGCTCGCGGTGCTGGACGGCCACAACGGCGAGGTGTGGGCCAAACTCGACGCGGGAACCGAAGACTACTTCCGGCTGATCAACCGCCCAAACTTCCCGCTCACTCATGTGGTCGAGAACATTACAGCCGCCGCGCAAGTCAGGCCGATCGTGATTCAGTCGATGTTCCTGGCCTGCGACGGCCGTGGTCCCGATCGAGCCGAGATCGAGGCGTACGTCGGGCGCTTGGGCGAGATTACGGCAGGTGGCGGGCGGATCGCTTGCGTGCAGGTCTACACGGTGGCCCGCCGGCCCGCGGACAGCCGCGTCACGCCGCTTTCGAATGACGAGGTTGACGCGATCGTGGAGGTCGTGCGGGCCAAAACCGGGCTCCAGGCCGAGCCGTATTACGGTGCCGCGTAGCGCCGCATTATGCCGCCGCGGTCACGGCGCCTTTGGCTTCGGCAGTAGTTGAGTCGTCACATGGCGGACTTCGCATCCGAATGGGCCATGCACACCTGGGCCATGCTGGTGGACTCAGCGCCTTGGCTGCTGTTCGGCTTTCTGTTCGCCGGTGTGATCCATGTGCTCGTGCCGGTGCAGAAGGCCACGCGGCGGCTGGGCCACGGGGCAGCCGGCGTGATTCGCGCGTCGCTGCTTGGCATACCGCTTCCGCTTTGTTCGTGCAGCGTGATTCCGGTCGCGTCGGAGATTCGCAAGGCGGGCGCGGGCCGGGGCGCCTTCGTGAGTTTCCTCATCAGCACGCCGGAGACCGGTGTCGATTCGATTGCGATCTCCTATGCCCTCCTCGGGCCGCTCTTCGCGGTCGTTCGTCCGGTTGCAGCTCTGGCAAGTGCAGTAGTAGCCGGAGTCCTGACCAACAAGTTTTCGATATCGGACCACACCGGCGTTGAAGTAGCCGAAGCCTCTTCTCCCAGCGGTTGCGGAGATTCGTGCGCGTGCGGCGACGCACCCGAGGCCCCGCGCCGCGGCAAGACCGTCACAGCGCTGCGCTACGGCTTGATCGACATGTTCGTCGACCTTTCGCCGTGGCTGGTCGCCGGTTTCGTGCTCGCCGGACTGTTCTCGACGGTGATTCCGGAGGGTTTCTTCGGTGAATATGTAGGCGGCGGGCTATCGGCCATGCTCGCGATGCTGGTGGTCGGTCTGCCACTCTATGTGTGTGCCACGTCGTCCACGCCGATCGCAGCCGCCTTGATCGCCCAGGGGCTCAGCCCCGGGGCGGCCCTCGTGTTTCTGCTGGTAGGGCCCGCCACGAACATCGCCACGATGCTCGTCGTCGTGAAAGACGCGGGGCGACGGGCGCTTGCCATCTACCTCGTGACCATCGCCGTCGTGTCGGTGACCTTCGGGCTTGCGCTGGATCGTGCTGCTGTCGCGATGCCCGAACTCATGCCGATGCGGGCCGATTGCGCGGACGCCCAGGTGCGCACCGTCGGCACAGCCGCAGCTTTGGTGTTGTTGGCCCTTTTGGCCAACGGTTTTCGCGTTCGTATCACGACGGTGCTGCGTACCCGGCAGGGCGCAGGCCCCAACGCCGTCTGATCGAAGGCCGCGGTCGTTCAGAACCCCGCCACAGCCGCTTGTTGAATACACCGGTTTGGCCCTGTAGAGTACTGTGGCTGCGGGTGAGGATCGCGCCGACTGGCGTGGGCCTCTTCAGGTGCCGTTATGGCCGCCTGGCGCAGGGGGGATTATCCCCTGTGGAACGTGGACCGGAGAAAAGATGGCGAGACAGCGTAAGAAACTCGGTGAGATCCTTGTCGGCTGGGGCATCCTGGACGAGCAGGCCGTTACAGAGGCGCTTCAATATGGCATGGAGCACGGGAAGCGGATCGGTGAGGCCATCGTCGAAATGGAGTTGGCGGAGGAGGACGATGTCGTCAAGGCCCTGGCCGCCCAGCACGGCTGGGAGTACATCGACATGGACAAGCAGCCCGTCAACCGCGACGTGCTGGACCTGATCCCGTCGAAGCTCATCGAGGACCTAACGGTTCTGCCCCTTGCCGAAGAGGGAGAGAAGCTCAAGATCATCATCACAGACCCGCTCGACCTCGAGACGCTTGACCTGCTCAAGTTTCGGCTGAATCGGGACATTGTGCCCGCGCTGGCGTCGGTGACGAAAGTCAAGCGGTTCATCGAGAAGTTCGTCAATCCGGATGGCGATATGCTGTCGCAGACGATGGCCAGCATCGACCAGGATGCCCCGACCGAGGGAGGCAAGGACGGTGAAAAGGGCGGCGAGGACGAGGGCGGCGATGCGCCGATCGTCAAGCTGGTCAATTTGATCATCACCGAGGCCTGCCACGGGCGGGCCAGTGATATTCATATCGAGCCGATGGCCGACCGCGTCCGCGTGCGGTATCGCATCGACGGCGTGTGTCACGTGAGGGACGACATCCCCAAACACATGCAGGCGTCCGTGACCACGCGTTTCAAGATCATGGCGGGTATCGACATTGCGGAGAAGAGGATTCCGCAGGACGGCCGAATCAAGCTGAAGGTCGGCGGCGGCCAGATCGATTTCCGAGTCAGCGCATTGCCGGCATATCACGGCGAGAGCATTGTTCTACGTATTCTGCGGCCCGAGTCGGCGCAGGTGGGCATCCAGGCCCTGGGCTTCTCGGAAAGCGATAACGCCCGTTTCGATGCTATCATCAAGCGCCCCAACGGGATTTTTCTGGTCACCGGACCGACGGGGTCGGGTAAGACCACCACGCTCTATTCGGCCTTGCAGGCGCTGAACAAACCCAACACGAAGATCATCACGGCTGAGGACCCGGTCGAGTACAACTTTTCGGGCATGAATCAGTGCCAGGTTCGCGAGGAGATCGGCCTTTCGTTTTCCAGGATCTTGCGTGCGATGTTGCGGCAGGCGCCGAACATCATTCTCGTCGGTGAAATTCGAGACCGCGAGGTTGGCGACGTGGCGATCCAGGCGGCGCTCACCGGCCACCTCGTCTTCAGCACGCTCCATACGAATGACGCGCCGTCAGCCATTACGCGGCTGATCGACATGGGGATCAAGCCGTTTCTCGTCGCCAGTTCGATTCAGGCGATCATGGCTCAGCGGCTCATTCGGGTCATTTGCTCGGAGTGCAAGGTCGAGGACACGAACCCCAACAAGCGATGGCTCAAGATGCTCGGTTTCAAAGAAGACGAACTGCAAGGCAAGACCATCTGGAAAGGCGCCGGGTGTCCGCGCTGCGGTGGAAGCGGGTATCGCGGGCGGAAGGGCATCTTCGAGATGGTCATCATGAACTCCGCCCTGCGTGACTTGGCTTTCCAGCGCGCGCCGTCTGGGAAGCTGCGCGTCGCCGCGCGTGCGGCGGGGATGCGTACACTCGTGGAGGATGGGCGTGACAAGATCCTCGCGGGCGTCACGACACCGGAAGACTTGCTCCGCATTACGCAGGCGGAGGGGATAGTCGCAGACGACTAAGGTTCTCGCAGACGGGACGATACCATCGCAACGAGTTGATGGGGCAGACGTGAACGGAATGATGCCGTGCAGACGGGTGTACGGCGCGACGATACGGGTTCAAGAGGACTAGGGCATGGCAAGCCTACATATTGACCGACTGCTGGAAACCGTCATCAGGACGGGTGCGTCCGACTTGCATCTGACGGTCGGGCGGCCGCCGGTCATTCGGCTGCACGGCCATCTGCGCTCGCTCGAAACCAAGACGCTCGGGCCTGAGGACACCGTGGCTCTGATGAAGGCCATCACGCCCGAGCGGAACCAGCAAGAACTCCAGGAAGAGGGCGGGACGGACTACGGTTTCTCCTTCGGAGAACTCGGCCGATTCCGCGTTGCCATCTTCAAGCAAAAGGGCAACGTGGCGTGCGTGCTGCGTTTGATCCCCAACAAGATTCTGACGTTCGAGCAGATCGGCCTTCCCGCCATCTGCCGGGCGTTGTGTCGTCGCCCGCGTGGTATGTTTCTGGTGACCGGCCCGACCGGGTCGGGCAAAACCACGACGCTGGCGACGATGCTCGACTACGTCAACTCGAATCTCGATCGTCACATCGTGACGATGGAGGACCCGATCGAGTATTACCATACTCATCGCAAGTCGCTGATGAACCAGCGCGAGATCGGGATTGACGTGCCGAGCTTCTCCGAATCGTTGCGGCGTGTGCTGCGACAGGACCCGGACGTGATCCTCGTCGGTGAGCTTCGAGACCTCGAGACGATGGAGTCGGCGATCCGTGCCGCCGAGACGGGCCACCTCGTCTTCAGCACGCTGCATACCACGGGTTGCCAGGGAACCATCAACCGTATCGTGGACGCCTTCCCGGTCTCGCAACAGGAGCAGATTCGCGTTCAGCTCTCGACGAACCTGATCGCGACGCTGTCGCAGGCGCTGTTGCCGAGGATTCCCAAGGGCATGGTGGCGGCCTACGAATTCATGGTCACTACGCCGGCCATCGCCAACCTGATCCGTGAGAACAAGACGTTCCGTATCGACTCGGCGATCCAGACGGGCAAGAAGTACGGCATGCAACTCCTCGACGAGCACCTCTGGACGCTCTACGAGCAGGGTGCGGTGTCCGCGGAAGACTGCGTGGACCGTTCGCGACATGCCGGCGTGATGCAGGACAAAATCGACGCCCACCGGCGCGGCCTCGATGCGAGCCAACTGCCGGACGACGACGAGGACCGGCCGGTATTTAGAGCATCATGAGTAAGACGAGTACTAGCGAAGGAGGGCGGCGGCAGCGCCGACCCTCGATGGAGCAACTGCGGGGTCGGCAGCTCGGCCGCGTCCTCATCAAGATGGGCAAGCTGCGTCGCGCGCAGGTCCACGAGGCGCTCGATATCCAGAAGGAGCGGCGCGGGCCCATCGGCGCGATTCTGGTCGAACTCGGCTACATTTCCGAGGCCGATCTCAATTTCGCGCTCGCGGCGCAGTCCGGCATGGAGGTCGTCGATCTCGGCAAGAGGGACGCGCCGCCCGAAGTCATCGAGATCATGACCTCTCAGATGGCGAACACCTACCGGGTGTTGCCGTTCGATTTCGACACGAAGCTCAACGTGTTGTCCATCGCGAGGGACAACCCCGACAACTTCGTGGCGACTGACGATCTGAAGACGCTGCTCGGTTTCGAGATCAAGGCCTACCTCTGTACGCAGGCCGAGCTCCAGGCCGGCATCGATCGCTACTATCCGGAGGGCGAGCAGGAGTCGATCGGGAACTTGATCGACGAACTTACCGAGGACGAGGACCTGGCCAAATTCCAGGGTCGCGGGGACAGCATCGACTTGGCCGAACTCAAGGAGATGATGGACCTCAACCCGGTCAAGAAGCTCCTCAACCTGGTCTTGTTGCAGGCGATCAAGGACAAGGCCAGCGACGTCCACTTCGAGCCTTTCGAGGACGAGTTCAAGCTCCGCTACCGTATCGACGGCGTTCTGTACGACATGGTGCCGCCGCCACGCTATGTGGCCTTGGCGATCGCGTCGCGTATCAAGGTCATGGCCAACCTCGACATCGCCGAGCGGCGTTTGCCGCAGGACGGGCGTATCGAGCTCCAGCTCAAGGGCATGCCGATCGACCTGCGTGTCGCGGTCCTGCCGACGCTCTTCGGCGAGAGCGTCGTGCTTCGTGTGCTCGACCGGTCGAACGTCCAGCTCAGCCTGGACAAGATCGGAATGCGGGATGACGATCTCACCGTCTTCCGGCAGTTGATCAAGAAGCCTCACGGCATCGTCGTCAACACCGGACCGACCGGATCGGGAAAGACCACCACGCTCTATGCCGCTCTCTCTGAGTTGAACTCGCCCGAGGTCAAGATCCTCACGGCGGAGGACCCGGTCGAGTATGACATCGACGGGCTCGTTCAGACGCAGATCCGGACCGAGGTCGGGCTGACGTTTGCCGCGGCTCTGCGGAGCTTCCTCCGGCAGGACCCCGATATCATCCTCGTGGGCGAGATTCGAGACCTCGAAACCGGGCAAATCAGCGTCCAGGCCGCGTTGACCGGACACCTGGTACTCACGACTCTCCATACGAACGATGCCCCGTCCGCCATTGCGCGTTTGCTGGACCTTGGAGTCGAGTCGTTTCTTATTACAGCCACGGTGGAGGCGGTTGTCGCGCAACGGTTGGTGCGTCGCATCTGCGTGAACTGCAAGGCCGAGTACGAACCCACGGAGGACCAGTTGCTGCAGTTGGCGCTGAAGCCGGAAGATATCGGAGGCCAGAAGTTCTTCTACGGCAAGGGCTGCGACTACTGCAACGGAACCGGGTACCGCGGCCGGCTGGGCCTCTACGAGACGATGGTGCTCGATGAAGCACTGCGTGAGATGATCATGGAAAACGCTTCGACTGCCGTGTTGCGCCGCGAGTCGCTCAAACGAGGGATGCGCACGCTACGCGAGTCGGGCTTGCTCGCGATCATGGACGGAATCACCACCATTGACGAGGTCGTCAAGGAGACCTTGTTCGAGGACTAAGCATGCCGACCTTTGCCTATGAAGCGATGAACCAGGCGGGGCAGCAGGTCAAGGACGAGATCGAGGCGTCCTCGACCGAGGATGCTCTCGCCAAGATCCGCAACCTCGGTTACTTCCCCACGCGCATCCGGGAAAAGGGCGGGGCGTCGAAGGCCAAGGGTAAGTCCGGCGCGAAGAAGTCGACGAGCATGGGCTTCGGAATCATCGGGGTCAAGGCCATCACCCAGTTCACACGCCAGTTGTCCACCCTCCAGGACGCCGGTTTACCGATCCTGCGAAGTCTCAACATCCTCGAGGAACAGCAAAAGCCCGGTCCGATGAAGAACGTGCTAAGAGGGGTCGCCGAGGACATCGAAGGCGGCTGCACGCTTTCCGAGGCTTTTTCGAAGCACCCGCGAGCCTTTGATCGCCTTTACTGCAACATGGTCGCTGCCGGAGAGACCGGTGGCGTGTTGGACACGATTCTGCAGCGTCTTGCCGAGTTCATGGAGAAGGCGCAGAAACTCAAGCGCAAGATCGTCGGTGCGATGATCTACCCGGTCGTCGTCGTGCTCTTCGCCGGCGGAATCGTCGCGGGTATCATGTATTTCGTCATCCCGAAGTTCAAGGAGATCTTCGAGGACTTCGGGATCACGCTTCCGACCGTCACCAATATCCTGCTCTACGCGTCGACCTGGTTCACCGCGGGGAAACCGCCCGGGTGGTCCGTCGTGCTGTTCGCGCCGTTTGTCATCTTGATTCTGTACAAGCTCATCAGAAGCTCGAAGGGGGGGCGGTATGCCACCGACTTCATCGGGCTCCGCATTCCGATCCTCGGCATGCTCATGGGCAAGACGGCTGTAGCGCGGTTTACCAGGACCCTGGGCACACTGATCAACGCCGGCGTGCCGATTCTCGAAGCGATCAACATCACGCGGGAAACCTCGGGTAACGAGGTGTACGGCCGAGCCATGGAGAAGGTCCACGACTCGATTCGCGAGGGCGAGAGCTTCGCGAACCCGTTGCGGGCCGCCAAGGTCGTGGACACTCTCGTCGTCAACATGATCGACGTCGGCGAGGAGACCGGTGAACTCGACAAGATGCTCCTGAAGATCGCGGACAACTACGACGAGGAAGTCGACGTGGTCATCGAGAGCCTCGTCTCCCTGCTCGAACCGGTCATGGTCATCCTGCTCGGAGGTATCGTCGGCTTCATCGTGTTGGCGCTGTTCCTGCCGCTGGTGTCGCTGATTCAGTCCGTGCAGGAGTGATCCGAGGTCGAGCCGGTCGACGGGCCGCTGTGGTGCCTATAATAACGGTAGCTTATCGCGGGCCGGGCCGTTCGCCCGGCCTGTGTTTCGAATCGCAGGTGCAGGAGGACGTGAGACGATGACCCGCCACCCCGCTCGCCGACGCATGATTTCCCCGCGACCCATCCGCGCGAGATGCCGGTCCGCGTTCTCCCTCGTGGAACTGCTCACCGTGATCTTCATCATCTCGCTGTTGATCGCGGTCCTCATCCCGTCTCTCAACGCCGCGCGCAACGCTTCGAAGAAGACCAAGACAGCCGCCGATATCCGGGCGCTGGGCACGGCGCTGAACCTCTTCAAGAACGACAACGAACGCAAGTTCCCCCAAACGAACGGCTATCCGCCTTCCTTCGCCCATCCGCGGATCGGGAGTTACGCGTTCCAACCGCACCTGGGCCAGTTCCCGTTCCTGCGGGACAGCAGCCCGCCGATCGTCTACGGCGCGCAGTGGTTGCCGGCCATGCTGATGGGCATCGACCAGCAAGGCTACGTGAAGTCGAGCTCGGTGCCCCCGGGCCTGAAGAATGAGCCTTTCGAGTGGTACACCCAGACTGCCGTAAACAGCAGCGATCCACTGCCGCGCGCCCCGCACTACATCGAACCGGGCGGCGTCAAGACGGTGGAAACGAGCAAGCTCCGCGGCCGGCCGCCGACATCCAGCGCCGCTACCGCAATGTTGGACGACCTGGACGCCAAGAAGCTCCCGGTCTTCGTGGATGCGTTCGATCAGCCCATTCTCTACTACGCCGCCAACAAGCACGGCCGCACAACGAACATGGCGGCGGTGGCCCGGAACGAGGAGAACATCTATCCCGGAACGGCATCCAGCCAGGAGCAGGGGCCGGCGTATTACTTCCATCAGGACAACGTCGTCTTCACCGGCTCCTCCATCAGCGAGTCCGACCGGGGTTGGGACTTCGGCGGCGGTGCGCATGCCATGGCCGAACCGGGTGAGTCGCGGAATGCAAACGACATCCTGACCGGCGACGAGCCCGTCGACGAGACGTTCGCTCGCTTCATCCTCGACAGGACTATTGCCCGCGCGATCCTGTCAGCCGACGACCAGGGCGATGACGTACCGCCGACCGACCCGCTCAGGCCGGTCAATTCCGATAGTTACATGCTGATCAGCCCCGGCGTCGACGGGCGATACGGAACGAGCGACGACGTAACCAACTTCACGCTGAGCCTCGAGTAGATTCGGCTTGCGAAGCGTCTGGATAAGGAATCGGAACATGAAGAAACCTCAGAAGGCCTCCGCGAACCGCGCCTTTACCCTGGTGGAGTTGCTCGTGGTCATCTCGATCATCGGGCTTCTGATCGCGGTGCTGGTGCCGGCGATCTCCGCCGTGCGCGACTCGGCCAAGGTAGTCGCTACCACGTCGCAGTTCGGCGCTCTGGATCAAGGCTTGGAGATGTACCGCGGCGAGCAGAATCTCGGCGGTGCCTACCCGCCGTCCGCCGGCGATTCGACCGCGGATCCGTTCGCGATTGCCGATCCCGGCGGAACCTCGGGCAATACGCTCAATACGCCGATCTCGGGGGCGTCCCTTCTCGCGCATGCCCTGCTCGGCGCGGATCGCCTGGGACCGCCAGGCTTTGTCGATATCGACAACGACGGCGACTGGTCCGACGACACGCACCAAGGTGACGGCGGCGCCTATGAGATTGACGCTACGACGGGCGAAGCCGTCCGCACACGCTATGGCGGCGGGACCGGGTTCGTCTCACCCAAACTCGCGGCCAAGACGCGTACGTTCCACAGCCTCTACAGTGACGACGTCATCGTGGCGGCGGAGGCCGACTTGATCGCCGCGACCGGACCGGGAGACCAGCTCTTCTTCGTGGACGAGTGGGACCGCCCGATCCTCTATTACAAAGCGAACAAGGCCGCACGCTTCATGGCCGGCTCGCGACAGGACAACCAGCCCACCGTCTACCGCCAGGAAGACAACGGGATCATTACCGGTTCGGACGGCGGAGCGCTCAGCGGTCGCCTCGGTGTGGATTTCGGTGCTTCGGCCGACGCGCACGGCCACCGCCACTTTATCGGCGAGGTCACGGCACCCGGCTTCAACCCGCAGACGGACGACGTGTTGACCGACCTCACCTATGAGCACAGCTTTGCTCGGTTCATCTTCGATCCCCAAAGCCGGGCGCGGAACGCCCCCGTGCGCAAGGACAGCTATCTGCTCATCTCGCCGGGCCCCGACGCGATCTACGGCAACGAGGATGATGTGACGAACTGGACGAGGGTGACCGAATAAGTGAGCACTGCACGATCCATCAAGAGGCTAAGCCGGCTCCGGGCCCTGCGCGGTTTTACCATGGTCGAACTGCTGATCGTGGTGGCGGTGATCGGCATCCTGGCCGGGGCGCTGCTGGTGGCGGGCTCGGCCGTCATCGACAACGCCAAGGCGACCAAGACGCAGTTCATGCTCGGTATTGTGCGTGATGCGGTCGAGCAGTTCAGGATGGAACAGACGGATCGGCCGACGCTGACCAAATCCATCGCCTATCAGAAACGGTACGGTGTCTATCCGCCGGATGAGCTGGAAGTGTTCACCGCCCTCGGCGTGCCCTACGGCAACGCGCTGTACTCCCGGGCGGTGGGGAAGCATGAGGTCATGCCGGGGCCGGCCAACAACGTGCTCTTCGGGAACATGACGTTCCAAGTCGACGGGCTCGACCCCGCCGCCCAGAGCCTCGAACATCGTGACCTCGCGGCGCTGACGCTGTCCATCGGCATGTTCAGCGACGCAGGGTCCGCCATGCTCGAGAAGATACCCGCCAGCCATTGGAGAACGCCGGTCGACCCCGCGGACACGCCGCTTCAGTTCCTCAATCGTGACGACAACGAGAACTACGACGCGGGTGTGGATCAGGAAATCCGCCACCTTCTCGATGACTGGGGTGTGCCCATCACCTACTTCTCGCAGCGCGACGCCGAGCCGGGGCAACCCACCGACCCGACCCTCTCGTCGAACGGTACGGACTGGAATGCGGCCTCCTCCGCGATGGTGCGCATCAACGCCGGCCAGCCCATTCTTTGCTCTTACGGTCCGGACGGTGCCGAACAACTGTCGAAGGAGACGCTCGCCGCGGCGACCGCGGCGCTCGGCGCTCCGCCCGCCACGCTCGAGGCGGACTGGGCGTCGGACACCGACGGAAAGATCGACAGCCCGCTCAATGCGGACAACGTCTACCCCGACGACGCCCTGAAGGCGAAGCTTGCGCGAGGAGTACGTTAGTCATGCGCTTAGGCAGGGCACATGCCGATACCACCGACATCCACGCCGGGCGACCGTCTCGACGGGCGTTCACCCTGGTCGAGATGATCGTGGTCGTCGGTGTGATCCTGATCATCCTGGGCCTGACCCTCCCGTCGATGACGACGCTGTGGGACGAGCGGAAGGTCGCCGAGGCGGAGAACACGATCCAGGGCCTGATCATGTCGACGCGCGGCAAGGCCCTCCTGCCGCTCGAGGGCGAAAGCGGTATCTTCTTCTACATCGACAAGGACGGAGTGCAGCGAATCGTCCCGATCAGGCAGGTTGACTCGGGCCACGGTGCTTTCACCAAGGTCTTCGAGGTCTCACCGGAGCGCGACTACTCGCTCCCGCCGCCGATGCGGGTCGTGCCACGCTACGTGGTGGATGAGCCGGACCAGGCCGCGCCATGGCTCGACTTCAGTGCCGAGGAACTCGCAAACAACTTCTTCGAAGCCCCGCCGTCCACTGGGCAAAGCGCCCAGCGCCACAGGAACTTCTTCACACTGATCTACTCCGTCGACGGGAAAGTGGTGCCCCGGCGCGACGTGCTGATCCGGGATGAGGATGACGACGGGGACGGGATTGGGGACATCACGTCGCTCAATGTCGCGCCGCCGAGCGTGAACTACTACAAGCTCGACGACACCGGCGTACCGCTCGACGCTGCCGGAGGAGGGAGCGTCGACTGGCTCGTCAGCGACGGACAGGCCGCGATCAATTTCCCATCGGTGGACGGCGTGCTCGTCTACGACGACGCCTTGTTCAACGATGTGGCCTCGGGCGGCGGAAGCGACACCGTGCAGCGGGATTTCCTGCTCGAATTGGCGAAGCCATTCTACATCAACCGGTATACCGGCGGAGTCATTCGCGGACCCGCCGGGGAGAGCGTCGCACCGTGAGGGTCGATCAACACGACAACCCAGCCGCACCCGACCGCGACGCCCTCGTCAAGGCGGCGCGGCGATCGGCGTTCTCCCTGATCGAGTTGATGATCGCCATCGTGATCCTCGGCCTCGGCATGGTCATGGTGGCCTCGATGTTCCCGGTGGCGCTCGGGCGCGCCAAGCAGATGAGCGAGCAGACCCGCAAGACGGCCATCACCGCCGCGGCCAGTGACACGATGGGGATGATCGCCACCGTGGATTCCGT
>JAJDDX010000494.1 GCA_029260055.1 Phycisphaerae bacterium
ATCTCGGTCTCTTGGCAATGCACATCCAAACCGATAAAGTGCTTTCGTTCCATCGGGGCCTCCTTGCCGTTGGGCTGTTGGGTATCGCACCAACAGGATAGCCAACGGAGTACAAGGACGCCCCGTCTTCATATACCTTCAGGTCTAACGGCCTGCCGCCTTTGACACAGGACATTCCCCGTCACACCGATCAACCGCAGCGGCCACGGCGAGTGTTCCACCTGCCGGAGTCAGGTCTAACGGCCTGCCGCCTTTGACACAGGACATTCCCCGTCACACCGATCAACCGCAGCGGCCACGGCGAGTGTTCCACCTGCCGGAGTCAATGCGTTCGGAACGAGTTCCAGGTTGCAGTGTCAAGTTCCATTGCACAGTAGACTTCGAATAGGCACATCGTGATGGGATCATGCATTTCGATAAAGGCGACCTGGAATGTCCTGAGTAAGTCGCGCTTGGCTGAAAACAAGCGCATGAACTCAGCGTCCTTCATGGCCTCATTTGCCGTCAGTTTATGAGGGAAATCTACAACGGCCATCCTGTACGCAAGCGTGGCCGTATAGTAATCCGCTCCCTTCATGTGAGATTCCAGCCGGGCAACGATGGAGCGCGAGATGCCTACGTAAACCGGCACGCCGCCGTCCAGCAGCACATAACAACCGGAGAAATCCTCCTGCTTGTCGAGCTTCTTCAGGATCGTCTTTGGGCCAATCCCTCTCGTCCCAAAATCCAGCATGTTGAGCGGTGACGACATAGCCCGTCGCATGCGCGTCATGTCGGCCGGGAGCATCTCGTTTGCGAGGGCTCGAAATGTGTGTGGGCAACTATCGATCGGCATACTCGCACCTCACTGAATTGAGTGCCAGACAGGAGCTCCCTGCTGGCACGCCGCCTGTCCTCAATCGCCCCCATCCTTGATCCTGAAAACCAGATAGGGCTCATCGCGGGAATCGTGAAACGAGGTCGTCGGGTAGATCAACTCCGCCAGGTCCTTCTGCTGATTCATCTTGGCGGAAAACTTCTTGTGGTCGCTGTCGATGATCACGAACCTCGCGCCGAACACGTCGCGAATGTCACGGTGTGTCACCTTGACCTCTTGCTCGATAAGCTCGCCGCCTTCTCCTTCCATCTTGACTTTGACCGTCTTGGGGGCCAGGCCGCGGGATAGCTTCTCGAACCGTGCCCAGATGTCCGGCCGGCGTTCGTGCGTGAGCTTCGGATCGAGCCCGACCACGTAGTTACACTTCGCGTTGTGGTAGAAGTAGACCGGGAAGACATCCCAATCGTCGGTGAAGATCACGTCGCCCGGCTCGGCTTGCTCTTTGACGAAATCCATCATCTCGGTGACGGCGGCGAGGTCGTAGCCGCATTTGGGCTTCTTTTGAATATCACGCCATAGCGGCGAAAACCGCACCACACCAAAGACAGCCAGCAGCACGACCACCACGCCGGCGCGCTCGAACCACACAGCCAACCGCGCAGACGACTCGGCAAGGCCGCGTCGCACCTTGTCGGCGTAGGCGTTGATCAGCGGGGCGGCCAGCGTCGCGGCGCTGAGCAGGCAAAACGGCGGCCAATACTCCACAAACCGCCGAGCCTTCGTGTTCAGCGCCAAAAAGATGAACATCAGCAGCATCAGCGCCGTCTCTTTGGCATTGAGCCGCGGCCCGAAGCGTAGCCGCACCATCAGTGCGATGATCCACGTGACCAGCAACGCCCCGGCCATCTGAGCGAACCACCAGACGTCGTTATACGGCTTCCACTCGCGGCCCACCGAAATATCCGGCGACAGACCCGTCGCGAAGAGCTGCACGCGCAGCCACTCGAACATGCCGGATATGTACGGATGCACGAGCAACCCGATGCACCACCCACCGAACGAAAAGAGGATCAGCTTCCACGGAATCGTCCGCTCGCCGGTCGGGCCTATGACGATGCACACGACGTAGGCCACCACCAGCACCGGCGCATAGACCACGCCGCCGAGGTAGAGGTGCGTGAAGGCCGCCACGACAAGGGCCGTCCAGATGTGCCGCTCGCGGAACATGACCAGCACGAGCAGCAGCATGAACGTCAGCGACGGGGCAATGGCGCGGATGTAGGCATGGCGCGTGAAGAACTGAAACGGCATCGCCACGAACGCGATCAGCCAGAGCCATCGCCAGCGAACCCCCTGCATGAGCAGGATCAGGTTCATCAGCATCAGGCTCAGGCCAAAAGAGACGCCAATCGCCAGGCGGGCGCCGGCCAACCCATCGCCGGTAATGCGCTCGGAGAGCTTCACGAACGGCATGAGCAGCGCGTGGAACCCGTAGTGGTTGGAGATGAATCGGCCATCCTCGGTGAAGTAGCAGAACCGCAGGTGCGGAAACTCGCTCGGCAGCCCGAGTTCAGGCATAAGCGACGCCATCTTGACGTGATAGAACGAATCGTGCCCGGACACGCCGGGCTCGACGGGTGCTGGCCCCCACGCACCGGTCTGAACGTAGTGCATCAGCACCGCGCCGAGGATGAATACGGCGAGCGACTCGAGGATGGCCGCCTTGCGTGCCGCCCGAGTGGTATGTGCATCCATGCTTGCGTCCGTCACGTTGTCCATCCACGTGATCGTCTTGGGAACTGTGCCCTTGCGTCTGCTGCGCGGTGGCGTTCGCCAACGTCAGCGGCATGGTCGCGCAACCGGTAGCGGGACGCAAGCGGCTGGCAAGATCGGTGTTTCCAGCCTCAAAACGCGCATCTCGAAAAGAAGCCGGGAAAAACCGGAATCGCGTGTAAGAGATTCGCCGCGAACCCGGACCTACGTACGGACGGCTTTGGTTCAACCGAAAGGGGTACAAACCATGAAGCTAGGCATGGGACTCAAAGCATGCAGTGGGGCCATCGCGGGCCTGCTTGTCACGGGCGCGGTTCAAGGGCACGAGCACCACGGCACGCTCGTGGGCTGGGGGGCGCAGGTTCTCGCCGAGGACCTCAGCAGCGGCTTCGTCGCCGTCGACGGCGGGGAGTACCACAGTATCGCGCTGAAGGGCGATGGATCGATTGTGGCCTGGGGCAGTAACTCCGAAGGACGGTGCGACGTCCCGGAGCCGAACACCGACTTTGCCGCCATCGCGGCCGGCTTCCATCACAATCTCGGCCTCAAGGCCGACGGCTCAATCGTGCTCTGGGGCCGCGGTTCCCTCGGCCCATCGCCAGTACCTGACCCCAATGTCGGCTTTGTCGCCATCGCAGCCGGCGACGACTACAGCCTCGGGCTGAAGTGTGACGGCTCGATCACCGCCTGGGGAGACAACGACGAGGGTCAGACGGATGTGCCCGCGCCAAATAGCGGCTTCGTCGCGGTCGCGGCCGGCAAGGCTCACGCCCTCGGCTTACGGAGCGATGGCTCGATCGTCACGTGGGGGCTCAACGACCACGGGCAGACGGATGTACCTGGGCCGAACACCGACTTTGTCGCGATCGCAGCCGGCACGTCGCACAGCCTCGGGCTCAAGAGTGACGGATCGATCGTCGCGTGGGGAGCCGATACCGACCCGTACGGCAACGACACCTGGCAGAGCGAGGTGCCGGAGCCGAACAGCGACTTCGTGGCCATAGCAGCCGGTGGCTGGCACAGCCTCGGCATGAAAACCGATGGCACGATCGTGGCGTGGGGATCGGATGGGGCCGGCCGAACTGATGTGCCGGAGCCGAACAGTGGCTTTGCCGCGATCGCGGCCGGCAAACTACACAGTCTCGCGGTCAAGGCCGACGGTTCGGTCGAGGCGTGGGGAGCCAACTTCCGCGGTCCGTGCGGCTTGCAGGCACCGAACGTGGATTTCGTGGCGGTCGCGAGGGGCAATTTCACGAACTTCGGCCTGCGTGCCAATGGCTCCGTCGTGGTATGGGGCCACAACTTGAACGGCTACTACGACGTGCCGGAACCGAATGCCGATTTCGTCGAAGTCGCTGCGGGCTCCGGGTACGTCCTGGGCCTGAAAAACGACGGCTCGATCACAGGCTGGGGATCCAACGGCTACGGTCAACTCGATGTGCCGGAACCGAACAGCGACTTCGTGGCAATGACGGCCGGGGATCGCCATTGCGTTGGCCTTAAAGCCGACGGTTCGTTGGTGGCGTGGGGAGATTGCGTGTCCGGGTGGTGTGACTTGCCGGAACCCAACGCGGACTTCGTCGCGGTTGATACCTATGCGCAACTCAACGCCGGGGTGAAAGCCGACGGCTCGATCGTCGTGTGGCCCCGGCACGACGACAGATACGATGTGCCTTATCCCAACACGCATTTCGTCGCGGTCGCAATCGGACACGATCACATTCTCGGCCTGAAGGGCAGCGGCTCGATCGTCGAGTGGGGATGGTACGGGGAACAACACGACGACGTCCCGATGCCGAACGCCGATTTCGTGGCGATCGCCACGGCCGGCTATTACAGCCACGGGCTAAAGAGCGACGGCTCCATCGCAAGCTGGGCCGGTAGCTACGCTCAGGCGTACGAACCGCCGGAACCGAACACGGGCTTCGCGGCGATCACCGGGGGGGCCGCCCCGATTGCGATTCGGGGCTATCCGCTCGGTGATATCAGCGAAGACGGCGACATCGACCTCGACGACTTCGCGCCGGTGGTCTATTGCATGTCAGGCCCGGATGCCGCGCCGATCGAGCCGTGCGAGCCGGCCGACCTCGACCACGACGGTCATATCGACCTGCGTGACGTGGCGATCTCACAAAGGCTCTTCAACGGCCCGCGCTGACGGTGCGAGAGTTGCCGGCCGAACGGGCCGCGAGCTTCGGCCGCTCCCTTACGGTCGCGGTTCGGAAAGAGCCGGTGCTAGTCGCAGGCAAGTCGATCTAGAACTGATGCGCGGGCGTGTCCGTGTTGTCGTCGATGTGTTGCTGGCTCGACTGCTCGCCGTCATAGCTAAAGAGAATCGGCTCGTCATCGATGCGGCCTTCGACGTGGACGGGGCGCTTCCACACCTTGTACAGGCATTTCAACGTCGCGACCGCGTACTTGATGTCCAGGTCGGCACCGGTGTAGCGGTGGGTGAAGTAGAGCTCGCCGCGGTTGCGGTAATTGCCGTCCATCACGTACATGTATGGCTGGGCGTGGTTGGTCAGCATGAACAGGAGCTGCTGTTTGATCTTCTTGAAATCACGATTGACCACGACCATACGACCCGTGGCCGGATCCTGGCGATAGTGGTAGAGCTTCTGATCATCGACGAACTCCGGCGTGAGGAACTCATCGAGGAAGGTCACGTCGTTGTAGTGCTTGCGGACCTCGTAGATCTTCTGCCGCCCGGGCGAATCCAGACCCACCACCCGGTCCTTGGGCTCCTTGTCCTTGCCCCAGTTACGGCGGACCTGCATGTCGTCGCACGCATCGTACTCCGGCCCGTAGCGTCCCATGTTCCAGCGCCGCTCGATGTCACGAAGCAGTTCGATGCCGAGCTTGTAGGGATTGAGCCTGCCCGGTGAGGTCGCCAGCGTGCCGGCGTGGTGCTCGCAGTAGTCGATGAGTTCATCGGCCTGCACGATGTAGCGTGTCATCATGGTCGAGTGCCAATAGCTCGCCCATCCCTCGTTCATGATCTTGGTCTGGCCCTGAGGCGCGAAGTAGTAGGCCTCTTCGCGGATCATCGCCAGGACGTCGGCCTCCCAGTCCTTCAGCGGCGCGTTTTGCAGCAGGAACAGCAACACGTCTCGCGTCGGTCGCTGCGGGAAGCGACCTTGGCTTGCCTGGGCTTTTTCCTCCCGTTCCGCGCGGTCCTTTTCGAGGGCCTCGGGCGGGTTGATGTAGCGATCCATGTAGCTCTTGGCGGGAAACCGCGAGCCCACCTCTTTGGGCTTGTCGTTCTTGCGATCGGCGGGTTTGGTCGGCCTGTCGTCGCGCCGCATGAAGACCGAGTGCGGATCGATCAGGTTATCGATCGCCAGGTACGTGTCGATGACCTGCTCGACAGCTTCGACGCCGAAACGCTCGATGTACCGCCGCACGCGCGTGGCGTGGTTCGCCATCTCGTCCATCATCCGGCGGTTCGTCTGGCTGAACCAATGGTTGTGCTTGAAGAAGTCGCAGTGGCCGTACACGTGGGCGATGACCGTCTTGTGGTCGACCATCATGTTGTCATTGAGCAGATAGGCATAGCACGGGTCATTGTTGATGACCATCTCGTAGATCTTGCCCAACCCGTACTTGTGCTGCTTGCGGAGCTTCTCGAACTCCATGCCGAAGCGCCAATGGGGATAGCGCTGCGGGAAGCCGCCGTAGGCCGCCACCTGGGAAATCTGCTCCGAGGAGAGCATCTCGAAGATGGTCGGGTAGAAGTCGAGCCCTTCCGTGCGCGCGTAGCCGGCGATGATGTCGGCCTGCTCGGCGATTGCCTTGGGAAGGGGTTCGTTCATGGCTTCCTACAATGCGGGCGTAAAGAAGGTCTTGATGCTGTCGTAGATGTCGTCCTTGTTGTTGACCCGGCTGGTGATGACCGCCTCGAGGTCGTCGAGGTGTTCGTGCACCACGTTGATGAAGTTGCCGCTGCCGTACGCACTGGCGACCTGGCAATAGCCGAACATGTTGAGTGACGGCAACAGGTGTTCCTTGAGCACCGAGCAGCATTCGCGGCTGTCTGATTCGCTGCTGTTGTCTCCATCGGAGAAATGGAACAGATAGATGTTCCAGTCGGTGGGCGCATACTGCTTCTCGATCATCTCGCGGGCGACCTTGAAGGCGCTGGAGATGCGCGTGCCGCCGTCCTCGCGGATGCGGAAGAACGTCTCACGATCGACCTCGCCGGCGCGCACGTCATGGACGATGTAGCGGCTCTCGATACCCTCGTAGTTCCTTCTGAGCCAGGCATCGATCCAGAACGCCTCGAGGCGGACGAGTTCCTTCTGTTCGTCGCCCATCGAACCCGAGACGTCCATCATGTAGATGATCACGGCGTTGGATTGTGGGCTGAGCGTGGTCTTCCAACTGCGATAGACCTTGTCACGGCGCTCGAAGATGATTCGGGGCGCGTCGGGGTTGTACATGCCCGACATGATCTGCCGCCGCAGGGCACGGCGGAACGTCCGCTTGAAGTGCCGCAACGATTCGGGGCCCGACTGGCGCACGCCGCTGTAGCGGTCCTTCTCCGAGGTGATCTGTTTCTTGCCCTTGGGCTCGATGCGCGGCAACTGCAGCTCTTCGCCGAGGATCTCCGCGAGTTCATCGAGGCTCACGTCGACCTCGAGGATGTGCTTGCCTTCCTGGGTACCGCCCGGGCCGTCGCCTTCCGCCTCGCCGACCTGGTCACCCGGTTTGCCGTCGCCCTTGCCGACACCGCCGTCGTCGTTGTCGCCATAGCGGAAGCTCGGCATGTCGATGCCGTGGACGGGAATGCTGATGTACTTCTTGCCCTCGCGCCCGATCAATTCGCCGCGCGTCAGGAACTTCCGCAGATCCTTACGGATTCGTCCTTTGACGATCTTGCGAAAGCGCTGATGGTCGTTGTTGATTTGGAGGATCATAGCAAACGTCGAAACGTCCAAAAGTCAAAAAGTCCAAATGTCAACGTCCCGCCCTTTCGACGTTTGGACGTTTTGACGTTTTGACGTTTACTCCTCCTTTTGCTTCGTATCGCCCCGGGCGAAGATGCTCGCGACGTAGTTCAGTACGTCGGTCGCGCTTGTTTCGTTGTAGCCGAAATACTTGATGAGCCGCTGCTTGACCACGTCGATCTTCGCCTGCGTCTCGTCGTCGACGACGCCGGACACGACGTTCTTGAGCTTGATCGTGTCGCGCTGATCTTCGAATAGCTTCAACTCGAGCGCCTTGTGCAGACGGGCGTTCGTGTGGTATTCGAACTTCTTCCCTTCCAAAGAGAGCGACCCGATGTAGTTCATGATCTCCTGGCGGAAGTCGTCCTTGCGCGACTCCGGAATGTCGATCTTCTCTTCGATCGAGCGCATGAGCCGCTCATCCGGTTCCTCATCTCGGCCGGTGTACTTGTTGCGGACTTTTTCGTGTTGGGTGTAGGCCCTAACGTTCTCGATATAGTTCGAGGCCAGCCGCGTGATCGCATCCTCGTCGGCGCTGATCGCCCGCTGCACCTCGGACTTGAGGATATCCTCGTATTCCTCGCGGACCGTGCCGAGTAGTTCGCGGTAGCGTGTCTTGAGTTCCTCGTCGGTGATGAGGCTGTGGTGCGCAAGCCCGCCTTCGAGTTCGTTCATCACCATGAACGGGTTGATGCACTTCTCCTGGATCGCCTGGTCGGAGACCAAGGCGTTGGAGAGCTTGTCCTGAATGTATCGCGGGCTGATGCCCTGCATACCCTCGCGCGGCGCCTCGGCCCGCAGCTCCTTGACCGAATCCTCCGTGAAGTTCGGGATGCTCTTGCCGTTGTAGAGCTTCAGCTTCTGCATGAGTGTCAGGCCGGCCTTCTTCGGCTCATCGATCCGCGTCAGCGCCGCCCACATGGCCGCCATTTCGATCGTGTGTGGAGCGATGTGGATGCCGCGGATGCGCTCTTTGTTGAAATCTTTCTCGTAGATGGCGATTTCGTCGTCGAGTCTGGTGTTGTAGGGGATGTCGATCTTGATCGTACGATCCCTAAACGCCTCCATCAGGTCGTTCGACTGGAGCTTCTTGTACTCCGGTTCGTTCGTGTGCCCGATGATGACCTCGTCGATGTGCGTCTGGGCGAACTTCTTCGGCTTGATCACGTGCTCCTGCGACGCGCCGAGCAGGTCATAAAGGAACGCCACGTCGAGCTTGAGCACCTCGATGAACTCGATGAGGCCGCGGTTGGCAATGTTGAGCTCACCGTCGAAGTTGAATGCGCGCGGATCGCTATCTGAACCGTATTCGGCGATCTTTCGGTAGTTGATGTCGCCGGTCAGCTCGGTGGAGTCCTGGTTCTTCTCGTCCTTGGGTTGGAAGGTGCCGATGCCGACCCGGTCCTTCTCACTCAGCACCAACCTTCGCACGCGAATGTGCTCCATGACCTTCTGCCACTCGCCGTCGTACTTGAGCAGCAGATCATCGAACATCTTTCGGCAGAACGGGTCGAGCGCGCCGTCGACGAGCACTTGCTCGCCTTCCGGCAGATCCTCGTTGATCTTCGCGAGCACCGCCCGGCGAGCGTCAATCGGGATCAGTTTGAGCGGTTCCTCGTGCATCGGGCAGGGGCACACGATGTCCTTCCCGTTCTCGTCCTGCACGTGCCACGAGAAGGTGTAGAGCGCCCCTTCTTCGAGCGTCGAGTAGCGTTCCAGGCCCTTCTTGAGAAGGCGCGCGATCGTACTCTTGGACGAACCGACCGGCCCGTGCAACAGCAGAATACGCCGCTCCGTCCCGTACTGGTGGGAGGCCGACTTGAAGAAGTCAACCAGGTTCATCAGCGCTCGATCGAGTCCGTAGATCGCGTCAGCCCCATGGTCGATCGGGTCCGCGAAGAACTCGTAACGGATCATCTCCTCGCGCATCCACGTATATCGTTCATGCCCGAAGTGCATGATCATGTCGTAGACGCGCTGGAAGGCGTTCCGCGCGAGCCGCGGGTGTTTCGTGACCTTGTCAAGGTACTCGGAGACCGAACCCTCCCAGTGCTGCTCGCGGAAACGATCCCGACTGAGATTCTCGGTGACTAGTGCAAAGATTTCTTCCGACGTGGCCATGGCTGCGATCCTCCCACCGGATCATCCATCCGGTCACACTTTCCCCAGCCGGTTCAACACATCGACAACCGCCGCCTTGGCGCGTGTCCGGCACCGACTCCACGTCGGCCTCGCCGCGCTGGCGGGAACTCTCGCGACCCGGGGGCCGCAGGGACGGGCTCTCGTCGACCCACCAACGATCTTATGGGTCGTGCCACTGTAAAGTCAACGCCGGACGAACGTAAGTGTCTGTAAACAAACAACTAACGAACTCGTCCCGACTGTGTCACGGCGGACGTCGAGCCCTTCGTTGTCAAATATCGGCCATGTGGCGCAGCGACGGTTTCTAAAAAACAGCCCGTCTCGGAAAGAGGAAGGAGAGAGGATGAGCGGCGGATGCCGCGGCGCCTAACCTTAGCCGGAACCATTGGTTAGGGGCTGCGTGCCGGCGGTCAAATCGCGGAGCCGGCGGGCGGCGGATTCGACATCGGCCTGAGCGACGACAGCCGCACAAACGCACACGCAGCAGGGCGACGCAGCCAGCACCCGGCTCACGTTTTGATCGTCGATGCCGCCGATCGCCACGAGCGGAATGGACGTGCGCTTCTTGGCCCCTGCCAGCAAGGTCGGACCGGCGATGTGCTCCTGCGGCTTCGTGGCGGTGTCGAACATCGGGCCCACGGCGATGTAGTCCGGAGACGCGTCAACCGCCTGCGTAATCTGTTCGCTCGTATGCGTACTTACCCCAATGATCGCCGTCGAGGGAAGAATCCGACGGGCAGCCGCCACGCTCATGTCGTCCTGCCCGAGGTGTACGCCGTCCGCACCGCTTGCCAATGCGATGTCGGGGCGGTCGTTGACGATCATGAGTGCCTCGTGCTCACGGCACAGTGCCGCCAATCGCGCCGCACGTTCGATGAGCTCACGGTCGGGCA
Organism: Phycisphaerae bacterium; assembly: GCA_029260055.1. Lineage (GTDB taxonomy): Bacteria > Planctomycetota > Phycisphaerae > UBA1845 > UBA1845 > JADFOB01. The sequence goes on from JAJDDX010000494.1 coordinate 10,572, forward strand.
GGTCCTTCTCGCGGAGTTGTAGTACGTCCGCTCCGCCGCGCAGCGCCGCAGCCGCCGTCTCGAACCAGTCGCCTCGACACAGCGACTCGGTGATCAGCACGTAGAGGCGCGCGTGGCCGAAGCGCTGTCTCGCGCGGGTCGTGAGCACGAGCCGCCGTTCCAATTCATACGCGCGGTAGCGCAGCGCTTCGACCGCGGCCCCAAGCGGCGGATCGACGATCTTACCGTACTCTTCGATCGAGCGCAGGGCTTCGGTAAGCCGCTTGCCGGCCGCCGTCGCCACGTGCGCCGCGTCCGCCCTCTCGTACTCGCCGTCGGCTCGCACCTCACGTCCCACGTCACCGACGATTTCGCGATGGCTGATCAGCTCGGTTATGGGTGCCAGCGCACCTGACAGCTCGTGCCTCAGCCCCTTGAGCGGGCCCGAGAGGCCGGCGTCATCGAGGCCGAACCGTGCATACTCTTCCATGACGCGCAGCGCCTCACGCGCGCGGTTGAAGTTAGCGTCAATGATGCGAAGCGGTACGTGCTGTGGCTTCGACATGGTCGATTCCTTGCGACGTTATCGTCGCGTCAAGCTCTTGGGGCCCTTCAGATCAAGCGCCGGCGGCAGGGACGGCCGGGTGGCCCACCTCCTCTGGAGGTGGGGGAGGCGATGACCACCAACCGTTGGCGTGGCCAGGTGACAGGGCTCCGGTACGCCCGTCATCGGCTCCCCCATGTCCAAAAGGACATGGGGCACCCCGCCTCGCGACTCTAGGGCCGCGTCAGGCTCTCGGGCCCATTGAGCTCCGGCGCCGGCGGCAGGGACGGCGTCGGCCTATTCTTGAACTTCTCGTAGCTTTCCGTCTGCGCGCTGGTCAGTTCGACCGGCGTGCCGTTTATGAACATATGCGTCACGACGCTCGATGTCTGTAGCGGCGAATCCGTGATCACGATCAAATCCGCTCGCTTGCCCGGTTCTATCGAGCCGACACGATCGTCAATGCCGAGGATTCGTGCCGCGCCCAGCGTCAGCGCGTACTCCGCTCGCTCCTTAGGCAACCCGTGAGCCACTGCCATCCCCGCCTGGATGCCGAGGTTGTACGCATCCGACGCGCTCTCCGACGCGAAACAGAACGCGACCCCGGCACCGTCCAGCACTGCGGCGCAGCGGTAGACGGAATCCCACGGCTCGAACTTGCCGCCGGGATAGCTGAGCGGCGTGCCCAGGATCACCGGAATGTGCTTGTCCGCCAGCACGTCCGCCAGCTTCCACGCCTCCTTGCCGCCGCTGATGACGCATCGTAGCTCGTGCTCTTCTGCAAACTCGATCGTATCGAGCATCTGCTTGTAGGCGTTGGCCCCGAAGAGCACCGGCTTGTCGCCGCGCACATAGGGGGCCATGGCGTCCAGTGTCAGATCGGTGTCGCACTCGATGGCGGGGTCGGCGGCGGCCAGGGCCTTGACCTTGGCATAGTGCTTGGCCTTGGCCATGAACTCGTCGAGCTTCTTCGCGGCTTCTTCGTGACCTGCCTTCTGTTTCTTCCGCCTCTCTTTGTCCGTGGAGAGGTGAACCGGTAGTGATGGCACGGTCATATGAAGGCCGAAGGCGTCGACCACGACCATCTCGGGCACGGTCCAGCCGTCGAGATGAACGATCGCGCTTTGACCGGCGATTCGTCCGCCCGACGGCTTGGTCAGAGCGGTCGTCGTGCCTCCCGTGCGCGCGATGCGCACGTGCTGGCTGTGGGGATGCACGGCTGAGATGGCGCGCACGTGCGGGTTGAACGTACCCATCTCCCGGTTGTCGCGCGTGGAGCGGAGCGAGCCGATCTCGGTGAGTCCAATCGTACTGCCTGCGTCGATCAACCCCGGATAGACGTGCAGGCCCGCGCCGTCGATCACCCCGCACCCCGGCGGAAGCTCGACGTCGGATCCGACGGCGTGGACCAGATCATCGACGATGACCACCTTTCCATCGGCAATGATCGGTCCGCTGATCGGATGTACGGTCGCGCCGACGATGGCGTAGGCGCGGTGGAGCGTCTGGGGAATCGTCGAATCGACTGTTGTCGGCAGACGGAGTACGTCGCAGGGCTCGATCGCCTCGGGACGTGCATCCTCGAAATAGACTTCGCCCTCGATCAAGGTCATGACGCACTTGCTGAACGTGTTGAGCGGATGGCCGTTGAAGATGGCGATGTCGCCGTCTTTGCCGACCTCGAGACTGCCGATTCGATCCTCGATCTGCAACTGCCTCGCGGAATTGATCGTAACGAGGCTAAGCGCTTCGATCTCATCGAGCCCGCCCCAGCGGATGGACTTGGCTGCCTCCTGCCCAAGATAGCGGATGGTGTTCGGCGAGTCGGAATTGACGGACGAACAGATACCATAGCGCGACATCATCGCGGCGTTGTGCGGAATCGCCCCGTATGCCTCGATCTTGTACGCCCACATGTTGGAAAACGTCGACGCGCCGCAACCGTGCCGCGCGAGCTCCGGCGCGATGCGATATCCTTCCAGCACGTGCTGAAGCGTACCCAGCCTGAAGCCGTACTCCTCAGCCACGCCGATGAGCCGGAGGATCTCCTCGGTGCGGTAACAATGCGCGTGAACGGTAAGCGTGCCGTCGAGCACCTCAGCCAGCGCCGCCAGGCGAAGGTCTCGCCTTGGAACCGGCAAATCCTCGCCCTCGCGCGAGCGCCGCTGATAGCCGGACCATTCCTTCTGATACGACCTGGCGGACTCGAGCGCGTCACGATAGACCGCCTCGACGCCCATGCGTGTGCTCGGGTAGCGCTTTCCCCACGCCCTGTGGAAGTTCGCGTTGGTGACGTTCTCGCCCGTCGCAAACTTGATCGTCCGCGGCGCGTCATCCACCCACATCTCCGACGCGTCTCGGCCATACTTGAGCTTCAACACGGCGTTCTGCCCGCCGATCGGGTTGGCTGACCCGTGCAACACGAGGTGGGTCGTCGTACCGCCGGCGACCGCGCGGTAGATGCCGACGCTGGTCGGGTTGATGGCGTCTGCTACGCGCACCTCCGCACTGATCGCGACGGAAGATTCGTTGGTCGAGTCCATGCCGAGATGGGAGTGCGCATCCACGAAGCCCGGCATCACGAAGCGACCGGTCGCGTCGATGACGGTCACACCCTCCGGCGCCGCAATGTCCGGTCCTAGCTCGGCGATCTTGCCGTCACGCACGAAAATCGATCCGTTCGCGATCGTGGGCGAGGTCACCGGGATGATCGTGGCGTTTTGGATCAGCACATCGCCGCCGGTTCGCGTCTTCGGTACCCGGTCAGCCTCGATCTCGACCGCCCATGTCGGGCCTTCGTCGCTCTTGTCGTCTTCGGTTGCCTTCGCGCTATCCGTGGCGACCTCGGAATCGTCGCCCTTCTTCTTTGCATCCTTCTTCTTCTCGTCGACTTCGAATTCAAACTTCTTGCCGCCGATGAAGACCAGTTTGACCTTGGCCTTCTCGTCACCGAGCGGCTTGGTCATCAGCGTGAGGTTGGCGAGTCGGCTGCGACCGATCGAGCCGATCTGATTTTCCATGTGGAACAGCGATGCCGGCGTTGTCGTCAGAGCCGCCAGCGCAGCTTCTTCGGGCAGCCCGCGCTGAATCACCTTGCGGAGGTTCGTGAGCAGTTCGCATGGGTCCTTGAAATCTCGCGTACGGAGGGCGAACGGGATGCCGGCTTCGTGCAGACGCAGGATGTTGTTGACCTCCTCCTCCCAAAGGCGCCTGCGCTCACGCCGAAGCTCGAGCGGTTCGTACTTCGCCGCACCCTTCTCGTCGCCGCCATGCCCGGCTTTCGTTTCCGTATCGGGATCGGGGCTACGCTCCTCAGCCCTGGCGGCTCCGGTCGGCTCGGGGTGTGGGTCTTCGGAACCCGGCTTGGTCTTCTCTTTTCGTCCGTGCGCGGGCTCCTCGTCGAACTTCAGGCTCACGATGACCGCGACGCCCTCCGCCTTCAGTCTGTCCGCGACTTTGTACGCTTCCTTGCCGCCGCTGATGACGACGTTCAGGTTGAATTCACGGGTCAGGTCGAGCGCTCGCACGATCTCTCGCGCGCTGTTGGCTTCGAAGACGATCCGTTGCGAACCGCGGAGCAGAGGCTGAAGCGCGTCGAGTGCGGGGTCGGACACCGGCCGGGGCCCGGTGAGCGGATGGCGCTCGGCGTACTTGAGCAGTTTGACATGGCGCTGGGCGTCGAGCAGCGCCTGTCGGAACTGCGCGATCACACCGAGAAGCGATCGGGGATAGCCGCCTTCTTCACCGGTTTTGAATGAACCGTGCATGGCGAGTCCCGAAGCGAGGACCGAACGACGCACCGGCTCACCCGACAGTATCAGCAGATCGCTGGTTCCGGCGAAGATACCGTAGCGCGGCGCGATGACGGCTGTCGTGAATCCGAGCGCCCGCCGCTTCTCGACATCCTTCTCATCCGGGGCATACAGCTCCACGGCGCGTGCCTCGGGCCTGACGCCTCGGCGGTTCGCCCCGCTCGTGGCCGACAGCGGGCCCTCTCGCGGATCGGGACGCGTATCCTCGGCGCGAAGTCGCTCGGCTTCGGTCCTAGCCGCCTCGGGGACCCCGAGATGCGTGTGGGCGTCGATGAAGCCGGGATAGGCGATCAGGCCCGTGCCGTCGACTCGTTCGGCGTGAGCTGGAATCTCCACGTCCGCTCCGGCCGCCACGATCCGCCCCTCGGCGATGAGGATCGTGCCGGCGTCGATGGTCGGCCCCCGCCCGGTGACAATCGTGGTGTTCGTGATGGCGACCGGGGTTTCGAATCCCGCGTGGGCACTGCCACACACGGCACCACCAACGATCAGGGCGGCGGCGACGGCCGGCCGCCACATTCGCATCCTTTGCCTCATTTTGACTTCCTGTGGTGTGCGAGGATTGCCAGTATTCAGTCAGGCGCAGTCGCCGAGCCTGCCCGCTGCCGGGTCGGAACCGCTACGTCGAGTCTAGTGGAGCCTTGCCCAAGTGTCGACTTTCGCGATGATCGTGTGGGAACGGCTCGGTCCGGCATGGCCGAGAGGGTGTCTTGCGGTTACGATAGGTCTCGTCATGCCTATTCTCGTTCGCAACTTGCGGCTCGGACTCGAAGAACCCGAACAAGCTCTGGTCGGGCAGGTCGGGCAACGCCTCGGCGTGCCGGACAGCGCCGTCCGCGCCTATTCCGTGGTCAGCCGATCGGTGGACGCCCGACGCCAGGACGTCTGCTTCGTCTACCATGTCGAAGTCGCCCTCGACGAACCGCCCGCCAAGGAGCAGGCACGCATCCGTGCCGTGCGCGGCGGCGGGGCCGTCTGGATCGAACCGCGAGTGGACTCGGCGCCGCGGGCCGGGGTGGAGCCGCTGCCGGAGCAGCCGGTGATCGTCGGGTTCGGGCCCGGCGGCATGTTCGCGGCGCTGCGGCTCGCTCAGCTCGGATACCGACCGATCGTGTTCGAGCGCGGACGCGCCGTGAAACAGCGCCATCGCGACATCATGCAGCGCTACTACCAAGAGCGCGACTTCGACCCGACATCCAATCTCTTGTTCGGAGAGGGCGGCGCTGGAACCTACAGCGACGGTAAACTCTACACCCGCGTCAACGATCCGCTGTGTCGCTACGTACTCGAAGCGCTCTACCACCACGGCGGCGATCCCGACATTCTCATCAACACGCGGCCGCACATCGGGAGCGATCGACTTCCGACCATCTGCGCACGTATCCGTGAGCGCATCCAAGCTTGCGGCGGAGAGGTGCATTTCGAGTCGACTCTGACCGACATCCGATTCTCAGACGGGAAGCTCGATGCGATCTGCGTATCCGGTCCTAATCGGCCCGCGGGCGGCGAATGGGTGAAGGTAGGCCCGACGGTCCTCGGGATCGGGCACTCGGCACGAGACACCCTGCGAATGCTCTTTGATCGCGGTGTGCACATCGATCCCAAACCGTTCCAGATCGGCGTGCGGGTGGAGCACCCGCAGGCGATGATCGACGCTCGGCAGTACGGCCAAGCCGCAGGTCACGCTCGCCTGGCACCGGCGGAGTATCACCTGGTCGCCAAGGGCGCTGCGGCCGAGCGCGGAGACGTGTTCAGCTTCTGCATGTGCCCCGGCGGCACGATCCTGCCGACAAACGAATCCGCAGGCCTGATCGCTACGAACGGCGCGAGCAAGGCAAACCGAGCGAGCCCGTTCGCCAATAGCGGCCTGGTCATCACGATCGACCCCGCGGAGCTCGGGTTCGACGCAATGGGCGGCCTGGCGTACCAGGAGAAGTGGGAGCGGATGGCGTTCAAGGCGACGGACGAGTCGTACCGCGTACCCGCTCAGCGCGTCACGGACTTTCTCGCCGGTAACCCCTCTGACGGCACACTCGAAACCAGTTACCCGCTCGGCGGGCAATGGTCCGACATGCGATCGCTGCTGCCCGAGGAGGTGTCGGCGGCGCTGGACCGCGCTTTCCCCATACTCGACAGGAAGTTCCCCGGTTATGCCGGTCCGGAAGGACTCATCACCGGACCCGAGACCCGCGCCAGCGCTCCGATTCGTGTCCTGCGGGACGCCACGTCGCGGCAGGCGGAGGGGATCGACGGCCTCTATCCAGTGGGCGAGGGAGCGGGCTACGCCGGCGGGATCATCAGTGCAGCCGTCGACGGCATCAAGAGTGCCGACCGCATCATCGAACACTACGCTCCGCCGAGTTAGTACCGTGTCTCGTAAGCTCGACGATGATCTGAGCCGCGAGCTTGAAGCCCGCGCGGACGTCCGCGCAGGCTTCAAGCCTGCGGCTCGGGAATCACGAATGGTCGCGTGACTTACGCCGCACGGCACTGACCACGGCAATACGTGAAGTGGCGCCGCGGAAAGTACGATATTCCGAGAGCATCGCACACCGAAGCGCGTTCGCCAACGTGGCTCGCAGGGGCGCGGTGCCCGTGAGACACCTGACATGACCGAGGACTTCATCATCGGAGCGAAGCTAGGCGAACTCGTCGACCACATGGTCACGAGCTACGAAGAGGAAGACCGCGCCCAGCACATCGACCGGATGTACCTGCCGTCGCGCACGGAGATCGTGCAGACCGTCCGCGATCTGCTCGAATTGCTCTATCCCGGCTTCGTCGGCCGGCAACACCTGACCAAGCACAACGTGGCCTTCCATGTGGGTGACCTGCTTCCGCGCATCGGCGAGTCGCTCTTCCGCCAGATCAACATGTGCCTCTGCTACATGCAGGAGGTCGAAAAGCCGGGCGAGACCTCGCAGAATCTGTGCGACCAGAAGGCACGGCGGCTGACGCCGACGTTCCTGGAGGGCATCCCCGCGATCCGCACGATGCTCGCCGGCGACGTGCAAGCGGCCTACGACGGCGACCCGGCCGCCATGAACTTCGACGAGGTGATCCTCGCCTATCCCGGTTTGCTGGCGATCAGCGTGCATCGTATGGCGCACGCGCTGTACGAGTTGGACGTACCGCTGATGCCGCGGATCATGTCGGAGTGGGCTCACGCCAAGACGGGCATCGACATTCACCCCGGCGCGAACATCGGGCAGCACTTCTTCATCGACCATGGTACCGGCGTCGTCATCGGCGAGACGACCGACATCGGCAACAACGTCAAGATCTATCAGGGTGTAACGCTCGGCGCGTTGTCGTTCCCCAAGGACGAGCGCGGCCGGGTGATCCGCGAAGCGAAGCGGCACCCCACCGTCAAGGACGGCGTCACGATCTACGCCAACGCGATCATCCTCGGCGGCGAGACGGTGATCGGCGAAAACTCGGTGATCGGCGGTTCGGTGTTCGTCACGTCGACCGTGCCGCCGAACTCGGTGGTGACCTTCAAGCCCCCGGAGCTACGCCTGAAGGCTCGCGGCGAAGGCAAGCCGAAGCCCAAACCGCTGGACGACGTTGGGGACATGCCGGACTATTGTATCTAGAGAGCGGCACGGACCGGCCTCGGCTTGGCGCCGCCTTGCTCATACCACCTCGGACGCGAGTTTCTTCAGATCGGCGTGTCGCTCATCTGGGAGAATGAGCTTTGCGGCGTCCGCAAGCGTTAGCAACATGCGCGCATGGTAGCGCAAACCGCTGAGAAGCACGTTCCTAGGCTGGGTGATCCAACCCGACTGCACATCGACCGTGGAAAAAGGGTCGCCGTGCGCCCAGGCGCTCGTTGTGCTGTACCACAGCCGGTACTCCGCGTCGCGCGCCAACGTATTCGCCAACTTTGCGATGCTCATGCGGTACCAAGCCCTGGCCACTTCTTGCTTCTTGCCACGGGGAACCAGAAACCTGGGCCGGACGCGCTGGTACGCCTCCTCGTTCCGCTTTTCGCCATTCGGACGATCGGGCGAGTCGGCAATACACTTGCTCATCGGCCCCACCGGGTTCTCGGCGATCGCCTTTGACTGCCTGCGTCTCGTGATATGCGCGTAATCCTCGTAGTCGCGAGCTCGCGGAACTGGATCGGCCATCAGGTAATCGAACTGCAGACTCAACTCGAACATCGCGCGAATGATGACCGGCGACGCGTGGGTCGCGCTTGACTTCAACAGCTCCAGTAGACTTACGAGTAGCTGTTGGCTGCGAATAAGAAGGCGGCGAATCACGTCTTTCACGTTTGGCTCGAATGGCCAACCCGCCCGGCGGTCAAGGATGTACTGCTCCGTCTCTGCAACGAACTCCCAGATGCACCGCTGACCAGGACCGAGCCAGGGAAGTTCGATTCTGGTTTCATTGAACGTCGCGTCGAAGTCGATGTGTAATGTGTCGAACACGCCCCGTCGCCCGAGTAGGTTCGGCACTGTTTCTGTCGTAGCGATCGCATACGGAACCGACAGAACGATCAGCGGGTCAAACCGAGTACGAATGTCGTGCACGAAAGCCGTGGTGCGCCCGCCGCCCACGTTGCTCAGCTCAATCTTCTTCCCTGATTCCAGGGGAATACCGAGCAAATCGGCGACGGATCTTCGAAGTAGCGATACGACCGCACCTGAGTCGAGTTGGAGAGCAAGCCCTTGGAACTGCTTTGCGTGCGTTTCGAGTTCGATATGGGCGAACGGTACCCAGGTGTCGCCAAAGTGCTTCGTCTCACGACGACGCCACTTATGGATGATCGGCATAGACGACGTCCGCTTCGGTGTCGACAGCCTCGAGGATGAACTCCGCATCCCCCACAGACTTCCGAGCCTTTTCAGCAGCCTCAGGCGCCGTATCGCCTACACCCACCACTGCGCCATCGCGGACGGCGATCCACTTGCCGGAGTAGTCTCGAAACAACTCGGGCGAATGTTCGACCATCCAGGCAAAGTCCTCGCATCGCATTTGGCACCTCACCTACAGTGTAACACACCAGGACTCAAAGGCCAAGATCGCTGAAGTGGCACTTTCCAGGGGGGCGTCTATCGGCCGGGGCGGTCTGGTAGCTGGCGCCCCATTTGGAGCAACGGTGGCCGGGCTTGCCGCGGAGCATCTAGGCACACTCCGCGCGTACGGCGTCGCCGTCAGCCCGAGTCTGCCTCGTGGCAGTTCCAGCATTCGGTGAATTGGCCGTCGATCGTCTCCCCGCACGTCGGGCAGTCCCATGCTTCGGTCGGAAGAGCGTCTTTGGCTTGTCCAGACACGAACTGCTCAACGATCACGCGGGCTTGCGCCGCGTCCTCATCACGAAGCACGAACACCTCCGGCTCGGCATGAAAGAACGGTACGTCGCCGAGGACCGCGCTCGTCGTCTCGTTGAAGACGGTTGTCTCGATCCCCTCATCCAACAGAAGACGTCGAACGATCTCGACGGCGGCCCGGTCTTTGGATGAGAAGACGCGCTTCATGGTTGCTATTTCAAAAGGTCCGGCGTGCCCGTGGGGTCGCCCTCAATCCAGCCACTGCTTCTTGTCCTTGAGCTTCATGGGCACGTATTCCTCCGTCAGGTAGCTCAAGTCCTTGGAGATCATGGCTTCGACTTCCATCTTGAAGCCGTTCGAGAGCATCTTCTTGATCTCTTTTTGCCATGGCCGCTTGTGCTGGAACCATTTGTAGTTGGCGATCTGCTTGGCGCGCTTCACGTCGTTCTTGTCGAGTTCGATCTTGACGTCGTCGCTCATGTCGCATCGGGCGTAGTCGAAGCTCGATACGCCGATGAACTTCGCATCGGGGATGGCCATCCGCCGCGACTCGTAGGCCAGGTTGATCGAGCCGTGCTTGATGACCGAGTAGATGTAATACCCCCACGGGTCGTTATCGAGCAGGACGTAGACGGGCAGCTTGAGTTCGTCGTGCATCCGCCGCAGCAGGCGCCTCATGCCGCGTGCCGGCTGGCCGCCGCCGTGTGAGACGATGCAGTCGTGCTGCTCCCAGAAGCGGTCCTCGTGAAAGCGGCGCCAGACGGTGTCTTTTTCG